>QHZR01000073.1 GCA_003224755.1 Acidobacteriota bacterium
ATCGGTTTTGGCGATGCCATTTATCCGGAGCCCGAGCTCACCTCGTTTCCAGTGCTCCTTCCGATGGAAGCGCCGCTGATTCGCGCGTACCCACGAGAAGCCACGATCGCTGAGAAATTCCATGCAATGGTTGTGCTCGACATCCGCAACAGCCGCATAAAGGACTTTTACGTTGGACTCCACTGCACGCGTGATTCCTGTTCTGATTCTTTCGAAATGCACGGCAAAAGGAAGGTGCGAAGAACGGCACCGACCTCTGCGAGAGTTGGCCTCTCCTCGTCGGCATCCAAGCGGTTGACGAATGCATTCCATTGCACTTTCTTTTGCGCGTCATCCAGAAAACCGTCTGTGAGCGCAAAAGGAATGTCCGAAGAACGGCACCGACCTCTGCGAGAGTTGGCCTCTCCTCGTCGGCATCCAAGCGGTTGACGAATGCATTCCATTGCACTTTCTTTTGCGCGTCATCCAGAAAACCGTCTGTGAGCGCAAAAGGAATGTCCTCAGGGAGTGATGTGCCGCGACGTTTGAATGAAAACTCGATTGCTTTCTGCACGGACTCCATATCGAACTCCCAGGTGTTTGCCATAAACCAAATATCCCTAACTCAAGACGTTGTGCGTGGCCATCTTGTCGGGGACCATACAGTGGGAATTTATCCGCTTCTGCAGGACGAGACCTGCTGGTTCCTGGCGGTCGATTTCGATAAGAGGACGTGGCAGAAGGACGCCGCCGCGTTCCTCAAGTCCTGTCGCGAGATGAATGTGCCTGCGGTCTTAGAACGTTCCCGCTCGGGAAACGGCGGCCATGTGTGGATATTCTTCAATCGGGCAATTCCTGCGGCTGCCGCGCGAAAATTGGGCTGCGCAATTCTCACTCGAACTATGGAGTTCCGCCAACAAGTGGGTCTGGAGTCATACGACCGATTCTTCCCCAACCAGGACACGATGCCCAAGGGAGGTCTTGGCAGCCTGATCGCTCTGCCTCTGCAAAAGGTTCCGCGTGCAGACGGAAACAGTGCTTTTATCGATTCAGAATTTCGTCCGTACCAAGATCAGTGGGCATTTCTGGCAAGCGTAGAAAGAATGTCGGCTGACGCAGTCGAGGTAGTCGTGCGGGAAGCTCAAAAACGAGGAGATCTCATTGGTGTCAGGATCAGCATTGTAGACGATGCCCCGCAAGATCCCTGGGCGCTGCCGCCGTCACAAAAGAACGTGGAACGCCCAATACCAGGACCGTTTCCACCCGCGGTTCAAATCGTTCGCGCAAACCTCCTGTATATCGAAAAGAATGGGCTGCCTCCGGCGATGCTGAACCGTCTGCTCCGGCTGGCCGCATTTCAGAATCCTGAATTCTATAAGGCACAAGCAATGCGGCTTCCCACATTCAACAAGCCGCGAATAATCGCGTGCGGCGAGGATCTCGCCAACCACATTGCTTTGCCGCGCGGGTGTCTGGTCGAAGTAATGGAGTTGTTTGAAGCACATCACATCAAGCCAGACATCCGTGACGAGCGGTGCGCGGGACATTCAATTGACGTGAAGTTCTGCGGCCAACTACGCCCATCGCAGCAAGATGCTGTTTCCATGATTGCTGAACACGACGAGGGTGTCCTCTGCGCTCCTACTGCTTTCGGCAAGACCGCAGTGGCCGCATGGCTGATCGCGGCGCGAAAGGTGAATACCCTCGTACTGGTTCACCGCCAACAACTGCTGGATCAGTGGCATGCGAGGTTGGCGATGTTTCTCGATCTTTCAGCCAAATTAATCGGCCAGGTTGGAGGCGGGAAAAGCGAACGTAATGGCACCGTGGATATCGCCATCATCCAAAGCACCCACGGCAGAGAGGGAGTCAAAGACTTCGTCGCAGAATACGGGCACGTCATTGTCGATGAATGCCACCATTTGTCCGCATTCACCTTTGAGCAAGTGATGAAACAAGTAAAGGCGAGGTACATCCTTGGTCTAACGGCAACCCCCGAGCGCAAAGACGGACACCACCCGATCATCTACATGCAGTGCGGTCCGATACGACATAAGCTCAGCGCACGTTCGATGACCGCAGTCACGCCGTTCGAACATGAAGTGATTCCTCGGTTGACCGAGTTTTGCCTGCCGCCCGAGCAGATCGATACAACGATTCAGGAAGTGTACGCAGCACATGCAGATGACCGTGCTCGCAATGAACTAATCCTGGCCGATCTGCTGTGCGCTGTCGGAGACCGACGCTCACCGCTGCTGCTCACCGGCAGGACTAATCACTTGAAGTATTTCGAGACGGCGCTCTCTGGCAAAGTGAGCAACGTGTTTGTGCTAAGAGGCGGCATGGGCAAGAAACAGCGCCGAACGATTGCGGAAGCTATTGCGGCTGTTCCGGAGAGCGAGCCAAGAGTCATCCTGGCAACTGGCAGCTACATTGGCGAGGGCTTTGACGATGCTCGTCTGGATACGCTGTTCTTGGCGATGCCAATTTCCTGGAAGGGGACGTTGCAACAGTATGTTGGCCGTCTCCATCGACTCCACGATGCTAAGCATGTCGTCCGCGTCTACGACTATGTCGATTGTCACGTGCTGATGCTGGCCCGAATGTACGCCCGGCGGCTAAAAGGCTACGGCGCAATCGGCTATAGAATTGGCGCCGCGGCCGCAGACGCGCCGTCGTCCAGCGATTGAACGCTTCTGATGGGAATGGAGGGATATGACGCACCAGAACACCAAGACCGTTGTGGTCCACATGGATGTACGCAAGCTGAAGCGCGACCCCGACCCCAATCTTCCGTCATTCAGCAAAGCGAAACTGGAGAAACTGATTGAACAAGCGGCGTGGATGCGTATACCGAGGAGGAGCAGGCTGTCGGTTTCCTCACGATGATGGAGGATCATCTCGCCCTGCCTTTTTCCACAAATGTCCTCGGTGTTGACGTTGTTGTGGAGAAGGTGGACATGACACGTGATGGCTCGATTGTAGCGATTTGCCGCCGCGACAAAACCCGGCAGAGGATCGGAATCCTTGATCTGCCGTTGCCAACGCCAGCGCCCGGCGGTGCAGAGTGGATCACGGCGTACCGCCACTGGCGCAGGGGATTCTGAGTGAGCGAATACCAGTACTACGATTTCCGGGCGATCGACCGGGCGCTGACAAGAGCTGAAATCGCCGAATTGCGATCCATCTCCACGCGCGCCGCGATTACTTCCACGAGTTTCACGAATCACTACGAATGGGGGGATCTGAAAGCAGATCCCCTCAAACTTCTGGAGAAGTACTTCGACGCGTTTCTTTACCTTACAAACTGGGGAGCACGTGAATTCCATCTCCGCCTTCCGCAGGAATTGGTTGACTACAGAGTGTTCAGAACCATGCTCCCAGGCGAAGCGGCTCACGTGCGAAAAGCCGGAAACTCTGTGATCGTCGCGTTTGAAAATCAGTCAGAGTACGATGACTGGGATGACGGGACAGGATGGATGGGATCGCTGATGTCGCTGCGCTCGGAGCTTCTGCGCGGAGACACCCGTTGCCTTTACCTCGGATGGCTGCTTTGCGCCCAGAATGAAGAGTTCGCCGAGGACGAACTGGAGCCAGCGGTGCCTGCTGGTCTTGGCGAATTGTCCGCTCCGCTCCGTTCGCTGATCGAGTTTCTTGGAATAGACGAGGATCTCGTTGAAGTTGCTGCATCGGCTTCGGCGCCGTTGAACACTGGCCCAGATCGGGAGGAACTGGCGGCTTGGATTCAGAGCATGCCCGAAAAGGAAAAGAACAATTTGCTCGTTGCCGCAGTCTCGGAACCCGGTGGATGGTGGAAGATCGGACTGCTGCGACGTTTCGAGCAACAGAGTGTGCTACGCACGTTGTCCGTGCCCGACGCAATTCGGCGGCGCACTGCCGGTGATCTCATGACATTGGCCCATGCCCGTGCGGAAGAAAGGGACCGGTTACTGGAGGCGAAGCGAGCGGCAGAAGCGGTACGCCGGAAAGCGGAGGACGAGGCCAACCGCGCTCGCTATCTGGACCAATTGGAGAACCGCGAAGAAGCGACTTGGAACCAGATTGCAGCGCATATCCGAAAGCGGCAGCCCAACGAGTACGACAAAGCTGTCACTCTGCTGACTGACCTGCGTGATCTTGCGGTCCGGCAAGGTCGAGTGACTGCATTCCAGTCCGTACTGGGAGAACTCCGTCGAACGCACGCCGCCAAGGAAAGTCTTCTGCGCCGACTGACTAAGGCAAAGCTGTAACGACACAGGGGCGATGAAGGAACCAGATCGGAAGATACAGGCTCGATCTGGGAGGACACCCCCATGTATCTCACACACCCAGGTAGGAGTAGCCCCACCACCCAGCCGGAATCAGTCGCGCCGCCCGGCGCCTTTCCAGCTTTCGTTCCGGATCAGACGAGTCTATAATCCGAAATAGACGCAACATTAATCCGAATTGGACGGAGCCTCCACCCGGCATGGACGATACTGATCGTGCGCTCTTTCCTCGCTTTTGTGCCGAACTGGTGACCACCGCGCTCAAGGACACTCCGGTTGTCATGGTTACGGGCCCCCGTCAGTGTGGCAAGACCACGCTAGTCCGCGACTTGCTTGCGGGCAATCGCGAATTCATCACCATGGACGACGACACGGTGCTGGCTGCGGCACGCAGCGATCCAACTGGGTTGGTGCGCGCTCTCGATCGGACCACCATTGACGAAGTGCAGCGAGTGCCCGACCTCCTCCGGGCCATCAAGAAGTCAGTGGATGATGATCGCCGCGCCGGCCGGTTTCTGTTGACGGGTTCAGCCAATATTCTCACTCTGCCTCAAGTCTCGGAGAGTCTAGCTGGCCGAATGGAGATCGTGAGCCTCCTGCCTCTCTCGCGGGCCGAAATTCGAGGCAAGAAGCCGCATTTCCTAAGAGCTGCGTTCGATAGCGAACTCGGCAAACCCGCGGAGTTGATGATCGGTGAGGATCTGATACAAGCCGTGCTTACCGGTGGCTACCCCGAAATGCTGCGGCGCGGAGATCCAAAGCGGCGCCAGGCATGGGCACGCGATTACATAAGAGCTATCGTGCAGCGGGATGTACGCGAAGTTGCCGACGTGGAAAAGCTTGACCAAATGCCGCGGCTGCTGCAGGTTCTCGCCCACCACTCTGGTCGGCTCACCAATTTCACGCAGATAGGCGGCCAAGTTGGGTTTGACGACAAGACCACTAGGAAGTACGTCGCCATTCTGGAGCAGTTGTTTCTCGTTCGTCGGGTGGAACCTTGGTTTCAGAACCAGTTGAAGCGTTTGGTAAAGACGCCGAAGCTGCATTTCCTTGATTCGGGTCTACTCGGCGCGTTCTTGGGGGCCACAGCGGAGCGGATTGCGAAAGACCGTTCGATCTTCGGACCGCTGCTGGAGACATTTGTTTTCTCTGAAGTGCTGAAACAGGCGTCTTGGTTTGGCGAGAGCTGCGCTTTGTATCACTACCGGGACAAAGACCAGGACGAGGTTGACCTTGTGATTGAAACTGGGAGTGGTGCATTGGTCGGTATCGAAGTCAAGGCCGGTGCTACCGTGAACACGGGTGACTTCAAGGGGCTCAGGAAGTTGGCTGACAGCGGCGGCGATGACTTCAAACTGGGAGTGGTGCTCTACGATGGCATAACAACGGTCCCCTTCGGCGACCGCCTTCTTGCTGCGCCGATATCCTGTTTGTGGGGGTGACTAAAATCTCTGCTTTCGGGTGTGATCCCGCGCTCATTTCGGGGACGCCAATGTTATCAATAGCTTACGGATTTATGGATCTTCTAAGTCGTTCACTAACGTTACATCGTGACAAAACTGGAGCTGCTAGAATCTGGTTCGGGACCAGGTAGAATCCTATGGCTTCGAACTGATTGGCGTTGAACCTGTTGCGGGCTGCTCGTGGAAAGCTATTGAGTTCGATTGAAATTGAGTGCTTTCACAGCTACAAAATCGTCTACAGCTCGAGACTTGAACTGCCGATAACGACCTTTCGCAATCGAGCAGTCCGTCCAGCCAAAAATACCAGTGTCGCCGATCAAAGCCCGAATTCATATGGTGCGTTCTATTACGCGGGCTAGTTGCACTTGATCTGGTGCTTCGAGATCTCGACCTTCGGAGCGCCGTTCTTGTCGATAACAACGTGAAGCGTCTGATGATCCGTCATGTTGGGAGTTTGTGGGCCTTGGGAAATCAGCTTGACCTTCGTATTGTTGGTCTGTTCCTGCGCGAATCCGCGGGTGTTTGTCTCGAGATGCTGGCTGTCATTTGCAACGTAGTTTACTCCCGTGGTCATGCCGACTCCGGTCATGTGTTCGGTCGCATTTAAGCTCATATGGGTCATTCCGTTCGGATTGGTAGAGAAAGTCATCTCGCTGTGCATTGTTCCGTTCAAAAGAACATTCTCTCCATTGCACTCGTTGACTATTAGTTGGTCGGTAATGGGCGAATCGCTGACCACTGCCTGCCCCAACACCGTCGGCGCGCACCCCAATGCCACACATCCCACCATCAGGATCATGACTGCGGTCTTCGTGCGATGAAACATTGCTCCCCCTTTAGATCCCTCAAAAAATCTCTCACGTGCTCTCGTTGTCATAACGCTAGCTTCCGCAGCTGGTCGCATTGCTCACGACCTGCGCGCTGATGTTACCGGTCGTATCCACCACGATGTGCAGCGACTGCACCAGGGTCAGCCCCGCGCCTCCGCTCTGCGGCTTCAAATCCGACTTGAGTTCCACCGTCACGTCCGCCGATGGGTCGTCATTATTCGAGTCGTATTCGTCCGACTCGTCGGCGACATACGGCAAGCCTGAGTTCTTACCAACGCCCGTCAGTTGATTGGCAGCGGTGATAGCGAAATGGTTCACGCCGGTGGAATCTGTCGTAACCGAGTACGAAAAATGAATGGTGCCATTGAGCGTCACTGGTTCGCCCATCGAGCAAGTGTTCACCGTCAGCTGATCGGTCACCGGCAGATCGTAAACGTTGGCGGTCTGCCCGAGTCCCCAGCCCGCGCACAGCACAAGCGCCCCTAAAAACGCCACGCGTATTGAGCACTGAAACATGTATTGCCTCCCCTACAAATAAACCGCATTTCAAACACCATTCGCAGACTGGCGGATTGCCCTAAGTGCCGCATCCGTAGCCGGTTTCGGGCGGAGCATCGGCTGAAGTTGCCGTCCCACACCAGTAATGCAAAACTTTGCGCTTTCTCAGCGCCTGAAAGCTGCCCGTTTCTAGTTATCGATTCGCCACGGCTAGCCGTGCCCTTACCGCGTTCATTTACGCCGCCTGCGCTTGCTTGCACCACGGACAATGCGTCTCCTCGCTCAGCAGGTAAACGCGGCACCGTTCACATGGCATACCGAGCAGCATCCGCCGCGGTCCAAGTTTGGGGGCTGGTTTGCCCGCAACTGCTGCCTTAATTGCAACCCCGTTTGGGCCCTGATGGACCGCGGCTCTGCTCTCGTTAAAACTCTCGCGATAACCGGCTTCCTTTCCGCTCTTGTATCCCGCGTCGAATCCCGCCTGATACATCCCCGCAAACTCGCCCGGCATGACGGCGTGATCTTCACCATGTCGTCGCGAAACCTCCGGCGACAGCGGCAGCGCGATGTCGGTTTGTTCAGAAGTCTTCATGTGATCGCCTACTGCAACGCAACAATCGTGTAGCTGATATTAACGACAACACTGCCATCGCCGGCGGTCCAATCTGTGCTGCCATTTTGCTGCACGATTATCGGCTGGTTTTCGAAGTTGCCCCGGGAGCCAGAAGCTCCTCCGAAGGCGCCGACGTAAGCAACCTGGTCGCTTGTCTGATCGATAAAACCTCCGCCAGGCCCGTGCGTCGCGCCTGGAAGCGAGGGCGTACCGATCGCGAAATTGCCATCGGAAGCGTTGTACGGTGCCGATCCTGCTTTGTATTGCAGGGTGATGGAGACCGGTTTAATGATGTTCCCTGCCCCCGGCGGCGGAATTAACTGGACAGGCGAACTATGCAGGCTAAGCAATTGCGCCGATGAAAGCGTCACAGAAGCGGTCTGAACTCCGCTGCCGCTCTGTGCGAACAACGCCGGCGCTAACAACATCGTGATCAATGCTGCCACTATTCTGCTCATGCAAATTCTCCTCGCGACTTCGACTATGAACTCTCACTAAACACGCGTCACTAAACTCCTACACAGACGAAACAGTTCCGCTAATTTTGATTGAGTTCGCCGTTTGGTTTTGAACCCCAATAACTCCAGGAGCATTGGTGGCGTCACTTGCGTTGCAATCAAACGAAGTGGCATTCGTGAATGACGTTCCGAAGGTCACCGTCAGATTTCCTCCGTTGTTGAGCGTACTGTTACCATGAATAAACTTCACGCCTGTCTGAGCCGTCGTTCCGGTGCTTGTGAACACTGACGGAGATGAGGCAGCGCTCGCACCCGTGCAATTCACATTGCCGCCGTCATCTTTCGAGCAGAGTTTCTTCGTGGTCGAATCCACATAGACCGCGGTGGTGTTGGCTGCCGGCGTTGCCGGAGCCGCCACGTTGTTCCATGTGGTGGTGCCGACCACAGTCGTGCCAAGCAGCAGATTGCTGGCATTAGTGGCCGTGGTAGCAACCGCTGCGCTGCCCGCGCTGCCATTGATATTTATGCTGTACGTTCCAGCACCAACCTGAGCGGGGACAATTGATCCGCCAATGTCGGTAAATTGCGCTTGCGCGCCGACAGTAGCTCGTCCGGTCGCATCCACAGTCAGCTTCGTGAATGTTCCAGCAGTCACCCCACTATTCGCCAGCGCAATCGTTCCGGACGTAGTGATTGTTCCCCCGGTCAGCCCGTTTCCAGCGGTGATGGATGTCACAGTCCCGCCACCGGTTCCCGGGAATGCCTGGCCAGCCGCGAAGGTAAGGATGCCGGTGCTGGCGATCGAGAAGCCAGTGCTAGTAGGCGTGCACGATGGATTGTTGTTGTTGCAGAACTGAAAGTCCCACTTCGGAGTCCCTCCATCCAGAGCGATGATGCGGAAGAGATGAAGGTTATTGGCACCGTTTACCGCCTCCATATCGAATGGGAAGGATGGTTTGCCCGAACCGTTTTGCGAAGGAGGAATCAGCAACCCGCCGGATTGGGCCGCGGTGTTGCCCATGATGTTTGCGCCGGTGAAAGTATTCGCTTGATCAGTGCGCGCGTAGTTCGCAGCAGCCACACCGCCTAACTCCGTGGCATTGATAACGCCGGTGCCTGTGGGAACAATTGAGCCACCGGTACCGACGGTCATGGTCGAGGTCGTGTTGGTTCCGGTGGTGATTCCGTTGAAACCAACCGCGCTGGCAGTGGCGGCGCTAGTGGCCGTCGTTGACGAAGTGGCAATGGTTGCCGTCGTCGCGGTTGCAGCGTTCCCGCTGATGTTTACAGCTACCGTTGTAGGCAACGAGAGGGTTACCGCACCCGTGCTGGCGCTGGCCGTGATTTGATTCGCGGTTCCAACCAAACTTGTAACGCCAGTGTTATTGATTGCATTGCTGACGATGCTAATGCCCGTGCCTGCGGTCAATGTTTGCGCGCCCGGGAAGGTTTGGCCGGCAGCAAAGGTGATAAATCCATTCTTGTCGATATTCAGCTTCGGAGAAATTGGGCCGGCTGTCGGTCCGAACTGGAAGCTTAGGCTACCGTCAACTAGAGCTTGCAATTGCGCCGTCTGGGAAACATTGCTGGCATCGTTAGCATTCAGACGGAACAGATTCGAAGGCTGCGAAGCCGCATTGCTCAGCGGACCCAGAGCTTGCGTTCCGGTGAAGGTGTTCCCGCCCGCCAGGCTCGCTTTCGTGTTGGTCAGTGTCGTCTCCGCTGCCGTTGCCCGGTTCGTCTCCGCCGTGATCGCCCCACTTAACGCGCTCTCGGCCGACATCGCCCGCCCCGTCTCTAGCGTGATCGCCCCGCTCAGATTGCCGAGGTCGGTAGTCAGGTTCGTCACCTGGTTCTCACCGACGCTGCCCGTGATCGTGCTCGCTGATCCGGTCACGCTGCCGCTTATCGGGTTGCTGAACGTGTTCGTACCCGTCCAGCTGTTGTTCGCGCTCAGAAGACTCGAATTCGCTGAGGTGATGTCCGAGAAGAACGCCAGCATCTCGGTGCTGTTGTTCATCGTCCGGAAGTTCAGGTGCGGATCCACGTTCACCAACCACACATCGCCCACATTCGGTGATGTCAGCGGCGTCGCGCTGTTCGGCACATTGAACGATGGATAGCTAGCGGTCGAAGCCGCCAGGTTCTGCGAACCCCCCGTGAAGTTGTTCCCTCCCGCCAGGTTCGCCTTGAGCGCTTCCGCTGCCAGCGCCCGCGCCTTCTCCGCGTCCGTGTAGGTGTTGGCCGACACCAGCACGGCCGCATCCCCAGCGGCTCTCAACACCGCCTCCGCCGAAACCGCATTGCTAGTGAAGGTGTTCGCTGACGACAAGGTCGTCACGTCACCGGCATCCGCATGCGCATTGGCTGCTGACAGTGTGCTGGCATCACCGGCAATCCGGGCATTGGTTTCCGCCGTGTCAGCCGCTTGCCGTGCC
>QHZR01000603.1:0-2249 GCA_003224755.1 Acidobacteriota bacterium
GAAACCTCTCCGTCAGTGCTCGCCCAAACCGCTCTGGTGAAAAGCAACGAGATTGCGATCAAACAAACCGTGCTCAATCGCGAGGTGACCCAGAATCTTTCGAAGGAGCGCATTATTTTCATCGCTAGCTCTCCGTACGTCTTGATGTTTGTGGTTATCGAATTTCCGGTAAGTAAAGTGTTCATTTTCATAGAACAATCTCTGCTCCTCCGATTGATTAGTTGGACGAATTGCAGGCCTGAACCAGCGAAAGAAGCTGTCGGGGAGAAGCGCCCTTTACCGGATCCAGGCTCAGTCACTGTGCCTTTTGGCAAAAACCCGCGAGCTTTCACAAGACTTTTCTTACGATTTTTTTATTAGCCGGTAGAACCCCCTTGCCTGCATGCAGTTCGTCCAACTGAGCTTAGGGGGCGGTCAGTTGCATCTATCTCGGCCATCGCATCGAGATCGTAGACAGGGATTACCCCCACGAGCGTACCCAAGCCTGTAGTGAGATTGAAGGTGACCAGAAGCCGAAGGTGCAAGTTGTCAATCCCGCCTCCCCCTTCCAGACCATAGAGCACATTGCTCGGGTTGAAGTCCGCCGCTCTTACCAAATCTGGAAGACCCGTGAGACCGATGAGCGTCGCGTTGCCCGTCGTCTTGTTGTAGCTGTAGAAGGAAAAATTATCGATCCCGAAAAGCACTCCCGTCCTGTCGGCCGCCAGTCCTCCTCCATTTTGGTAACCAAGTCCCGTTGACCCGATCTGAGTTGCCAGGCCCGTCGCAGTATTGATGGTGTAAAACTTTTGATTGTAACCAGAGACCGCATACATGATCCCCGTCGTCGGATCGATTGCGATATCCGTAAGCACAGCTCCGAACGGGCCGATTGGAGTAACCAAAGCGGTAACCGGATTGACGGTCACGAGATAGTCTGGGTTCGTTGGAGAATTGTGTGCAGTCGCACCGTAAAAAATGCCGGTGGTCGGGTGGTGCTTGAGCGCGCCCATTCCGTAATTATGTCCAGCGACATCATTCAGCAAACCGACCGTTGTAAGGACGGCGCCCGTGGCCGGATCAAGGGTATAAAGAACACCCTGAACACCGAAGGTTCCCTTCGCGACATAAAGCACAGCTCTTCTTCCCGCAGCGTCTCCTTCAGCGCTTGCCCCAAGCGTGCCCGCGAAAAGTAAGGAGATCGCGATCAAACAAATCCTGCTTAATCGCGATGTGAGCCAGGATCTTCTGAAGAACCGAATTGTTTCAATTGCTAACCCTCCTTGGCCATCCATGTTTGTGGTTATCGAACTTCCCCTCAATGAAGTTTTCGTTTCCATAAAACAATCTTTCTGTTTCTCCCGATTGTTTAATGGTTCGCATGCAGACCTGGACGGGGGAAAGAAGCTGTCGGGAGAAGCGCCCTCTCCCGGATCCAGATCTCAATCGCTGTATCTTGCCAGAAGCCCCTCAGCTGACAAGATGTTTCTTAAGGATTTTTCATTAGGTATAAATCGGCCTATACTGCCCTGGCCGCCGTTGTGGATGCAGCCGAGATACCGACTCCCCTACCTTGAGAGAAGAAGTCGACCGAGTGTCACCCTATTTAGTCGATCGTCGCACAATACAGCACGAATTCTACTATTCCGTGTAGCGTGCTGATCCTGTCTAGAATTCGTGTCGCGAAGAACCGCTTATTCGCGAATCTGGCCGTCGCCGCGGATGATGTACTTGTAAGTGGTTAGCTCTTCGAGTGCCATCGGCCCACGCGCGTGAAGCTTGTCAGTGCTGATACCAACTTCCGCGCCGAAGCCAAATTCGCCACCATCGGTGAATCGCGTCGATGCGTTCCAATAAACCGTGGCGGAATCGACCTCGTTGAGGAATTTCTCAGCCCGCGCGGCGTCACGGGTAATGATGACATCGCTATGGTGAGAGCCACATTTGTCCACGTGCGCAATGGCGTCTTCGATGTTGTCCACGGTGCGGGCAGCGAGGATGAGATCGAGGTATTCCGTTGTCCAGTCTTCATCGCGGACGGAATGGAGTGGCTGATAGCTGAGAGCTGACAGATGACGGAAGCTTTCGGGATCGGCGCGTATTTCCACTTTCTTTTCGGCCAGGATCGGTGCGATTTTCTTAAAAAAGGGAGCCGCGGTTTCACGGTGCACAAGCACAGTCTCGATGGCGTTGCACACACCTGGACGCTGTGTCTTTGCGTTAACGACGATTCGCACAGCCATATCCAGATCGGCTTCCCTGTCCACATA
>QHZR01000603.1:2265-2766 GCA_003224755.1 Acidobacteriota bacterium
ACTGTTTCGATCAAGCTACGGCCGCCACGTGGGATGATGAGATCGATGCACTGGTCCATCTCGGCCATGTGCCGCACGGCATCCCGACCAGTGCTTGGAATGAGCAGAATACTGTCTTCCGGCAATCCCACCCTGGCTGCGCCAGCACGGAGCGCTTCCGCAATCGCGGTGTTGGAGCGAATCGATTCCGAGCCCCCGCGCAGAATGACTGCGTTTCCCGTTTTTGTGCAAAGCACCGCTGCATCGCTGGTCACATTTGGGCGCGACTCGTAGATGATTCCGATAACGCCGATGGGGACGCGCACTTTTGAAATGTGCAGTCCGTTGGGACGAGTCCATTCGGCCATGACTTTTCCCACTGGATCCTCGAGTGCAGCAACCCGGCGAATTCCGTCCGCCATCGCCTGAATGCGTCTTTCGTCGAGCCGTAGCCGGTCGATCATTGGCAGCGAAATCTGGTCGGCGGTCGCCTTTTCGACGTCGTTACGATTCGCTTGCAAG
>QHZR01000604.1 GCA_003224755.1 Acidobacteriota bacterium
TTTCGTAAATGAGTCACGGGAGTCTCCTTTCTCCGTGACCCAAACTACGTCAGCCGTGCCGGAAATGTCAGGGCTCACCACGCGGCAGCGTCCGCCGCACCAGCGGCTTAGTCCTGGTCGGCAAACCGGAAATTGAGAAGGCTCGCCCAGGTCCGCGGGAGCGGCTGTCAGAAAACTAGCAATTGGGTGAAGCTGTCAGTCAGATGGGAGTCGCACTATTGCGCTTTAGCGATCATTGAACCTTATCACTTGAGGGTGGCATTTCTGCAACCGCGCGACGGCGACGTTCCTTCACCGCTTGCTCTGCCATAGGTCTTGGCACGTCAGCCTGCCTCTGGAGCTCTGCAACATCGGGATCGTCGGAGAGCGCGGCTCGCTTGGAATCCCATTTCCGCATTCGCTCTGTCACAAGAGCTTCGTTCAGCACCTTGAGCGCTGCGTCGTATGCCTCCTTAGGCACATCACCGTTCGCGGGGAAATCATCGTGAACGCTCATTGACGCCTTGCTATATACAGGATAGACGCGGTCGCAGAGCGTATCGTAAGTCTCTTCTCCGAACCCTTCAAGATCGATGGGTACTGGATCTTCCGCGTTTTCGATCTGCTTCTTCAGGTGGAAATGCACCATGAACCTCTTAGCTGTAAACACGTCGGCAACGTCAGCGTTACCTATTTCATCGAGCAGTTCCAAGGCCTCTGCGCGCGAAGAGGCGCTCACAGCGGAAAAATCACCGTTCTGCCAACGACAGATGAATAGCGGCATAACAACTCCCGTCGGAGATTATAGGCCAGAGAGGACCTCGCCTGGCATTCTGGTCTGAAGCACATCGTGGGCGGGTAGCTTACGACCCAGGCAGTCTCCAACAATAGTGGATGCCACGGATCTGAAGAGGATCATCTCTCAGGCCCGTAAGGGTCGGTAGTTCGGATTCCGAGATTTGGAGCAATGCTGACGGGTTCTTTGCCCTTTTCAGCGCCAATGATGGGTTGGATTCCAGTGTGCACCTGAATCTTGCTGTGATCCTTTTGAAATGCACGGCAAAAGAAAACTGCGGAGAACCGCACCGACCTCTGCGAAAGTTGGCCTCTCCTCGCCGGCATCCAAGCGGTTGACGAATGCATTCCATTGCCTGTGAGCGCAAAAGGAATGTCCTCAGGGAGTGATGTGCCGCGACGTTTGAATGAAAACTCGATTGCTTTCTGCACGGACTCCATATCGAACTCCCAGGTGTTTGCCATAAACCAAATATCGTAAAAGTCCTTTATGCGGCTGTTGCGGATGTCGAGCACAACCATTGCATGGAATTTCTCAGCGATCGTGGCTTCACGCG
Source organism: Acidobacteriota bacterium (assembly GCA_003224755.1). Taxonomy (GTDB): domain Bacteria; phylum Acidobacteriota; class Terriglobia; order Terriglobales; family Acidobacteriaceae; genus Gp1-AA145. The sequence goes on from QHZR01000604.1 coordinate 1,332, forward strand.
GGTACGCGCGGATCAGCGGCGCTTCCATCGGGAGGAGCACAGGAAACGACGCAAGCTCGGGTTCGGGATAAACGGCATCGCCAAAACCGATATCAACCTGCATCGGAATTCGCGCTCCCGCCAACTCGGCCTGAAATTTGAAGCGTACTCCGTCGTATTCGTCTTCTTCCTTGATCCGAGTCCCCTCGACCGATTCGCCGGCGAACACAATGCCATCGTCTTGCTGAATGTTGCAGATTTCCCGGATCATTGCTTCGACTTCATTGATATTGGACGACAAACCTCGGCCGAGCAGGTCCAGGTCCTTTGTGGGCCGGTGCGTCTGTCCTGTCCAAAGAGTGAAAAGTGTAGCGCCTTTGAGCGCAAATCTGTCTCGATGCTTCGAGCGTCCAAGGCGATACAAGAAGCGTTCTATTGCGAACCTCCCCAGCACCCGCTGGTAATCTTCATCTCTGCTCTGTGCGAGAGAAAGCAGTCGGGCTCGAATGGAGGCTGGTAGGTTCTTGGTCGCTTCACGCGTCACAGCGCCTCCATGTAGGGGCGAATGACATTGCTGACACGACAGACCTTTGCGTAACGGTAAATTTCATTAACGGTGGCCTTCTTCTGTTGAAGGGAGTCCTTGAGGGCTTCGATTGCAATATCAAGTCCGATCTTGTTACGAAACTTGAAACAGTCTGCAACGGTCTTCGCAGCAGAGTAGATACGAATCGGGACGCCCTCGACTCTGTGCTTTTCAATTCCCTCGGTCAGCGAAGCTCCCGAGAGCCGGACAACTCTCAGCGAAGGAGTGCTAATTGCTGGTCTTCGCGCTCCCTGTGGCAGGGCAATCCAAACCGACGTGGGACTCTGCGTCGTAATCTCGTGAAAGGCCAGGGCCGACAGTAGACAGAAGACACCTCCGGGTACACGCCTCGCAACTTCGGCATAAGAATGATGTTCGGTGATCGCTGCGTCGGGCAGTGAATAAAGTCCCCGTCCGGATCGAACGATCTTCCCTTGCCTGTGAAGACGAAGAAGATACTCGCGCGGGAGGCCTATCGCCTCGATATCGCGTGGTCTGACGATTCCGTGCTGGCCGACGTAATGCGTGATTCTCTGAAGAGGCTTCGGCATAGACTGTGGCCTGTCTCAATATGTCATTACTTAATCACAACTAGAGACATATTGCAACGTGCCGGCCCTTTGCGTGTGCCATGCAGAGAATTCAAAAAGGCATACTTGGAGACCAAGGAGCAGTCTGTGGAACCGTCGAGAAGCGATGTTCGGTAAACCTAGCCTAGAGCTTTCGCATGCAAGTCATTGAAAGTATGGCGTCCCCGGCGGGATTTGAACCCGCGTTTGCGCCGTGAAAGGGCGCAAACAAATTGCAGAACGTTGTAATTACAAGGCAGCGGTCGCACTGCAACGCCCTGTAAGGAAAAAGAAACGCACTGAAATTCTAGGAACTTGTACCGTTCTTGTACCGCGATGCAGAGCAAGTTTCATTCGCGTGCGCGATGATTATGCCGCATCCCCTCCTGTTGAGATCTAGTATCACGGGC
>QHZR01000605.1 GCA_003224755.1 Acidobacteriota bacterium
GTTCAGTCCATGGCACGTTCCGCTGGTGTATTTTGTTTCACCGCCAGTAAACTCTACATAGCGCTGTTCGGCTGCCTCTTTGATGATTTTCTTTCTTTGTTCGAGGGTCAGCGAATGTTTTAGCCCGTTGCGGTTGACACCCCCCATATCATACATGCTGACTGTTGCGATGGCTTTCATTCGCGGGTCAATCTTGGCCGCGCTGATGACAAGGCCCCCGCTGCCGCAAATGCCAAGGACACCAATCCGATCCCTATCGACAAGCGGTCTGGTGCCCAGGAAATCTACCGCAGCACTAAAATCCTCAGTATAAACATCCGGTAAGACCGCGTTGCGAGGCTGCCCTTCGCTCTCTCCCCAAAAAGACAGATCCAAAGATAACGCAACGAATCCGTGCTCAGCCAATTTTTGGGCATAAAGATTCGCACTCTGTTCCTTCACTGCCCCCATCGGATGCCCGACAACGATCGCGGGATGTTTTGCGCCCTGATTTAGATCGTTGGGAACAAAAAGATTGCCCGCTACAGTCATGTTGTATTGATTCTTAAATGTAACTTTTTGCGCAGTTACCTTGTCGCTTTTGTAAAAGTTATCTGCTCCTTTGGACATATCTGCCCCCAAAGCGGAGAATGAGCTGGTCAAAAGTGCTAGTGATATGATGAGCTTTTTCATTGGTGCTTCCAGTCGTGTGCAGCTTCCCCGCCGCAGGCCGACTTCGAGATTGCTATTTTCAAGTTTGCGCGTTTTCATGGTTTCGATGTCTTTTGATTTACCCTGAAGTCGTTTCAGGCATGGCAGCAGCATCCGGCATCCCGCCTGTTCCTTCTCGCCCGATCCTGCTCGGCCTTGTCCGTTCTTGCGGAAAAAGAATCGGGGCCACCAGTGGCTTTTAGAGGCTGTTGCGGAACTCCATCGGTGTCACACCGGTCACGCGCCGAAAAACCTTCGAGAAAGAACTTGGGCTCGTGTAGCCAACTTCCAGTGCGATCTCGATCAGGCTGCGTGAGGTTTCGCGGATGAGCTGTTGCCCGCGCGTGATCCTCTCCCGCACGACGAACTGCAATGGCGACATGCCCGTGCTCTCCTTGAACACGCGAGAAAAATGGAACGGACTGAGTTCCACTAGCTCGGCTAACTTCTCGACCGGAATCTCTTCCACGAGATGTTCGCTCACGTAGTCTTCTACTTTGCGAAGCCGAGCAATTGGCAGCCCGCCGTGGAAGAGCGGCTTCTCCGCAGTGGCGCGGGTATATTTCTCCGCGAGGTACGCAGCGAAAAACTGCGTGAGAGCAGCGACACGTTTCGATTTGCCCGGAGTGCGCGCGGAGAGCATTTCGGCACAGACGAAACACAGATGCGCGAGCGCTTCATCGCGGCCGAAAAAGTCTAGCAGTTCCACCTGGTCAGTCTTCCCAGGATACGCTGCTTCCAAAGCCGCGAGGAACTGATCCACGGCAACGTGTACCTGGATAATCTCGAGTTCTTCGCCAGGTCTCGAATTAAAGCGAACTTCATAGGGTGTCTTTGAACGAGTGACAAAGATGTGGCCCGGTCCGATCTGCCGCGTTAGCCACGTGCCACCAATGTCGCGCTCCAGGAATTCCGCCGAGCCTGCAAGGCCGCAGGAAACCAATGGCTCGGGAGTCGCAGGCACGAGAAAGCGATCCGCCACACGAGGAGATCGATAGCGCCTGACGAAAAGCCCCTTCCACCGCAAGGAAGCACTATCCGCCAGAACCTCGCCAGCGGCATAGTGGGGAAATGCTGCCGCTGTCGTTCGCTCTGGGGTCTTCACAGCCTGAACATTAACTGCAGGGAAGATGTTGGATGATCGAATCTCCACTGAACTCCGTACCCTCTCCGGCGAATCGCGACGCTCGTGAGTCGTTACAGGCTCCAGTCCGGCTTGGACTCAGCGGCCTGTCATTTGCTCCAGGTGTTCGGAGTATCTGGGCTCCTTGTACTTCAATTCTGACGCAGCCGTTTTGATGTCCCGAAGAGCTTTCACCCTCAGATCATTTTGCCCGGCGGACAGCAACGGATCAGAGATGAAAGACTGGCCTCATGCTTTGCATTTCGTTGCAGCGCTTTGCTCAACATGACAGCGCCAATATTGGATGAGTTGTTGACCTATTCGATTGGTCACTCCGATTTCAAAGATGCCATCTCGATCGAGAAGTGATACTTCACGTCCGACTTCAGCAATCTCTCATAAGCTTCGTTGACTTTCTGGATCGGGATGACTTCCACATCGGCGGTCACGTTATGCTTGCCGCAAAAGTCGAGCATCTCTTGCGTTTCAGCGATGCCGCCGATGGCAGAGCCGGAAAGACTTCGCCGTCGCATGATGAGACTGAATGCAGGAACACGCAACGGCTCCGCCGGGGCGCCAACAAGCGTGAGGTTACCATCGCGGCCGAGCAGGTTGATATAGGCGTTGATGTCGTGATCGGCTGAGACGGCGTCGAGGATGAAATCGAAGCTGCCCGCGTGCTTCTGCATTTCGTCGGCATTGTGGGAGACAACGACTTCATCGGCGCCGAGGCGGAGCGCGTCTTCCTTCTTGTTAGGCGAGGTGGTGAAGACAACGACATGGGCTCCGAACGCATGTGCAAATTTTACGGCCATGTGGCCGAGTCCGCCGAGACCAACCACTCCGACTTTCTTACCCTTGCCGACGCCCCAGTGGCGCATGGGCGAGTACGTCGTGATTCCGGCGCAGAGCAGC
>QHZR01000036.1 GCA_003224755.1 Acidobacteriota bacterium
GGTTCAGGTTATGTCCCAGTTCACTTTGCCGTTTAGAACGACTCGCCCGGCCGGGTCAGAGAACTTCGAGAGTGCCGAAACCTATTTTGAACGTGGGCGGAAAGCCGGCTTTCTGGCGGCAGCACAGAAATCGCCTTACATTTTGCGGGCAGAATTTCACTTCGGAAGTCATGACGGTTCGGTCCGTACAGGCCATTATGACGACACATGGCTCGACCAAGACCATTGGCTGAGAAAAGCCGAGGGCGGTGATGGTTTTTGCGAACGCTCTCAAGACGGTGAAACTCGGTATCGAGATTCGAGAGGATCGGAGGCGGCTTTGTTATGCCTTGTTCTCAAAGTGCTCGAGCCCGTTCCCGCCATCGATACCTTCAGCGAATCAGATTGGAATATCTCACGCGAGACCTTCAACGGTACGTCAACAGTGCGGCTGGCAGCGGGACGCGAGAACGAGGCCAGGAGTTATTGGTTCGATGATTCAGGGCTGCTGTTGAAAGCCAGCATTGGCGCGCTTGAAATCAGGCGCTCGAAATTTGAAGATTTTGGCGGTGTGAAGATTGCACGCCAAATTGATGTGCTGAAAGACGGCAGACTTGCACTGCCGATCAGCATCACGGAGGTAGCACCAGCCGGAACTGTATCGCCCGATACCTTCAAACTGAATGGCCATGAATGGCAAAGGGCTTTTACCGATGAAGTGAGGTAAATCAATCTGCCCATCGACGGGATACGCATCGACGAGTGGCAGCTAGAAGTCCAATTTCCGCTCATCGACCATCGGGCCAAACTCCCTCAATGAGTTCTATAAAAAGGGATGTCAAGAAAAAAGGTTCTGCCTCGACCGGAGTCGAGATTTGTTTCTCGAGACCCAGCCCGCTTTCCATCGGCTTCGCTGCAAGGGTTTTGCCTTTTGATTCTCATAAGTTTCTCTGCTACTGGTGGCAACTCCATCGAGTTGAGAGAGCGACAAGCCAGTGTGGTTGACTGTGTCAACCATGGTTCTATCCGAGGCTCGTGGCCTATGGCTATTTCTGGTTATCCGAGGGGGCATAACGTGAAATGGGTGACTCGGTGCCCAAGGCACACAGGGCCAGATCTCATTGACTGATACTTCCCTCGAACCGAGCATCTTCAGAACCCGACCGACCACCACCGAAGAAAAACTCGTGAGATTGGGAAGGCCTGTTTTTCAGCGATGCTCAAGCTGCTTGTCGCTGCAACTGTTTGGGGTCGAAACTCACTCCCTTCTTCCACATGGTTAAGGTGATGGCGGCAATCTTCCGTGCCAGAGTGAGACGAGCCATGGTCGGGCGCATCCCACTCTCAACCCGAGTCACATAAAAATCATGCCAGGGACCGGGGCGTGTGCTGGCAGATAGAGCAGCACTTTGAACAGACTCTTCACATCTTTGTTATGGTTGTCATTCAGACCACGCACCGTGATGCGCTCGCGGTTGCGTTGCAGTTTGCCGCGCACCGAGCGGTACTCACCACTATCGTGAATCTCCACGGCAAAACCGCTGTACGCCCAAAGCTGGCGCTTGGTGCGAAAACGGTGGGGTGTCTGCAGCAGGGCGACCAATAGAGCTGCCCGAATCGGACCGATCGAAGGAATCTGGCGAAGCAATTTCACCGCCGCATGCTTGCGACTTTCCAGCAACAGCTCACCTCGCGCTTCCAGACGCACGGGTTGCAGACTATCCAGTTGCTGGTATAAATGCTCAGCTCGAATCCGAACCCCTGGTTCCACCAGCTTGGCCAGCCACTCGGCGCGATGGCGAGGAGTGTAGACGCTCGTGCCCGCACAGGGAATGGCCCAACTTCGGTACACCGCTTTGATTCGATTCATCACCCGGGTCACATCCTTGGTGATGGTCAAATAGCTCCGCCGCAACTCTTTTAAGGCGCGTGTTCCATGCTTCCCGTGGTACACCGGCTTGACCTGGTTGGTGCGTAACAACTCCGCCAGCTTGCGCGCATCCACCCGATCACTCTTGTTGCCATCCTTCAACAGAGCGTTTTTTCGCGGATCGCAGACCACCAGCCGGCTGACATGGGGCTTCAGCAGATCGTGTAACCAGGCAGCCGAGGTTCCCTCCTCGAAGGTTAGCGCCAGAGTTCCACGTAGTCCTTGCATGAACTCCAGAATCGTGGCGGCTTTAGTTTCCAGCAGGCATTCCATGATCAGCTTGCCTCTCGCATCCATCACGGCAACAGAGATGCTGGCCTGATGAACGTCCATCCCGATATACTTCTCTTGACTCATAAAGGCGCTCCTTTTCGGGAAGTGTGGTGTTCCAACGACTCACAACTTACCGCAAAAGTGGGCGCCTTTTTATATTGCGTGAAATCGAGATTTAACACCAACTATCGAAGTATCACTTGATGTCTTTCCACTCAGCTGGGTCAAATGTGTTCGTCAACTCGATACCCTCCACATGCTGACCAGTGTCGAGAATAATCACGGTTCCCGAATCAAATTCGCGAGTTCCTGTGAAGAAATCCAGGGTCGCGTTCTTCAGGCGGTCGCGGTCGCCTTGCATCCCCGGAAAGCCTTGCGGGAGTGTCCACACATTGGCGCCCGCGCACGCTACTGCCTCGCGCTCGCAAAGCTCGCGCGATCTTGCCCCTTGACTGGTGCCTTATTCGGCAGGAGAATACGTATCGCATCGCCTCTCCGAAGAGCTGTTTCCAAACGTTCGGAGCGCAACACCCCCTGAGGCGTAACGTTGTTCACAGTGTTCTCGTAGCAAATCCAAGCTAGGTTCGAAATTCCGATGAGGGAGGTACACCATGAGCCGTGCATTGAGAATCGCGTCTCTTGTGGTCTGCGTGCTCTTCGGCGCTGGCACACAGCGGTCTGCTTTTGCCAGCAGCCAGACGCAGACGTACGAATTACATTTGGAGGTGCCGCAGGTATCACAGGCCGCAAATGGGGAAATGGTCAGCATCACAGGAAGCGGCGTGTACTCCGTTCACCCGAAAACTGTCAGTGCCACAGGTACATTCACCAGCCAGAGTAGCGGCAGCGGCACTTGGGTTGCCACTCAGCTACTCGATTTTCAGCCCTACGGTTGCGGGATCATTTTCGGTACGCCAATTCCGCCGAATCTTTGTGGTGGAAAGCTGATGCTGCGCGTCGTGCTCACAGACTCAACCTCCGGCCAGCAGTTCGACGGTGTTCTGTGGGTGCTTTGTCTCATTGGGAATCCGCCTTCCAGCGCCGGGGAGGGCGCTCGTCTGGACATTATCGGCGTCAACAACTTCAACAAGATCGTCAGCGGTGGAAATGTCTTTATCAAGACGAGTTAGTCCGTAGAAGAGACGGCTACTTTTCAGCGAGTTTGGTCTTTCGATCCCAAACTCAACGTCAGCGCGTTGGGCGCGCGTGCGTGCTTGGGGAGCGTGCGTGCGAGCGCGACACTCACGACCCCGGTCACTGAGTGTAATGGGGATTGTGCGTCAATTGACGAGGTTGCTCGACAGCCGCAGGAGCAATCACGAATAAATGTGTACACCGCTTGCACACGCGAGTTGTTTTTGTCCCGCCGCTCGTGATAGAGAAAACGAATGAATTTTTTCAGGGAATGCACGCACAGCTTAAGGGCAGCACTGTTGATCGCGTTATTGGTGGGCGGGATTCTGCACAATGCCAGCGCAGAGGATAATGGTCTCGAGCGCGCGCCGGTCCTCGGCTGGAGTAGCTGGAGCTTCCTGCGCAAACAGCCCACGGCAGACAAAATGAAAGCTCAGGCGCTCGCCTTGCATAATTCCGGATTGCAAACACTGGGCTACCGATACGTGAACCTCGACGACTTTTGGTATCAGTGTCCGGGACCGCAGGGTCCGAATGTGGACTCTTATGGCCGCTGGATCACAGATCCCTCGAGATTCCCACCCCAGGGAGATACCGATGGCATAAAGGTCGTCGGTGACTACATGCACAGTCTCGGGATGAAGTTCGGGATCTATGTTACCCCCGGTATTTCCAAGCAGGCAGTCAGCCGGAACACGCCGATTAAGGGCACATCGTACACGGCTGCCCAGGTAGCGGAACCGTCTGTAAAGGAGAACAACTACAACTGCAAGGGCATGGTCCGCATTGACTACAACAAGCCTGGAGCGCAGGAGTATACGAATTCATGGGTAGATGTGCTTGCGGCGTTGGGTGTCGATTACATCAAAATTGACGGCATGACAGACAGCAACGCCACTGACGTTAAGGCATGGTCGAATGCTATACGGCAAAGCGGGCGGCCCATGGTCCTAGACGTCACGCAGGGGAGCTATACAAGCGCTCTCGCCCCCACATTGATGAAATATGCCAATCAGTGGGAATTCGCGCCCGACGTCGAATGCTATCGCTGCGAAAAGGGCGGTAGCAGCTACCCGCTGACCAGTTGGGCCGACGTTGCCAATCGCTTCGACTACGTGGCGGAGTGGCAGCCTTACGCTGGTGCAGGTGGATTCAACGACTATGACTCGATCGAGATAGGAAATGGCAGCAACGACGGGCTGACTCCGGTCGAGCGCCAGACTCAGATCAGTCTGTGGGCCCTTGGATCGTCACCCCTCATCCTCGGCATCGATGTTACTCACCTGGATCCAACGGATCTGCAGAAATACCTGAAGAACTCGGCAGTCCTTGCGGTTGACCAGGATTCGATCGCCGCGAAAAGGGTGCTCAAGACCGGCAACCAGCAGGTATTCGCCAAGAGGGAGCCGAATGGAGACGCAATCATCGGTTTGTTCAACACCGGAGGGAAGGCAGAGGAAGTCTCCGTTCCAGCATCCACCGTGGGCTTGCCCGAAAACAAAAGCGGCTATTCCTTACACGACCTGTGGACCGGCGAGACGAAGAAAACAAGCAGCACCATCAGTGCTGTTGTTCCGCCGCATGGAGTCGTCCTGTACCGCGTCAGTGGATTTTAAACTACTGAATTGCTGACGACCCAGTCTGGATGGGCGGATTGCGAGTCGCTGACGATTGTAGCTGGTTTCCGGTCAATTGTTGGGCCAGGGTTTTGAGTGATATCGCGATATTTCGCCAGTCCACCATTTATGGCTCACACGCATTGAAAGCGTGAGTTTGGAGCAAAGCCTCAAGATGCTCTCGGTTGATTCCTTTTGTGGCGGACAACCGCCATCCTTGTTGGCGGGTAAAAGCAGCAAACCAAGCCTCCAACAAATCCTCTACCACGCTGTACACCATCACGCTTCCTTTCCCGTTCGCAAGAGTATTTCCGCTGTACCAAATGAATGACGCGGATCGGCTGAATTCCTGCAGCGTTACGTGCAGGTTCGTTTCACTCGGACGCTTTTCGGCAGCGTGCGGCCGCACATGTACCGGAGCTTCGGAGTAGTCATCGCCAGTCCTAACAAATAACTTTTGCTCCAAGACTCGGTTTGGCGAAAAGGGCGGAAAGTTTAGTTTGCGTTTGCCTCCAGAGAACACCACTCTGGCTGTAAAGATCCTGTCGCCGACCGCGGCGAAATCTACACGCCCGGTTCCTGAGAACCTCAGCCATTTGTGGTCAAACCAGTTGTCAATGTGAATGATCCACAGTTCGTTAGGTGCTCCCGAACGATTCACGATACCGTGAGCTACGGAGTTAACGATTGCGATGAAGTTCCGGTCGTCCGTTTCCGCACTGTTGACCAGATGCGCCATAAAATCCATTATCCAATACCAGTCACGTATGTGCAGGATGGTTGGCGAAACCAGGCCTTTGCACGTTTTGACCGCTGGTCATTGAGCGTAATCGCATTTTACGTCAACTATGGGGGATGTGCTCGAGAGGAATCTTCTACTTATTTTTCACGCCTTTCGTCGCAAAGGTGACGGTCCACGGCCCACCACCCGTTGAAACTTCGAGCTTTGCAGTAAAGGACGTTGGCGTATCCTCAACGATGCTTGAAACGGCATTTCCTTGATTCCCCGCACTCCGTTCCGTCCAGTGGCCACACCCGAGTGTTTCCGTTGACCGTGCCTCCTCTGGTCAATGTGCCCCCCGGACCCGTACTCGTGATTCTGTATTGGCTGTAGGTCTTTGCGTCGGAATCGTAGGTTATGATCCGGAGTTCAGTAGACTTTCCTTCGGGACCTGAATTTTCCACGTGGCCAACGACGCTGAATCCACCGTCGAACCATTCATACGTGACCTTCTCGCCGGTGTCAGTCTTCCACGTACCCACGAGGGAGCCGAGCCGCTGGACCTCTGGACCGGGCTTCGGCGGTGGGGCTGTTTGTTGCTGTCCGAAGGCAAGACAAGTGATGACCAGCATTAGAACGACGATGGCCAACAGTCTCTTCATCGGAGGCTCCTTATTGCGAATTAGAGGTTTACTTCTTGAGTTTTGAAACGCTGTTGCTGCGTCTCGTTGTCACCCAGATGTTGGCCCGACAGTGAGGGATTGTAGTCCCTCTGGGCCGGCGTAATTGTTGAAACCAGGCGTTATCACGCAAAATGCCTACCGCGAGGTCAATGACTGCCATAGCTATTTAATTCGCGCCTACGAGCGAACACTCTTTTCGAGTTCGCATACTGGTGGATTGTCGTGGCTGGACTTCCTAGAAAGGGGAGTGTGTATGGCGATATTCACGGTGCGAGTCTCCAGTTGCTTCCGGCTTGGCTCGACTCGACAGCTTCTGCAAGGAGCGTTGGCTGTTCTTTGCCTAGCGGCTTTTGGTTGCGGACGTGGAAAGCTTCATTCCAAACAGATAAGTCTCTCTCCTGCGTCCACCGCGACGCAATCGCAGCCAGACGAAGCCATGGAGGCTGTGGCTGGCTTCGATAAGTTCTTCTTGCACGACAAGTGCACCGCGCAATACCCGCCGCAGCCAGACACTTGCATCCACGATCGTGTCCACGAGCAATCATTCACAATCGGCGGAAAAGCGGGCACAGTCTACGACGTGACTCTGCGAATTCGTGGCATTTTCGAGCCCACCACTATCACCGGCAGCGATACGCCCGACCCCGAGCACCCCTACTTCAAAGTCGGTGGTACGGTAAGCACTCCGGATCGGTCGCAGTGGCGAATCGAAGTCTCCGAACCCAAGCATACATATTGGCTGAATCACTATCCCTCGGTGGGGCACAGAATCTACAAGGAAGACTTCGAGGCAACCATCACGGTTGCGGCGGGTTCAACTGTTGTCGTTCGGTCACGGATGGCAACGATCGACAGATTGACAATGGCAAGATCGCGCCGGATCGGCAGCAGATCATCGCAGGCGTGGTGGATCAGCCGCTGCCAGGACAGATGTTGCGTCTCGACATCATGCGCGTCAAAACACGATAAAAGCGTGACCGGGCATCCGGCGAAACCAGGTGTTAACACTCAAAAACGCTGCCCACAGGTCAACTGGGCCGCAGGTTGAGAGAATCCGGTTCCAGGATTCTGAGGAAGGGAGTCCTGGGAGGCCATCGACTCCATTTTGCAATATATTAAGTTGACGATGAATAATAATAAGTATACGATGATTTTGATGGGGAGCGACAAATGCGCAATCCTAAGGAACTCACGCGAGATGAAGTGATTCATGCCGCGAGTAGGTTCAGATGGACAAGAAAGATGCCCAAGTGGAGGGTGCTTGTCCAAAGCCGGGAGTTGCCGGCTCGTCCGCTGGTGCTTGAGGCTGCAGGTGTGCCGCCCAATGACCCCACAAACTCTCACCAAGCCGTAGCGATTCTCGAGAGGTTAGGTTTCGAAACCCGCTACGCTGCGGAGCGCCACCAGACCCAGAGTAGTCAGACTGCCGAATACCCAGGTGTTGCCCGTTTCGATTCTATCGTTGACGCATTTGCTGCCATTGCAGCGGAAGTGCCGGACAAAGATTGGGCAAGTGTACCTGCTGATCTTTCAAAGAACGTTGACCGATACCTTTATCGGAATAAGAGTGCAAGCGGAACCAAGAGAGGAAGCATGGAGAAGGTCTTTGCGGACACAGTGATCACCTTCACGAAAAAGCTGTCGTTGCTGCTGGCAGATTTTCATCGTTCGTGACCGTTACCAGCGAGATGGTGTTGGTGGAGTTCTTGAACGGATTTAGCGACGAGGGCCCACGGCTACGGAACGCGGTTGCGAGCGCGGTCGAGATACTTCGCAGCGACCGGAAGTTGATTGTTATGCCACAAACATCCGAACAATTTGAAGACGCACTGAAGCAATTCCAGAAGGCGACGGACAAGAGTTGGAGTCTCACAGACTGTGCAAGTTTCAAAATCATGCAAGACCTGGGAATGCGATTGGCGTTGACTCACGATCGGCATTTTGCGCAGGCAGGATTCGACGTTCTGCTTCGTTAATGGGCCTACTGTAATTGGCAGCAGATGGTAGGCACGGCAGGACTCGAACTTGCAACCCTCGGATTAGAAAAACGCGGTCCCGCAGCGCCTTTCACACAAACTATTGTTAGTTGCTACATCTTTCATTCTTGAAGGAGGCTGAGAGATGCTGTTGGATGCGGTCTGGTTGAGTCTCGTTAGGCACAGTTATGGTTTTCTTGAAGGGCACTTCTCCGCCTCCGAGTTGGCAGCAAATATATGCTAAATCAGCGAGAAAGGACTGTGGTTGTGCGAGTGTTACTAACAGGCCTTAGCACTCATTGATTCGCCGCTGGGGCCGCACAAAATGAAATTTCTTGTCATCACTAGGCGGCAACGTTGACAGTTTTTCCACCCGGTAACCGCCCGACGCGGAGCGGTTTAAGTTTTGTGGTGACAGTCTCGCAGCTGCCGTGTAGCGAACGCGGATATCACAACATCGCTGCAGGCACCTTACGAGTACTACAGCAAAAGAACCTTTTAATTTTTCCAACCGATCCAGCCTGTCGGCCTTCCAACAAATAGGGTACCCGCCAGGGAACCTTGGCGAGACATTTACCCTCCCCTGGGATCTTGCCACATCGCCTTGCCCTGGCCGGCGCGGGGTGTGCGCCACGAGTCTTGTCGGTCACTTCAAGATTTCGGTTGACCTGCCCCGCGCCAACTACGCTCGTCGGTATAATTACGTGGCAAAGTTTTGTGCGTTTCTTATCTTCTTTGTTCCCACAGATCTGAAATCTCCTGCCACAAGGCTCTCAGGCGGGGCATCTGATATCGTTCCGCTGAGCGATTGGCATTAACAGGCGCTTGCGCTCAAAATCACTACGCAAAGGATTTTGACTGCAAGGGGGATTTTTCACCAACGCTTGAATGTGCTGAAATTGCGACGTTTCAACAACCCTCGCACAGCGATATGATCCCGGCATGATCGCTGCTTCCTACAAACCGAAAAAGAAGTTTATGCAGTTGGCAATCGCAGAGGCCAAGCGTGCGCGTGACCGAGGGGATTATCCCATCGGTGTTGTGATAACGCGCGTAACGGACGGGCGCGAAGTGGTCATCGCCAGCGCGGGGAACCGGGTAAAAACTTCAGGGTCAAGCATCAAGCATGTGGAGTTGGAAACGCTCAAATACGTATCGAGCGGCTATGGCCGCTACCTGACCGAGTTCGCGCTCTACACTACGCACGAACCCTGCGCCATGTGTGCGGGTGCCTGCGTGTGGGCGAGAATCGGTGCAGTCGTATACGGAGTCTCACAGGAAGACATCGCCGCTTACGGTCGAAAGCGCGGGACGGAACAATACAAGTGGCGAGCGTGCCTCATTCCCTGCCGACTCGTCTTCGAGAAGGGCAATCACTCTATACCCGTGATTGGCGGTTTTCTGCGCGACGAATGTAAGAAACTATTCAGTTACAAGGCTGGATAGATTCCCGGGTTACGTTGAAGTTTGTGCCGCCTGCTCTGCACAGAAATTCTTGTGAAAACGGCGATCCGCCCTCAATGAGCGTATTTCAACAGCTACGCGGCGAATCGGCGGGTTGAATTATCGTGGCCAGTGGAAGCCTACCATTTTGTCCTCGGGAATGAAGGAGATGAGCAGGAGGTACAGCAGTGGTATCGAGACAATGGCAACAGCAAACCAAGCTTTCCTTTTGAATTTCATTTCGCGACCTCATTAGCCTTGCGAGGATGGTGAATACTACACCCCTGCACTCTGTCAATAATTAGGGAGCAGGATTCCTGTTTCCGAGCGGTCGACAATCTGTCGCATGAGAACCGCCACTCGTTCGTCAAACCGATACCGTCAAGCTGCCTCAGCCTCCAGCACCTTCAAGGCTTCTTCGGCTCTGCTGTACTGACCACCGTGGCCGGATATGTTCCAATATTCCCATCGATCGCAATGGCCAACATTAAACCCGATGAGAAACACATGCTCACCCGATGACGGCTCGACTTCGTAGCGGCTACAAAACGCTTTGTGAGGACCATAGAGAATTGATGCCACTTCCCCTGAGGAACGACGCAATTAACATTTCGTTAAAGCACGGCTTGCAGCTGCCCCAGACACTTACAACTACTTTGACTTGCGCACTCGCGCAAGCTGTCGTTTCGGCCACCCGTTCGAGCAGACGGCCTGATGGCGCGCAACTCTCATTGTTCTGAGCATACAATCTGTATCGCGGAGTGGTGAATGGCAAACACACTTCAGACTACGTGTTGCATTGTGGGGGGCGGTCCTGCGGGCGTGATGTTAGGCTATCTGCTTTCGCGCAAAGGCGTCCACGTCACTGTTCTCGAAAAGCATAAAGACTTCTTTCGCGATTTCCGCGGAGACACGGTTCATCCTTCGACCTTGGAATTGATGCACGAACTGGGAATCTTGGAAGAATTCCTACACGTGCGGCACCAACAACTGCGATCTATTAGTGGAGTGGTCGGCGGTTTCCGGTTTAAGGTCGCGGATTTCAGCCGCGTCCCGACCCATTGCAAGTTCGTCGCCCTAATGCCGCAGTGGGATTTCCTAAATTTCGTAACGGAAAATGCGCGGCGATTCCAGGGATTCGATCTCCGCATGCAGCATGAAGCCACTGACCTGCTCCGCAACAGCGGAAGAATCACAGGAATTATGGCGCAAACCCCCGATGGACTGATGGAGATTATGGCCGACCTGGTTGTTGCATGTGATGGGCGACAATCCAGGATTCGCAAAGCGGCGGGACTGCCGCTGGCAGAATTCGGCGCGCCAATAGACGTTCTATGGTTTCGTATTGGACGGCACAAGGATGACCCCGAACAGTTGTTCGGCAACATCAATTACGGCCGGGCTCTCGTCCTCATCAACCGCGGCGACTACTTTCAGGCCGGTCTGATCATCCGCAAAGATTCGTTTGAAGATATCAAGAGGGTTGGGTTAGAGGCGTTCCGCGACACGATTGCGCAGATCGCGCCCTATCTCCGTGATCGTGTTCACGAATTACAGGACTGGGAGGAGATTAAGCTGCTCTCTGTGAAACTGAATCGGCTGGAACGATGGCATCAGCCTGGCTTGCTGTGCATCGGAGATGCCGCACATGCCATGTCGCCGGCAGGCGGTGTGGGAATCAATCTGGCCATCCAGGACGCAGTTGCGACGGCCAACCTGCTGGCTGACGGCCTGCGCGAACGGCGAGTGACGGACGAGCTACTTCAGTCCGTGCAACGGCGTCGTGAGTTTCCTACGCGAATGATCCAGGCGGCTCAAGCAAATGCCCACAAAGTTTTTGCTCAACTGTTCCGCAACACCGGTCCAGTGAAGGCGCCCTGGCAGTTGAAAGCGGCGGTGCGGATACCCGGGATTACGCACGTGATCGGTCGCGCAGTAGGAATCGGTGTTAGGCCCGAACATATTAGGGATGCGCGGCGCAGTCCTGCTTACCGCAACGAGCGCGTGGCGAAGATCGCACTCGGAGTGGGCATTGCGGTGGGATTT
Organism: Acidobacteriota bacterium; assembly: GCA_003224755.1. GTDB lineage: Bacteria > Acidobacteriota > Terriglobia > Terriglobales > Acidobacteriaceae > Gp1-AA145. Next base: position 11,802 of record QHZR01000036.1, read on the forward strand.
GTAATCGCGTATCGGAAATTGTGGGGAGCACGATAGATTAGCGGCGCCCAACAGCCAATGGCATAGGCGATTTCGCTCGACTCCGGCGCAAGCTGTTGCCACCGTGCCCAGGCGTCAATGAATGTAATGGGGATGTTACGCCAATCACACTCGATCACTGCCCTGTGGCAGCATTTGGCTCTCTCTTGGCCGGGCCGCTGGTCAATGCATTATGAGAGAGCGGCCTGGTAAATATCTAGTCGAGGACTGTGGGCGGCAGAAGGAAGCTAGAAAAAGCTACTAAAAGAATGGCACTGTACCTTGAGGGAAAGACTCCGTTAGCGCGAATGATCTTTCCCCCAAGGAGGCAACTGAATGAGTCGCGACATCAAGTATATCGGCATGGACGTGCACAAGGAAGCGACCGTGATCGCGGTGCTGAACGGCAGTGGCAAGCTGGTGATGGAGTCGATCGTGGAAACCAAAGCCAGCAGCATTCTGCAGTTCATCCACGGTCTGCGAGGCGAGTTGCATGTGACCTGGGAAGAAGGGACCTG
>QHZR01000606.1:0-968 GCA_003224755.1 Acidobacteriota bacterium
AGCCCGAACGGGGCGGCTAAACGATAATCTCGGGTTGCTGGCGCTAATGTATGGCCTTGGCGGAAGAAAGAGCGAGACGCGGAAGATAATCGGTGAGTTGAAGGAGAGGTCTCGTCATCACTATGTTTTCCCGAGTGTCTTTGCTTATGCATACTTAGGTTTAGGCGAAAAGGATCGAGCACTCACATATTTGGAGCAGGCTTACGAAGAACAAGATCCAGCGCTGTTTTATTTGAAGGCGTCGCCACTCTTGGATTCCCTGCGATCCGAACCGCGATTTCAAGCCTTGCTGCGGCGCGTGAACTTCACCCAGTAGATGTGTAGCGTGCCAAATGGTCCGCCCCTTTCAGTGGGGCCAAAAACGCTCCGAGGCAGCGCACGTCGGTGGTAACTGGCGGTAAACAGGCCTTTGCACTCAGAACCCAGATTGTGAGTGTAACGGCGATTTCTCAACAGTAGTATTCCGGCGATCTTTGCCAGACGGCTATTGTACGTCGGTCACAGCACTGCGTTATGCAGTCCAAGGATAGGTGTCGAAAACAGGCGTTTGCACTCAGAACCCCCGTTGTCAGCGCAAACGCGATTTTCGCCAAGGGGCTTGTTAAGGAGCTCGTTTAAGATTGCGGTTGGCCGCGAAGGTGAGATGAACAGACCCTCCAGCCAACCATGATCCCACGACGGTCCGTGATCTTGAAATCCTTCTCATCCGAAACAGTGCTCCCTATCTTCTATTTGGAACGCTTTTTTTTTGACTTCTTTTTTGACTTCTTCATTGCGTGAAGGGTAACTCCAACTGTGTTTGGTGTCGTTCCGAGCATTTTGGCAATCTCCGTGTTTTCGAAACCACACTGCTTTAGCCGCATAATTTTCTGCCTTTGGTCTCCCTCCTCGATGTCCCTCAGCAGCAGCCCAGCCAAAATCTTAGCGATGCGCTCCAGCGATTCCTTGAATTCACTCAGTTCACTTGG
>QHZR01000606.1:1015-3025 GCA_003224755.1 Acidobacteriota bacterium
TTGGCATTTTGCTAGCATGCAGCCTTTCAGAAGGCGCAGCCACTTGCGGCGCACTCGCGTTCGGTCCACCACCACGACTTGGGCGAAGGGCTTGTGCTCACTTTTTCTCGTCTTCACTGCGTGGCTCAGCATCCCACTCAGATGGAAGTCCGTGTCCACTAGGGAGCAGCCTATGATTACAAACACTTCTGCGTGCAACAGCGTGTTGTGCGCGGTCGCCCACAAAGTGCGCCAATGTTTGTGCCCGAAGAATTTTCCGTATATCGGTGGTGCGATCTGACGTACGAAGTGGGCGAATTCGTTCACTCTCGGCCTTTCAGAAACGATGATCTTGCTGGGTTTCTTCTCGAAGACCTCGGCTAGATTGTTGAATGATCCCCGCACATACCAGTTGAGCGACCCGTGCAGTTTTAACAGTTTGACGTTTGCCAGCGATGTAGAGGGTTCCGGCTTTGGGCGGGTCCAGTGAATTTTGTTGCTGCCGCCGATTAGCCCGTAGCCCTTGTCCGGGTTCCAACCTGCGTTCAGTAGAGCCGAATCGAGAAGAGTGTCATAGTTTAGTGTGAGAATCGTGTCCCCTGGGCTAAGGTGAGACACCAACCGTGCGTAAAGATTTGAGTGGTCAACACGCGACTCGATGGCGCTGAGAATTCCAAACGTGAGCCGGAGAAAGTCTTCGATCTCACGACGACTTCCCGGCTGTCTATGTCTTCCGCGAGAAGGGACGTAGATTTCGGGAAAGTCCTTCGATACGTAGAGGAGGCTGAATCCCTCCTCCATCGGAATCGGCCAGCGACCCCGTGTTGGGAACTCCTCACGAAAGACTTTTCGGACCCTCTCGTAGCGGGTAGCGAATCCTCCACTGTTTCCGTGGGCACGCACGAACGATTCCACCACATTGAAAAAATCGCCGTTCAATGGTGCGCAAATCTTCTTTCCATTCACTCTTACGTGCGAGAACGCACCACGTGTCGCCCCAGCCCCGAGCATAAAGACGGTTTTCCGTGGGGTTCCGCTCCAGATCACTGCGCCTCTCTGGGTGCTTTCTTTGGAATCGGATAGATGTGCAGTAGACGGGCGTCTGCTCCCTCCCCGACCCAGTAAGCGATACCATTCTCTACCCATCTACCCACCGCCCGGCTGAGATTACCCTGGTCGATCTTGGTTGTTCGCGCAACTTCCAGAATCGTGCGACTGCCATCAAAAAGATTGAAAGCCTTGACGCGATTCTTACCTCCGCCAACCACTTCCCTAACATCGTTTGCTGAAATGGCGGTGCGGCCGACGACGTGCAAAAGACACCTAAGCAAGTCTGTTTCGTTCATGTGCTTCAGCCCCGTTCGAAGTTCTAAGTTTGTAGGGGAAGACGACAAAAAGTCTAAAAGAGTCTAACGAAAAGGGTCACAATTACGTGAGTTATTTTTGAGAGTCCAGAGTTACAGTAATTTCATCTCAAAGCACGATCAGGCACACCTACTAACTCCGCGAGTAGCTGCCAATGCCGGGGATGTGGACGGTAGCCCTGCCGAATGCGGCCTGCGTACCAGCGCGAGACGCCAATTCGTGATCGAATGGCGGACGTTGAAACGTCGGCAAGCAGCGGTTGGATTTTTTGCGAAAACACTTCGCTCGTGAGCCAACCTGGTTGCATGGATGCATCCCAGGCAGAGCGCGCCTGCGCGTGCCGGCGCTCGGATTCTGCATGTTTAGCGCGAGCTTCGGGATTTCGCGCTGCTGCACGTCCAATTTTCGCGGCTTTGACAAGACGCTTGGTCGCTGTACTAACGGCACAGTTGGCGCAATGGGTACGTCTATCCGCAATTGCTTTCCCGCAACCTCGGCAAAGATTCTCCAGCCGTGGTGCCACAAGCGCCGTAGATACCGAGGAGAGTCCTTTCGCTTCGCGTCTGTGGGTCTGCGTCAAGCGCGTGGGGGGCAAATCGGACTGTGTTCTCTTGCGGGTTGTTGACCATAACTGCTGCGTAACCCATTCGGCGACGGGTCCAACTG
>QHZR01000037.1 GCA_003224755.1 Acidobacteriota bacterium
TCGAACAATCTCTACTGGGCGCGGCTCGCCGATGAGATGGGTTATCCGCCGGTGGCGCTGAACCGCTTGGTGCCGGAACTTACACGTCGCATGGTCGCGAAGATTTTCGCCACCGATTTCGAGGACCGGCAAGCTTTGCTCCGTGCCATGCGAGAGACTGGCGAGGAGTTTCGTCAAGGAAAGATTGCCGTACTTCCGGCAACTACCGCGGCAGTCGGCTCTGCAACCATAAATAGGTGATTGGGATTGCTGCAACAACGCTGTATGGGTGATCGAGAACATGCTGGGCAGGCACCACGGGGACTATTTATGTCGAGAACGAGGTTACTTCTTCTTTGCTTTCTTTCGATCGTGATTCTGGAATTCGAATCGCCAATCGGTTCAACCCAGGACTATCAGCCCGACATTCATGTCATCGTTAATATGGTGCAGTTAAATGTCGCAGTGACAGATAACAAAGGAAACTACGTAAGCGGACTCCGCCCGGAAGACTTCGTGATTACCGAAGATGCCATCGCGGAGAAGCTCGCTACATTTGGCGAAGGCGACGAACCAACTCGGCTCGTCGAGTCCGCGTCCGATAATGTCAAGGCGCCCAGCACACCACCCCGCGTAATGCCGGATCTGCCCAGCGCCGTCCCCGCATCCGAACTGGGCTCGCTGGTAGGTGGATCGAATGTTTTCATCCTCTTCGATACCAGCAACTACATGTACCGCGGCTTCGTGTTTGCACAAGATGCCATAGCCGATTTCATCCGCTCCCTCGAAGGCACCGAGCGAGTGGCATTTTACTCATATAGTCGCGACCTCTCCCGTGCTGCATCCCCGAGCTCGGACCGCACTCGAGTTGTACAGGCTGTGCGCTCAACTGTCGCGGGCGATGACGCCGCCTTGTACAACTGCCTGTTGCTGACCGTCAAAGACGCCGCGCAGTACAGCGGAAGAAAAGTGATCGTCGTGTTTTCCAATGGCCCCGACAACTCGAGCGTCGTCCCACCCGAAGATGTGGCCGAATTGGCGCAGTCCACCGGCACTGTCATTTACATGATCAGCACCCGGGAAGCCCAAATTGAACCCGTATCCACCGCTGTTTTCGAACGCATGACGGCGGCGACCGGAGGCAAAGTGTATTTCGCGAAGAATTGGCGCGACGAAAAACAGGCCTTTTCTTCAATCCGCGACGATCTTTCCCATCTTTATTCGCTTAGCTATTATCCCCGGGCAAATCCCAATCCTGGTTGGCGCGCAATCACGGTAAAGCTGGTCGGGGAGAAAAAGAAGTATCACATCAGAACGCGAAACGGATACCGTCCGCTGCCCGCACGCTTTTCCGCGGAGAGCAATCTCTCCACACAACCGGGTTCCAGCGGAGAGGCGCCGGGCAATCCATAACCAATCTACAGCGGAATTCCCATCAGAATCTTCACCGCGACCGGCTGGTTGTTGAACTCCGCCGGCCAAAAGCCACTTACTCTTGACATAGATTTGTCTTGACAATCAAGCTAAAACCAGCATATTAAAACGTTTACATAATGAAACGTTGTAATACTCTGCGATATTGCGTCGCGGCAGCTCGGTGCCTTGCTTGCGTATCGGTGCAGTAGCCGCATTGAAACGCTTCTTCTTGTAGGAATGCTTCCTGAACGGGATGGAGCTTGCCGCCGGTTGCGAGTCCTTCAATTGTGCTGATTTTCTTTCCTGCGGTTGCCGAGGCCAACACCTGGCAGCAGCGAGTTGCGCGTCGTTCGATCAGAACAGTGCACGCACCACACTGGCCCTCGCGACAGCCGTATTTGGTTCCGGTGAGATTGAGCCTGTTTCGTAAAACCGAGAGTAGAGTCTCGCCTTCGGCGCGTTCAAAATAGCTCTGCCGGAGTAGCATATTGCCAGACTCAGATGTATTGGACTGTGACAAGCAAGGTGTCGCGAACAAATGTTGTGCGGCAACCTGCGACCAGTGCGTATATAGCGTCATGCCTGTGGCATGTGTGGTTTCGCGCACCATATCTGGCAATGCTGTTTGCGGGTTTGATGTTCTGGCATCAAGGGCTCTTAGGCCAAGCTGATAGTGCGCAAGCTCACGCCGACTTGGGAATTCAGCTTGCCCAATCCGGAGACTTGACTAGCGCGGAGAACGAACTGCGCCAGGCCGTGAAGATCGAACCCAACAACCCCGAATTTCTCAGCACTTTGGGGACCCTGCTTGCGATGGACAAGAAATTGGACGAATCCACCGCCGTCTTCCGGAAGGCCGTGCACCTGGCTCCCGCCGACTTCACTTCGCGAAGATATCTGGCCGCCAACCTGTGGCAGTTGCACAGCTACGGCGAGGCGAAGCACGAACTCGAAACCATTTTGCGAGAGCACCCCGATGATGCACACTCGCGCCTGCTGCTCGGAATGGTCTCAGAGAACTCCGGCGACTATGCGACTGCTGCAAAGATGCTCAGTTCTGTGCCGGATGAAGTCGCCAAGCAGCCGGAATCCCTTGCAGCTCTTGCACTCTCCTACTACCGCCTGCACGAGCGAACAAATGCGCGTACCACATTGCAAAGGCTGTCATCACTAAACACGCTGAAAGCCACATTGCTCGGAGGTGAAATCGCCGATCAAGCCGGCGATTACGAAGAAGCGGAACAGCTGCTCAATTCCATCAGCAGCTCCGAGGCCAATGCTCCAGACGTTCAATTCCGAAGGGCCACCGTCCAGTATCACGCCGGCCATTTCGCCCAATGCCAAGCCACGCTACAGCCACTCGTATCGTCTCCTGCCGCAACTCCTCAGATGTACAACCGGCTCGGCTGGTGCTACCACCGGCTTAACAAACCCAAGGAAGCGACCGAGTCGTTTGAGCACGCAATCGCGCTGACCCCGGCCGATGAGTCGAATTACGTTGATCTCATCAAAGTGCTTGAGGCGCACAATTTTCTCCGCGTAGCGCTCGATGCGGCAAATCGCGCGGCTGCTCTGTTCCCCAAATCCGCGGCAGTTTTCAATCTGAAAGGCTCGGTCGAAAGCCGATTGTTGCAGTTTACAGACGCCGTCGCATCTTACAGACATGCTTTGCAGCTGGACCGCACGAATGCCAATAGCATACTTGGATTGGCGCGTGCGCAGGCATCAGCGGGCCAGACCAGCGATGCGACTTCCACATTCCACACCGCGATCCAACGATTTCCGAAAGATGCTCGCATCAAGGTTGCCTATGCTGAGATTCTCTTAAAGCAAATGGAAACAGGCGACAGCGACGCAAAGTCGCGAGCTGAGCAATTGCTGCGATCTGCAATCGCGATTGATGCTTTGAACGGTGAAGCCTTGTACCAATTGGGCAATGTCGAGCTGAATGACGGTCGTTCGGAGGAAGCGCTAAGGCATCTCGAGCAGGCGGTCAAACTGCTGCCACAGAGTAGTCAGCCGCATTTTGCATTGGCTCGCGCGTATCGAAGGCTGAAACGTTCGAACGATGCCGAGCGCGAAATGGATTTGTACAACAAGCTGAAAGCTTCAGAGCCGCAGAGGGCTGAATCAAGCGGGGCCGGGGATGACGCTCGGAATTGATTCGCATCGAATGTCGAGTTCACGAATTTTACTATTCCTCCTTTTGCTGATAGGCATATCCGGCGAGATTCTCCAGCACCGGCTGCTGGCTGCGTCGCCTAAGGAAATCTTCACCGACATTACACAAGAGGCCGAAATCACTTGGCAGCAGTTCGGCGGCGAATCGCCAGACCGCTTTCTCATAGAAACGATGGGAGGCGGCGTCGCATTTGTGGACTTCGACAACGATGGTATGCTCGACATTTTTTTCGTCAATGGCGGCGAAACCCCTCGTGGCAAGAGCCCACTGCCACTCAGTAACGCTTTGTATCGCAACCTGGGCAACGGCAAGTTTGAAAACGTCGCTGCCAAAGCGGGTCTCGACAAGCTGAACTTCTACGGCATGGGAGTGGCTGCGGCGGATTTCGACAACGACGGTTATCAGGATCTCTACGTCACCGGCTATCCGGCGAGCGCTCTTTATCACAATAATCGCAACGGGACCTTTACAAACGTCACCGACAAAGCCGGCGTAAAGAATGCGGGAAAGTGGGCTGCTGGTGCGGCGTGGTTTGACTACGATCGGGATGGTCTCTTGGACCTGATCGTCACAAACTATGCCCAATTCTCCTTCGATGATCCCAAGAAGTGCGAAGTGAATGGCGTGCGGGCGTACTGTGCGCAAACCGCTTATACAGGCTTGCCACTCACGCTCTATCACAATAACGGCGATGGCACCTTTACTGATGTGAGCACGCGTGCCGGATTCGACAAACTCATCGGCCGCGGCCTCGGCGTGGTTGCAATTGACGTCAACGATGATGGTTGGCCCGACCTCTTCATCGCCCGCGACGCCTCACCCAACCTCCTGCTGATCAACAAACACGATGGAACATTTGAAGACGTCGCATTGGAAGCCGAGGTCGCCTACGACCAGAATGGTGCTGCAAAAGCAGGCATGGGTGTGGATGCGGGTGACGTCAATGGTGATGGTATCCCGGACTTCGTCCTAACCAACTTCAACGACCAATATCATTCGCTATTTTTGGGATCGAAGTCGCTGGCGTTTTCCGATCACACCAGTGCCTCGCATTTGGCAAGCTTGACAAGATTATTCGTCGGTTGGGGGGCGAAGTTTCTTGATTACGACAACGATGGCAATCTGGATGTAATGCTGGTAAACGGCCACATCAATCAGGTGATCGAATCCATGCGCGTCGATGTCAAATACAAAGAGCCCGCGCTACTTCTGCGGAACAACGGCGCTGGCGTTTTCGACGACATGCGCGAACTCGCAGGCCCGGCCTTTCGGCGTTCTTATGTCGGGCGCTCCCTCGCCATCGGCGACTTCGACAACGACGGCGACGCCGATGCGGTCTTCACGACCCTTAACGGCCCCGCTGTGCTGTTGCGCAACAACGTCGGCCAGGATAGTTCCTGGATCGGGTTCTCGCTTCAAGGAACAACCAGTAACCGTGACGCGATCGGCGCCAAAATCACCGTTACGTCTTTCGGGCGAACGCTCACGCGTTGGATCGCGGGCGGTGGCAGCTATCTTGCGTCACACGACAGGCGTGTGCTCGTCGGGTTGGGGCCGAGTGCGAAGCCGATCAATGTGGATATCCGGTGGCCTGGCGGAATCGTTCAGCACCTGTCGGGTTTACAGCCACGTCAATACCACCGTCTCGTTGAACCCGCTTCCCCAGTCTCCTCGAAGAAACCCTAAAACTGAATCGTTATTGCGGTCACGTTTCTGGTCAGGTTGTGACGATTATTTGACTAGGTACCCTGCCAGCCTTTCTGGGCGTGGTTCGTCTATAAAGCTGAGACGAGCAGATTTGTCTTGACAACCGTTCTCAAGAAAGTTAATAACCCAAGGTAATGAAACGTTTTAATGCTGGGAATAGGGCGCATCTCCTGTCTCCACCATCGACCTCGCTCGAAACCTACCCGAACTCGGAGCGTCGTATGAAAATGAATTCCAATCCGCGGCACCATCTGCAATCGACTTTTCAAGGCCCAATCCAGAGCCTGCTCGGAGCGGTTCTCGCAATTTGCGCTCTGCTGTGCCTCCCCGCAGCTCACGCCCAGCTCTATACCGGCTCGATTGCCGGTACCGTAAAGGACCCTTCCGGCGCTATCCTCTCCGGCGCGCAGATCAAGGCGACCGATGCTGAAAAAGGTTTTGAATTTAGCGCTACCAGTGATTCCAGTGGGCGATACGTCATTCGAGAGCTGCCTCCTTCGAATTACGTCGTGTCGGCAAGCGCGTCTGGATTTAAAACTCAGCGCCAGGACAACGTCAGAATCGACGTTAATCAGAACGCCTCAGTGGACTTTTCGATGGCCGTTGGTGCTTTTGCCGAAATCGTGGATGTACATGCTGGTGCTGTCGAGTTACAGACCGAGGACGCGGAAACCGGGCAGGTGGTGAACCGCAGGTTCATCAATGATCTGCCTCTGCTTGACCGCGACGTCAGATCACTCACCGCATTGGCGCCGGGCGTCACCGAGATGAACGATGCATGCGCGGAGCCCTGTATAGGTACAAACTTTGTTTCGAACGGCAGCCGTGGCGCCACATCTGACATTCTGCTGGATGGCGCTTCCACCACAAACTCCGAACCCAACGGTGGAATCACATCCGTAACTTATCTGCCTTCCCCGGAGGCAGTGGACGAATTCAAGGTTCAGCAGACGAATTTCAGCGCGGAATACGGGTTTTCCGGCGCCTCGGTGGTCAATGTGGTCTCGCGCTCCGGCACGAACAGCTTTCACGGCAGTGTGTACGAGTTTTTCCGCGACGCTAGCCTCGATGCGAACAACTGGTTCGCAAACCGCAATGGAGATCCCATTCCTCCGCTGCGCCGCCACAATTATGGCGGCACTATCGGCGGTCCCATCGTCAAAAACAAGACTTTTTTCTTTTTCGACTACGACGGTTTGAGTCGAACCGGATTGAGCACAGCTAATGCAGGCGTTCCCACCGACGCGATGCGGGCCGGTGATTTTGGCGAACTTTGCGCCGCAAATGGAGGCACGTTTAATGGCTCCGGGCGATGCAGTGCGGACGGTGGTCAGATTTGGGACCCATACTCCGGAACGTTTAATGGCACCATAACCCGCACCACCTTCATTCCCTTCAATAACATCGCCACCTATGCAACCCCGGGCGGCCCCAACCCCAATGTGCCCGGCAATCTGATTGACCCTGTGGCTCAAAAGATGATGAGCTACTTTCCAGAGCCCAACGTCAGCGGCGGAAGCCTTCAACAAAACTGGTTCGGGTCGGGTTCGAGCCACAGCTCTAATAAGCAGTTCGACATTAAGATCGACCATCGCTTCACGCAAAATAATCTGATGAGCGCGAAGTTTGCTTATCAATACAGCCCCTCAGGCACGGGGCTCGATTGTTTCAAGAACTTTACCGATCCCTGTCAGGGCGGCCCGGGTTGGACTAATGCTCACTCGTTCGCGATCAATGACACCCATACTTTCAGCTCGACATTATTGCTGACTACGACATTGGGGTTCACTCGTGGCGTCTGGAAGATCGATGCCTACAACCCCCATGGCGAGAATGATCCGCTTGGAACTTTGGGATTCCCGTCCTATCTGGAGGCCAACGGCTTCAAGGGAGTGCCTGCGATCTTTATCGACCAGTACACCCCTGCGGGATACCCCAACATCGGCACCGATCCCTACGGCAATTACCGACTGGGCCAGGACACAGGACAACTGTCCGCCACGCTCGACAAGATACACGGCCAGCACGAAATTAAGTTCGGGTTTGACGGCCGTATCCACCAGATTAACTATATCCAAACCAACGCCCCCGTCGGATTCTTCAGCTTCAACACCGATGCCACCAATGCCTGCCCCGACGGATTGGATCTTTGCGGCGGAGATTCCATGGCGAGCTTTATGATGGGTCAGATGACGCAGGGCTGTGCGAGTAATGGTTGTGGGTCCTACGAAGAAATCCAGTTCCGTCCAGCCACTACGAATTACCAATACGGATTCTTTGCGCAAGATAACTGGAAAGCAACGCCCAAACTGACATTGAATCTGGGCTTACGCTACGACGTTACGTTGCCTCGAACAGACCGCTATAACCACCAGGATTACTTTGATCCGAATGCCACCAATCCGTTGAATGGTGGAAGCCTGAGCTATACCGACCCCGTTACCGGCCAACCCGTGAACCTTGCCTTGAAGGGGGGGGAAGTCTTCGCC
>QHZR01000607.1:0-1698 GCA_003224755.1 Acidobacteriota bacterium
GAGCTGGATTGCTTGGTGCAGTGTCCTGTAGAGGGGACAATGCATCGGGTAATTGGCGTGTACGCGCTCCACGGTTTCTTTCGCCTGTTCTGGTGCTTTCAGGCGCATGGCTACGTGGATGCGCCGGATGACCAACACGCCTTCTTCGGTTTCCACCTCGCCGGTTACGTCTGCCGTTAATCGCCCACGGCTGGCGTCAATTTGGCGCGCCTCCAGCGCACCTCCGAAAGTGCCGAGCATTCAACCGGCGGTTGCGGAAATGACATAGTCGATCGTGGAAGAGTGCGACTCTGTAAGTTTTGCAGGATCAATTTTGTAATGCTCGGCGATGGCGCCGTGGACGCTGAATATTACCGGCATGGATTCGCCGGGCAGGTCCGCGATGCGCAGAGGCCCCTCGCGCCGTTCGATATGGGATTTCGAAATGTAAACAACCTTGTTCACGATGCCCTCCTTGCTGCGCCTCAAAATCCTTATGTTCATTAGTCCGAATATCTATTTATGTTGAATCGCCTTGGGAGATCGCTTTAGGTCAAGGGGGCGAACCTGCAGCTCCCATTTTACCGGCACCGATGCTGAAGGATAGCAAATCGTCTTGTCGCAGGCTTGGTACTGCAGCTCTCCGACAATCGAAACTGTCTTCCTGGTGGAGAACAGCGCCCGGGCTCCATCCCTCAGTTTAGAGACGCTCACTGTGACATCTTCTGTTATCCGGAAAGTGCCGTCGAAAACCGGCACCTGTTCCTTAATCGCCTCCAAGTAAAGAATCTTTGGGTTGGGGTAAATTGCCGGTGTTGATTCCATTCCAGCGGGAGTGTGCAAAATGAGTTGGACAGGCTTGTAGCCGCGCACTCCCGGTGAATAGACGTGAACATCCGGAGGAAGTTCGACGTCTGCGGTCAAGGTGACCCGACTCCCCGGCACGACCGTGCGATCCGATTGTGAAAGAGTGAGCCGAAGATGCGGAGCTTCGATGGTGTTGCTCACTTCCTCGGTGAGTTCAGGGAACAGCTTCCCGATGACGTTGTTGGCGGTAAAGCGATTCGTATACTTTGCTTCGAAATATTTCTCGCGAATAGCTCCGCTCTCGTCGATAAAGAAAAAACCAGGGTGCGCCATTCCTTTGGTCATACCCTTTGCTTCTGAGTTAAGGACGTTGAAGCTGCGAATGACCTGGGAATTGGGGTCAGCTAGCATCGGAAACTCGATCTTGTGCCGCTTAGGAACTGCGCAGAAATAATTTTACATTGGCCGCAGCGTGTAGTTCCACTTCGGTTGCGTCTTGTGCCTGGACAGCGCAAGGTGTTTCATTTCCTGAGCTGATATCTTTTCACCTTTTTCGTATTTCTTCCGCAGCAGACGAGCGCGCACCTTCAGTCCCGTCAAAGTCGTAGTGGTGCGAATGTAGTTGAGGGCCGTCTGAAAGCTCTTCAGGGGTTGGCCCGCCCAATTCTTGCTGATCTGGCAGAACAGACGGTGTTCGATAGGATTCCATTTCGAGGCGCCAGGGGGATAGCGCGGACGATTTGTGCCTATTGAAAACTCCATCCAGCCATTTTCCATTCGGGTGTAACATTGTTACACTCCGAATCCCCTGGTTAGCGCTCCAGCTTCACCTTTCTTGGTTGTCGTTGATTTCAAAGGCATTAACGCCGTATGGCATTTTGGCGAGGGACAAGCTCAATATCTCTGCCCATT
>QHZR01000607.1:1733-2933 GCA_003224755.1 Acidobacteriota bacterium
CGCCTTTCACCAGCCGCGACGGTTTTCAGATCTCGCTGAAAATCCTCAAGGTCATATTGTGCGGTGATTTTCTTGGTTTTCACATAATCCATCATCTCCCAGAGAGAGACTCGCGCCTCACGGGCAGCACGTGCCAGGGTGAGCTTGCCGCTGCCATATAGACGCGAATAGTGATCCAGCTTCCAGTCTTGTATTGCCCGAGAAAGGAGCTTTCTTACAGTTGTCGAGCGGTCGGCTTGCTCGACTTGCTCGATTGCTTCGAGGTCCCGAACCACGGTGTCAGGCAGCCTCGTTCCCACCATTTGTTCCTTTTTCATCGGTCAGCCTCGCGAGCTTTCTTCAATACGACCGCAACAACGGACGGCGCAATCCAGATTGTCTGACTCAACGCCTCAACCGCCTCCTCGAGTTCAGCCAGAGTCAAATGCTTTTTCACAAATGCGTGGAACAGCACTCCCGCAGTTCCAAGGAACGTGACCCCCATAACCTCAGCAAATGATCGGGCCGCCCTGTCATCCAGAATGACCATGAGTCTGCGAGAGCTGGCTAAGGCGATAGACTCGGCCTCGCCTGCGTCGAGACCCCCCTTTGAAACGATGCTGTGCGTCGTGCTCTCTTCCTTCGATGAGAGTCGCGCAACTTGAAGCCAACCATCATCCAGCGCTTTTTCAATGCGCTCCACGCCGGGAGCTGAAATTCTCTTACCCGCATCAATGGTCTCAGCTTTAACCTGGGGCCCGATCAAAACGTGACCATACACTGAGTTGAGCAGGTCAAGCATGCGCATTTTCGCGAGTGCAATAAGCACCGACGCATCCGCAATAATCATCTTTGAGCTCACATATACCCATGTTAACAAAAACTGCAAATGTTTTCAATTACCTCGGGACGCGAGCAAAATTGGGATTCACACCAAAGGCAGCCATTCGATTGCCACCCGAATGCTCTCCTGCCTACAACCTGTCGAGAATTTTGGCCCGTCGGCGTGATCCGGGCTGTGCCTCCCCGCTTCAGAAATCCAAACTCAATGGTCTGCAAAAGAAAGTGCTGAGGTTGCTCGGTATGCGGCCACAGGCCTATCGAATCAGCATGGGCTAGCGAAAAGGACCGGCCGGTAATTCAAAGAAATCAGGTCCGTGAAGTCCGGAAAAAGGGATACAGGGGGTCGAAAGAACAATTCGCTAGGGACAGGGTAACTAA
>QHZR01000038.1 GCA_003224755.1 Acidobacteriota bacterium
TTCAGGGGCTGAAAGGAATCGAGAGCGGACGCCTGCTGGTTATCAAGCCGTACGGGCTCTTGGGGACTCAAAGCCTTACCGGCCAGCCGTGGAGTGCCCTGCATAGTGGTGGTGTGGACGTCAAATACGGCCTGTCGAGCAATCTGATCGCTCTTGCGACAGTGAACACCGATTTTTCCGATGCTGATGTTGATCAGCAACAGTTCAACCTCACTCCTTATCCGATTTTGATTCCCGAGAAACGACGATTCTTTCTTGAGGACTCCGACGTCTTTGATTTCCTGCTCTGGAACCAGGACTTGCTTTTCTTCAGCCGGCAAATCGGGATTGATCCGGTCAGCGGGCAACAGGTTCCCATTGATATTGGCGCCAAAGTTGCCGGTCATGCAGCAGGATTCGACTTGGGCATCATGGATGTCAAGACTCGGGCCGAGGATTTCGCACCTTACGCAAACTACACAGTTGCGCGCGTGAAGAAGCCACTCACCCCAGGCTCTTACATCGGCTTTATGGCAACGGACAAGCAATCAGGAAATCCGTTCGATCCCTATAACCGGTCCGGCGGCGTTGACGCGAAATTCGTCTTGTTTGGAAATCTCAACCTGCGGGGCTATTACGCCAAATCGTGGACTCGAGGTCTGGACAGTGATAACGCCGCCTTCGGCGGACGACTAACATACGCTAATAATTGGTTCAACATCTACACCGGCCATGGGGTTACCGACAAAAACTTCAACGCCGAGATGGGTTTCGTGACCCGGACCGACGACCAGCCCACGATTTTTCAGGTCAATTTGACCCCTCGTCCGCACGTTCTAAGCATCCGAGAACTCGATCTTGGCGGCTTCGTTTATCACGACCCCAATACCGCTGGCCAGCTCATCTACAAGGAGTGGACCCCGGCCATTCGGGTGCAGTTCAACAACAGTGCCGAAATTGATTCGAATCCGCAGGATGTCGTTTATCAGCTCCTGGTGCAACCGCTGCACTTGTCTGGAAATATCTCAATCCCGCCGGGAGGATACCGGTTTGCCGAGCACCTGGTGTCCTATACATCGGCCGGTAATCGCCGCATCACATACGTCGGCTCGTTTCAGTGGGGCGATTACTACACCGGAACTCTCAAGAGCGCCACTCTGACCACTCAATATCGCCCGAATGCGCATCTGGCGCTGGCGATCAACGACACGCTCAATGTATTCCGCTTGCCTCAGGGAGACTTCAGCATCGAACTCGCCGGATTGCAGGTCAGCTACGCATTCAATCGCTTTTTAAATCTGACTACCTTCTTGCAAGCCGACACCGCTCAAACTCAGGCCGCCAGCGCCAACATACGGTTGCGCTATACGTTTCGTCCGGACAGCGATCTCTATGTGATCTATAACACTGGAACTCGTTTTCAAAGTCTTGTAGCTGGCAACCCAATGCCCGTGCGCGAGCAGAGATTCGCGGTTAAGGCAACATATTCATGGTCGAGGTGACGGGTCACCTGAAGGCCACCAATGGCGACTGTCGTTGGGAAGGGCACGAGTCGTGCCGGACGAGCATGGTCGAGATACACGGGACGAAAGCTGCGAAGCCGCGAAAGAGTGCAGCCCACGGCGCAAGCCGTGGGTGGGATGCTCGCCAATCCAAGCCTTGGAGGGGCGAAAGAAACTAGCCCCAGACGTATTTCTCATCCACTACAATCCCGTTTCCGCTCAGTTCGCGCCTCAACCCTTTAGGGCACACGACGCAGCTCATGCGCCATTCCCGAAAATCACAACCTTTTCCCAGGGTCTTCTCAACCTATAATGTAGGCGGAGACGGTCGATTTGGTAGGCGACTTCCGCATAGGCGAGTGGCTGGTCACTCCTTCCCTGAACCAGATTTCCCGCAATGGCACGAGCGCGCGCGTCGAACCCAAAGCCATGCGGGTGCTGGTTTATCTCGCCGAGCATCCGGGCGTCGTGAGCAAAGATCAGTTGATTTCCGCAGTTTGGCCAGACGTTTTTGTGTCCGACGACGTGTTGCCCGGTTGTATTTCGGCGTTGCGGAAGACCCTGTGCGACCATGCCCGCCGTCCCAAGATCATCGAGACAATTCATAAAAGCGGTTATCGCCTGCTCGTGCGGGTGGAACCCATGAACGGAAACGGAGTTCCGCATACCGAAACCGCGAACAGCAGTGCTCCGTCGCGGCCGCGGAATCTCACAGTTCGGTTGGCAGTTGCGTTCGGGGTCTTGGCGATAGCTGTCCTCCTGATTGCCGCCCTTGTATGGTCGCCCTCCCGGCAGCGATACGATTCGGTCGCGGTCCTGCCTTTTGCAGACGCCGCCAGCGATTCGGATACTCAATATTTGAGCGATGGCATTGCCGAGCAGGTGATCAACGATCTCTCGCAGCTGAGTACGTTGCGCGTCATGGCTTGGACCACCGTTTCTCGCTATCGCCAGCCACAAATTGATGTGCGCGCCGAGGGCCGCGAATTGGGCGTCAATGCAGTACTCACCGGGCGCCTGTCCCGCGACGGCGATCACGTCGTCTTGCAGACGGAATTGGTGGATGTGAATCGGGGTTCCCAGCTTTGGGGCACTCGGTATGAGCGCAATATTTCGCAAGTTCCCGGGCTGCAGCAACAGCTTTCTCAGGACATTGCCTCAAATTTGCGTGTGCGCCTCACCGGAAGTGAACAAGAGAAGATTCAGCGCCGTTATTACGCAAATCCCGCTGCCTATGAGTTGTATCTGAAAGGCCGCTTCTTCTGGGACAAGAGGACCAAGCAGGGGCTCGATCAGGCAATCGAATACTTCCAACAAGCCATTCATGCGGATCCGAATTATGCCCTTGCTTATGCGGGCCTAGCCGATAGTTACGCGCTGCTCGACGATTGGGGAGAAACTGCTCCCCGCGATTCTTTTCCCAAGGCCAGAGCGGCGGCGCAAAAAGCCATCGCACTCGACGACTCCTTGGCTGAGGCGCACGTCTCGCTGGCGATAGTGCGCGAGGCTTACGACTGGGACTGGACAGCGGCTGAGCAGGAGTTCAAACGTGCGATCGAATTGAATCCGAACTACGCAACCGCACACCAATGGTACGGCTTGTATCTCGCGGGTCTCGGGCGGTTTTCCGAAGCCGAAGCGGAAGTTCGGCGCGCCCAAAAGCTCGATCCGCTCTCGCCGATTGTGAACATGGCACTCCCGGAGGTCTTCACTTGGGAGGGCCGCTACGATGAAGCTATCGCCGAGTACAAGAAAATCATTGCTCTCGATCCTTCTTTTCCGGGCAGCTATGGCAATCTCGCGAATTTATACGAGAGAAAGCATATGTATTCGGAGGCTTTGGACACGATGCAGCCGTATCTCAGTTTGAAAGGAGCTACCAACGCTGCAGCAGAAATGCGCAGAATCTATTCGACTTCAGGTTATACGGCGGTGATCCGCAAAGAGCTCGAAAAAGATCTACAAGACCGCAAGCAGGGAAAATATCGGAGCCCGGTCGGAATTGCAGCTTCTTATTCCGCCCTCGGTGACGAACGACAGGCTCTCCAATGGCTGGAACGAGGATATGAGGAGCGTACTAGCAGTATGCAATATCTGGCGGTGGACGCGGAATTTGACTCGATTCGTTCCAGTCCGAAATACCAATACTGGCTTGGCGTGCTCGGCCTACCAACATCGGTGAACGTGCCCCAGCTAGCGCATCATTAAACGAGAAGTAGGGCATCCAGGTTTTTCGTTGTCACGGAGAATACTTAGGAGGCTGGCGCAGCGTTTCTTGAGTTTCCTTTTTGAATTACCCAACTGAGGTTGCCCGATTTTTCGCGGTTTTTCCTCGTCAGCTTGCGCCTACGGGTTTGCCAAGAGCCAACAGCCAAGAGCTGGAATTTCACGAGACTCCCCCCATCAGTTTCTTCGTCGGTTTTACCAGAATCGCCAACAGCACGGTCGCTGCGATCGCCACTGCGGCGCCGATCCCGAACAGTTTCGGCAGCGGCACGGTTTCGTAAAGAGAGCCGGCCTTGCCGGCCATCCAGTTTCCGGTACCGATCGAGAGGAACCAGACGCCCATCACGAATCCCTGGGCGCGGCTGGGGGCAAGCTTGGTCATGGCGCTCAAGCCTACTGGGCTGAGGCACATTTCTCCCATCACGCTGAGAAAGTAGGAAACGTTCAGCCAGTGCGGGGACACATTGGTACCGCGAGCGGCCGGTACCATCACCAGAAAACCGAATCCAACGAACAGCAGCCCTAAAGAAAATTTTGACGGATAAGACGGTTCTCGGCTGCCGAGCCTGATCCACAACCAGGCGAATATCGGTGCCAGGATCAGCACAAACGCCGGCTGCACGAATTGAAACCAGCTGGCTGGATAGAGAAAGTCCTCTCCATGATGAAGCCCGAGGAGGGCAAATAGATGACGATTGGTATTGCGCTCGGCAAAAAGAGTCAGCGACGACCCGGCCTGCTCGTACACTGCCCAAAAAATCGCGGACGCAATAAACAGCACCGCAATCGCTCCCGCCCGTTTCCGTTCCTGCAGCGACCACCCCTTGCCCAAAATCATCCACGAGAAAACTGCGGCCGCCAGCGCGATCAGCACCCAGCCCAGCGCATTCGAAATCGTTTCTGCCGTGATGCTGATTACGCCCCTCGATGCCAACACTGCCAGCACGACGATCACGAACAGAAATCCCGCTATCACCAGGGACCCTGAGCGCTTCTGCCTTTGGTCTCGCTCCAGGTCACCCGTGCTCGATGGATGTAGCCCAGCTTCTCCCAGCAACTTGCTGCCGCTCAGTAAATATTGGGTTAGGCCGGCCACCATGCCGAGCGCGGAGACCGCGAAACCCAATCTCCAATTGATCTTTTCTCCAACCCAGCCGCATATCAACGGGGAAACCAGCGCACCGACATTGATCCCCATGTAAAAAATTGAAAACGCCGCGTCCCGCCGCCGGTCTTCGGGCGAATAAAGCTGGCCGACGATGGTGCTCACGTTGGGCTTAAGCAGCCCGGTTCCCATCATGAGCAGCGCTAGTCCCGCATAGAAGGCGGTGATACTCGGCGACGCCAGGCACAGGTTACCAACCGAGATGAGAATGCCCCCATACAGCACTGCGCGGCGCTGACCGATGATGCGGTCGGCGATCCAGCCCCCGGGCATTCCCAGCAGATAGACCATGGCGGTGTAAAAGCCATAGATCGATCCTGCCTTCACCACCGAAAATCCAAGACCGCCGTGCACTGTCGCGGCAGTCATGTAAAGAATAAGCAGCGCGCGCGTGCCGTAGTAGCTGTAACGCTCCCACATCTCAGTGAAGAAAAGCGTGGCCAATCCCCGAGGATGCCCGAAGAACCGGGTATCAGTTGCCGGCGGAATTGTGGCAGTTAAGGTTCGTCCCATAGGTTTTATCGCCCCGTGGAAGATAGCAGAGGACGCGCGATTTCGCACGTTTTTGGGTAGGACATGCGGTCCGCCAGAGTCTGTGTGAGAACTAAAACTCCGAACCACAAGTGGCAAGCAAATCGTAATTCCCAGCCGCGAAGCGGCGCCAGAATACAGCCCAGGGCGGAAGCCCTTGGGTGCAACTGGGAAATGACTCAGCCCCAAAGGGGCGTAAGAAGCGTTCTCACACAAACTCGCCTGTCCCGGCCAAGCTCGGATATCTCCTTTGCTTCCGCAGCCAAGTATTTCATCCGCGCCGGGACAGTCGGGCCACCTGCGCCCTACCGGGAATTCCTGATTACCACCGTCCATGGTACGGAAGGAATCTTCTGCTAGATTCTGAAACCCGCCAAAATATAAAGAGTGGCGGATGTCCGCCTATGCGGAGACTCATACCATGCGTTTGAAATATCTGTTTGCAATTGCGCTTCTTGCCGCTGTAGCTCTGGCGAAGGAGCCTCGACACTATCAAAGCGGCAAACTCTTAAAGATGCAATCGGTGAAGTGCGGTACCGACGAAAAGAACGGCAAGAGCCTCGCCGGCGAAATGATCGGCACCGACTCTTCTCACATGAAGACCCGCGAGTTGCTTTGCCAGGAATACGCTCTCCAAACTGACATGCTCATCTACACCATCCGTCCAAAGGACGACAAGCATCCTGCCTTGCTTCCAGTCGGTGAGAAGGCGCAGTTCCGTCTCGATAAAGACAAGATGCTGCTTCGCGTCGAAGACATGGACGATAAGGAGCGCGAGTACGTCGTCGTCTCAATGGTCCCGCGCGACTCCGTGGATACGACCGCCAGCGCGGCGAAGGCTGCTAAATAGACAGACTGACAGCCAACATTCCGCAGAAGCAGCCACGGATCACACAGGTGAAAGCTGACTACTGACCACCGACCACTGACTTCCACCTTAGAACTCCTACCCCGAACTCCCTAGGTGCTCGCCGAGGTGTACGCAACCCAACCTGCCCGGCAACCCGGCATCCAACTCAATAACTGTGACCTCATTCCCGCGCTGCTTAAAGGTGCAGGAACACGAAACAAATCCATGAGGAGGACGGAGTACCCAATGAAACGTGCTATCTGGTTAGGCCTTTTGACTATGCTGATTGCTGCGCCATCCTGGCTTGCAGCGCAAGAGGGACGGGGAGACTATGACCACGGTCAAGTGGGAATCTTCGCCGACTACTTCCGCTTTAGCCCGACATCGTCGAACACCACCAACTTTGTGGGATTTGGCGCTCGCACCGGTTTCAATGTGAGCCATTTCACGCAAATCGAAGCCGAGATGAACTATGACTTCGAACGCAACTTCACCAGTACCTTCAACAATGGTGTCAGCACCCAATTTGTGACCACCCGGGTGCGCCCGCTGACCGGATTGTTCGGTCCGAAGTTCCAGACCCCCGGCCCGTTCAAATTTTTCGTGACGGGTAAGGTTGGATTTATTAACTTCACGAGAACAAATGCCGCGGTAACCCCCGGCACGGTTGGCAACACCATTTCCGGCGTCGGCAATGGTGGCACGCACTTGGCCGTATATCCGGGTGCCGGCTTTGAGGGCTTCTGGGGACCTTTCGGTCTGCGGCTGGAAGCGGGAGACGAAGTTTTCTTCAACAACGGAACATTCAACAACCTGAAAGTCAGCTTCGGACCGCAATTGCGATTCTAAGGTTTCGGTTCGGGCTTTTGGATTTTTGGAACGACGGGCGTTTCGCCCGTCGTTTTCTTTGTGTGCCGAGCATGTTCGACAGCTCGAGGGTGAAAGTCCCTTTGACAACTTGATGGAAGTGAAGTCATAGCGAAGCGCAAGGGTGAAACAACACTCGCCGCGAGGCGGGGCCTGAAAGAAGCGTGGAGCAAAGACGCGAGCCGATGAACAAGAACCGGATATGAGGCCTACGGTGGCG
>QHZR01000608.1 GCA_003224755.1 Acidobacteriota bacterium
AATCCTGGCCGACGATAAGTTGGAGCCGATCTTCGGCAGTAAGAAACTGGACATGTTTCAGATGACCAAGGCGGTCAACAAGCATTTGAAATAAGGGGCTGGAGAGTCACAGCTTTGATGAACCGTTGCGCTGAAGCTCCAGAAGAATCCATTTTCCGCGATAAAATTCTCCTTGTCATAAGCTGTTTCCCGGCGGCTCAACACCGCTTTGAATTCGTGGTTGGCAACGCTCTAGTCGCCGTTTCAGGCGGACCACAATGCCATTCCTACACGCAATTGTTCAGATCGGGCATTATCGAGGCGGTTCACGCTAGTTTGCTCAACCATGAAGTCAGGGGAATCAAGAATATACCTTCGATTGGATATGAACGGATCGTGCTGGAGCATCTTCCCAAATGTCTTGCCGTAATCAAGGAGCTGGAAATCAATCCGCCGCTCGCGGTCGCATTGTCCCTCGTCAACGTGCGAGGGAGTCAAATGTTTGCCAGTAATGACTACGATCTCTACAGTCACTATCAACTAGCCCAGGACCATCTAATCTTGCCCGAGGCTGTGGTGGACGATGCAGCGAAAGAGCCTGCCAAGATTCTGAAACCTATATTCGATCTTGTGTGGAACGCCTTTGGTTATGACCGTTCGTGGAACTTCAATGAGAACGGGAAATGGGTTCAGCGTCGATGATCCGTGCGGCCTGTTGCGATGGGCTTCGGGAGTGATTCAGGTACGCAGCAACTAATCCCGTGGCGAGGCAGCATGTGACTAGAATTGCAGCCATGCATATCTCTTCAGGGCATTTCCACATCCCAGATCATCCCCTCGCTACTACTCGGGGCCGGAAGGCAGAAGTTGCGGCGTAAACAGTTGTCAGAGGGGGACGCAACCTATTGGTATAGCTCTGCTGTGGACAGCACATTACCGTTGGCACCGACGCCCCCAACCACGAGTACTTTTCCGTTCCCCAGCAACGTCGCCGTATGCCAGGAACGAGCAGTGGTCATATCTCCGGTATATGTAAAGGTCACACTAGTGGGATTAAACAGTTCGGCGCTTGCTAAGGGCGTGACGGACGTATGTGGCTCGGAATTGAGTACGAACGAACGGACATTGGCACCGCCTGCAATCAGCACTTCTCCATCGCCCAGCCGCGTCGCAGTGTGAAAGGCGCGATCGCTAGACATGTTTGTAGCTGCGAAGAAACTTTCGTCGCTAGTTCTAAACAAGATTGCCAGGGCGAAGGAATTCGGACCGAAGAGGTATCTGGGGGGGCCGCTGATAAGCGTCGTGAGTTCACCACCCGCGAGGAGCACCCTACCATCCTGGAGCAATGCCGCCGCAAGCCAAAGGGCTTGGGTCCCTCCTGTCGCCGTTGGCGAAAACGTGGCAGTTGCGGGGTCAAACAAATCTCCCAAAGCGGTACCATTGACCTCCGTGCCCCCCGCCAAAAGAACTTTGCCATTTTTCAGCAAGGTTGCTATATGTCCCATCCGGGCGGCGATCATGGGCTTTGTAGAAGTAAACACGCCCGTGCTCGGATTGAAAAGCTCCGCTTTTGCGGTTCCGCCTCCCGCCACGAGCACCTTGCCGTTACCCAGTAAGGTTGCCGTGTGCCCAACCCGTGGGGTTGCCATGTTGCCAGTGCGCGTGAAAGTGCCGGTGGCGGGGTTGAAAAGTTCCGCCGTCGCAAGAGTTCCTGTCGAGTTTGTCCCTCCTGTTACCAGGACCTTTCCATTGGCAAGCAAGGTTGCCCGGTGCCCAGCTCGTGCGATTCTCATATTGCCGGTGCGCGTGAAAGTACCCGTCGCGGGATTGAAAAGCTCTGCCGTGGCAAGAGTTCCGGTTCCGTTTGCCCCTCCTGCTACCAGGACCCTTCCATTGGCAAGCCTGGTTGCCGTGTGCCTTCGGCGCGCGAACTCCATTCTTCCGGTTGCCGTGAAGTGGCCGGCCGCCGCGCACGCGACCGCAAGTGCCAGGACCGCCAACAGCGTGAGCGAGAGAAAACGCAATGTTCTGGATTTCATCTTGCCTCCTGCCTGAGGATAGGGGCCGGTTCAGTCGAACCACTGCGAGAGAAGGGTAGGAGGGTACGGCTGAGCGGCATAAGTCTTCAGCAAGTCTTTGGTGTCCAACCCCCGGGGCTGGAGGTGGGACAGCTTGAGTTTTCATGGCCGGGCAAAATGGTATCACCACGACTGGCGATGTATTCGAAACGCGCGTCCACCCAATTCATGTTTGTACTCGCGGATCCGGCGAACTCACGCTACCCCTTGTTTCAAGTGGCGGGCGGATCGCTGCGGGATGCCCAGACGCAGCTAGGCCACTCCAAGATGTCCACCACGCTCGAAATCTACACCCTACCTATTCCCGAGCAGCAGCGGGCGACGGTCGAAAAATTCTCGATTTTGATGGCAAATGATGGCAGAAAAGGCCAAAACTCGGGGAGTTTGGATCAGAAGCCGGAAGAGCTGCCGCTCGCCTCGCAGCAGATTCAATGAGATAGATGGTAGGCACGTGGGGACTCGAACCCCAGACCTCTACCGTGTCAAGGTAGCGCTCTAACCAACTGAGCTACGCGCCTACACCGCCTGTATTCTAGCAAATACGAACGTTCCTAGCCTCACGCCGCACCCACAATACGCCCACATTAAGCTCTTGCTGAGGCAAGCTGCTCGGCGATCTTCTTCTGGGCCTCGCGTTTTGCCCCCATGGGTGCCTGCGTATACAGATCCATTGTCGTACGCAGATTGGCGTGGCGCATCAGCTCCTGCACCACCTTCATATCCGCACCGCTAGTCTTCAGCCAGCTTGAAAAACTGCGGCGGAAGGTGTGCCATCCGATGGGAACGGTGATGCCTGTTTCCTGAGCCGCAGGGCGGACCCGCTTCTGCAACAGGCTATCGGGCCAGCATGGCTGTCTGCCGGCTCTTCTGATACTGGCGAAAACCCAGTCATCCGGTTCTTTAAACGGGGTCACCTGCCACCATGCAAGCAGATCCTGTATGGTGCAGTCGTCGATCGGCAGCGCCTTTTGGGAATTCTCCGTCTTGCACCGGCCGACTACCTGACGGTAGATGGCCCGGGTGACGTGCATTTCCTTGCCGAGGAAATCCACGTCCTTCCACTTGAGTGCCAACAGTTCACTGATCCTGAGACCCGTTGAGGCAGCCAGGAGAACCGCTGTGCGTTCAAGCGGCCCAAGTTTTGAGAGCAAGGCTCCCATCTGCCCGATCTCCAGAATCACGGGCACCCGTGTACGCTTGCCGCTTTGGCGGACGAGCGTAATGGGATTTACGACGAGCCATTCGTACTCCACCGCATGATTGAAGAGCACGTGCAAGAGATTCCGGATGCTCGACCGCGTAGGACGGGCAAGAGACAATCGATGTAACCAGTGCTTGACGTCCACCGTATGCACGTCCCGCAGGCCCACCCAACCCCACCGCGGCAAGATCCATTTACGGATCTGACAGCGATAGCGCATGCGGGTGGAATGCGCCTTGTGCTCGTCCTCTGAAATCTCGGAGTCGTCCGCCTGCTCCCTGTCCGGTTCAGCCAACTCATGAGCTTCGTAATGAGTCACGAGATGGCTGATCGTCATACCCTCGGGAGCAGCGCCCGGACGGGCATTGATCGCGACCCGCTCGGCTTCAACCGCTTTGCGGGCAGCTCTTAGGGTCGGGAGCTCAGTAAGCAAGCCCACGATTTTCTCCCGCTGAACGCGCTGGCCGTCGATCTGCGTTTCCCACCAGCGAAACGCCCAAACTGCGCCTTTCTTGCGCTTGCGAATTGTCAAAGATCCTTGTTGATACCGTGCTCGTTTCAAGGTGTTTTCTCCTGTCCACGCGGCACGGAACGCCGAGAAGAGTCTACTAGAGAGAACATCCACCGGTCTATCTCGGAGGTGCGAAATAGCCAGCGCTTGCCGACTTTAACGGCCCGGAGCCGCCCTTCACGCGCCATTCGTTCCACCGTCTTTGGGTGTAGATGCAAAAGGCGCGCAACCTCTCCGCAGTCGAGCAGACGCTCGAATAGTAGTTGCGGATCGATAGAAACGTTGGGTTCGAAATTGCTCCTCATCCAAAAGAGAAGACGTCGATGAGAGACGATGTCCGACAAAAAGAGGGCAACATACCAGGAAGAGAAACGGATATCGATGGATCGAAGTGTTCTGCGTTCTGGAGAGGCGAATGGCCAGGTTCCGGTCAGCACTGGTTCTTGAATAAAAGGCACCAGCCACTATGCAAAGGAAATTGGCAGCTTTTCATCTACTGCTGCTTCGCAGGCACGGATAAGTACACTAAACGCCCAATCGTATTTCGGCAATTTAGTCGCATCCTTCCGTGCCTCCGCAAGAATTTGTTCGGCATCCTGCCAGGAGATCTCCCCATCGCAGTCCGAATGGTCGAAAAAGCACTGCAACGGTTCCGTCGTCCATGGCTGTGTACCTCCAAATCCCTGCATGTCTTCGAGGTTGAATCCAAGCAACTGAGCCCACGCCTTGCGGAACTCGTGAAATCCCAAGTAGCTTGCCATTCGTTCTGC
>QHZR01000046.1 GCA_003224755.1 Acidobacteriota bacterium
ACGACGATCCGGAAATTGCGCAGATCGTGAATGAACGGTTTGTTGCGATCAAAGTGGACCGAGACGAGCGTCCCGACATCGACAGCCGCTATCAGGTCGCGGTGCAGGCCATTAGCGGACAGGGCGGCTGGCCGCTCACCGCATTTCTCACGCCCGATGGCAAGCCTTTTTACGGCGGAACTTACTTCCCTCCTGGGGACAACTATGGGCGGCCCAGCTTCCGGCGCGCGCTCATCTCGATTTCTGCTGCGTATCGCGAGAAGAACGCAGACGTCGTGGAGCAGGCAGGGATGGTCGAAGGAGCGATCGCTCATTCGGAGTCGTTCAGCGGCAAGGCAGGAGATTTTTCGCCAAGTCTGATTCAGGAAATCGTCGATTCCGCCCTGAAGATGTTCGATGAGACTCACGGCGGATTCGGCAGTGCGCCGAAGTTTCCGCATCCTTCGATGATTGATTTGCTGATTGATCAGTATGCTCGGTCAATTAGCGAAACTGCGCTCCGCAGGACGGGTGAGGGCACCCGTCCCCACGTGGACATTGCTGAACATCTGAAGCACGTCTTCGCCCCCACTCTCGAGAAGATGGCGCGCGGCGGTGTTTACGACCAGCTTGCCGGAGGCTTCCATCGTTATTCGGTTGACGAGCGTTGGATCGTCCCTCATTTCGAGAAGATGTCGTATGACAATTCCGAGCTGCTGAAGAACTACGTTCACGCATATCAAGCTACGCAAAACGAATTCTTCGCCGATATCGCCCGCGACATCATTCGCTGGATGGATGAAGTTCTTAGCGACCGCGAACACGGCGGTTTCTACGCCTCGCAAGATGCCGATATTTCTCTGGATGATGACGGCGATTACTTCACCTGGACGGTTGACGAAGCCAAAGCAGTTCTCACCGAAGAAGAAGCTCAGGTCGCGTGCCTGCACTATGACATAAACGAAATCGGCGAGATGCACCACTATCCGGCCAAGAACGTGCTCTACCAGCGCGCGTCTTTAGAAGAAATCGCAAGCCGCCTGAAGCTGCTACCGGCACGCATAAACGAGCTTCTGAGTTCGGCGAAGCAGAAGATGTACGCTGCCCGTCTGCAACGCCCCACGCCTTACATCGACAAGACTGTTTACGTGAGTTGGAACGCGCTGTGCATTTCGGCATACCTGAAAGCAGCGACCGTTCTTCGCCTGGATGACACGAAGCGGTTCGCTTTGAAGTCCCTCGACCGAATTCTTGCGGAAGCGTGGAGACCCGATTTCGGGCTCAAGCACGTTGTCGCCTACTCTGACGCCATTGCGGCAAAGCGGGACAATCACGGCTTTCTCGATGACTACGCTTTCACTGCAATTGCCTGCCTCGATGCATACGAATCCACAGCTGACTTGAGCTACTTCCGGATCGCGCGCCAGATCACTGATCAGATGATCGAGCGCTTCTACGATTCGGTCTCCGGCGGATTTTTCGACGCACAGCGCACTTCACAATCGCTGGGAGTACTGGGCGCCCCGCGCAAACCGTTTCAGGACTCGCCTACGCCCGCGGGAAATCCGATGGCGGTGATTGCGCTGTTGCGAATGCACGCCTATACCGACGAAGCCGCGTACCGGACAAAGGCCGAGCAGACATTGGAACTGCTGGCGGCGAGTGCCGGGCAATATGGATTGTTCGCAGCCACCTACGGAATTGCCGCGCAATATTTCGCGGCACCTTACAGTCAGATTGTAATTGTGGGAGAGGACGAAACAGCCGAGCAACTTTATACGCAGGCAGTCACGGCGTCACTTTATGGACGCTCCGTGCTGAAACTGAAGTTCGGTCAGGCGGTGTCGCAGAATCTGCCGCCATTACTCGCTGCGACGATTCCGCAACTGCCTTCACTCAGAGAAAGGAAAACTGTTGCCGTTCTCTGTTCTGACGGCACCTGCCAACCACCAACTCATAGCGCTTTCGAATTGGAACAACTTCTGAACGCGAAAAAACCGGCAGCGTAGCTGCCCCAAAAAAATCCAGAAACGAAAAGAGGGCCCAGACTGCTCTCGCAATCCCGGGCCCATAAGTCAGGGGCCTTCCACCAGCGCCCCGGTGCTGCTTGTCTTACTTATCGCAATTGACCCTGCAGAAGGGCATGATTCCCTCGTGCACCTTCGTGGTGATTGGAGCGGCCATTGCCAAGCAAGTACAAGCGACGGCTACCACCAGGACCAAAGTCCTGACCGCACGTTTCATACACTTTCTCCTTACATTGCGGGTCCCCTGGGAGCGGAAACCCTTAGTGGCTCGAATTATATATCTACTGTCAAGTCTGTATTTTTTGGGATAAAAAACGGCAGGAGGAACTCAGGTGTAAAGCGCCAGCAGTACGGGTTTAGGCTCCCTGAGTCTTGGAGAAAGCGCGGTCTACCATGTGCTCGAACATCGGAATCAGGGATTCCGAATTTCCATGCGGCTGAACATCCAAAAGAGCTTCATCCCATCGCTGCGGGATAAGGATTGGAACCCGCGATTCACGGCGATTAAGCAGCGCATAGCCCAACCAGAGCATGATGCATGAGTTGAAAACACTCAGATTTACCACATTGACCATGTCCGATGAAACATGCCCGCCGGAATAGAGCGCGTTGGTGAGTAGTTCCGTTCCAGCAAAAATGCCGAAACCGAGTGCAATTCCGAAGCCCGGGCGGCGCCATGACAAGCCGACATGTTTACAAAACGCCAGCAGAAACAACACCATCCCGCACTGCACCACCCGAACACAGCGATGCGCCACAACAATCGTCTTCACCATGGGATCATTCCAGCTTGGGCTGATTGAGATGAGCACAACCGATACCAGAATCATGATCAACGCCGCCCATTTAAATAATGCCGTACCTAAGTCCTGCAGGGCGTGATACGGCCGGAAGGCGTCTAGAAACACTTCATGGATGATCTTGAACTCGAATATCAGATTGATCGCGCAAGTGAGCCAAAATACGTCGAAATAGGTAGCATGAGTTGCCAGGCGATAAACCGGAAAATTGATCGAAAAGAGTGCGATCTGGGCAATGGTAAAAGCAAAAAATACCCGAAAATCCTTATGAAGCCGCCGCCGAAACATGGCCACGGCGACTATGGTTTGCAGTATTGGCTGCGAAATCCAAAGGGCTAGCTGGATTTGTGGGCTGGACATAAGTCCCATCGGGGCCTTTAAGATCTAAACCCCTACTTTCTGGATGGAACGTTAACAGCTTTCGGAATGGGTACCTATGAACCGAAGTAACCAAAGTCATGGTTACTCTTTTGAGTCGAAAACATGCGTCATCTTTATGTCAATCCGCGAATACAAAGTAGGCGGCGGCCCACATAGAGGCTGGAATCGTACCCCTCTTTTCCGCCGTGAAAACCACGCTGTAATCGGTTGAGCCACGCAGGGTTTCTAAGAGTGAAGGTCCGGGTTTGATGGCAATCGTTGCCATGTGTTGCAGGAATCCGTACACGTCCCCAACTCCCTCGTATTCCTGGGAAACGAATGACAAAAACACGTGTTCACGGCTCAGGCGCAGCGCCAGTGAACTCGCGTGCGAAACCATGCGCTCGTATCCTGCCGCGGATACCGCTCCAGGTTCAGGATTATCAAAAACCAGCCGCAACCGCCGTTCATCCTCTCGCGAAAACTCCCTTACCTTCGGCGAGCCGGACTTAGCTGTGGCCTTCCAGTCCACGAAACGGGCTGAATCCTCCGGCAGATACTCACGGATCCGGTAAAGGTCTGCTCCACGGCCTCGTTGATAAGCCTCAAGCTTGCCGCTCAAAACCGGCAGCAGCTCAACCACATCTTCAGAGTCCGTCAATTCCGGATAGACCAGCACCTCCCGCGACAGCGCCATTCTGCGGGTCTTCGCTAGAAAAGCAAAAGGAAAGCGTGTGGATAGGCTGAATCGTTCCTGATAGAGTCCACGTCGCCTGAATTTCAGCTTCACCTCAGCCTGCAACTGAGAGCCGGGGGGGAACACCAGCGGAAAATACGCGGCTTCGTGAAAGACCCCAGAAGGCTCGCCCACAGTCACGCGGTGCAACTTGCGATCGGGCAGCTGCAACCACTGCTTTTCCGGAGGTCGCCAGGGTGGGACCGGGAAAGTTGTGGCAACCCAGCGCCAGCGTAGGCGCTCCTTGTGCTTCTCGACGGGTACCGCCGAAACGGAAAGCGAAGGAAACCAGCGGCGAGGATTCCGAACGCAGACCGTAGCCGCCACGTCTGTCCCGGCGAAAAGATGTCCTGGTACTTTGAGTTCCAGTTCCAGCCCGCGCAAGCAGACTGAAGAAGCGATACCGGAAACGATGATCGCAGCCAACATTGCCGCCACGATGATGTAAAGCAGGTTGTTGCCGGTATTCAGCGCCGCAATGCCGATTAGCAGTACGACAATCGCGTAAAGCGCTCCCGCGCGAGTGACTTCAAAGTCCAGGGCTTCGCGCACCCGGCGCGCCCCCACCCTCCGTGCGAGGTATGGAACGATTCCCAATCCCACGGCAGCAGCTAACAGCAGGGCCAACGATGCCAGCACCACCGTGCCCATCACGTTGCCGGCATCGCGCGCCGCAGTCGAAAAAATCGCCGCGACAAATGCCAGAGTCAGGCCGAGCCCGAAACGCCTGCGCCAGACTACGCATTCTCAGGAATCCTGCGGGTTGAGCAGCGGACGACATTCTTGCCCGAGCCTAGCACTGAACCGCCGGGCTTGTCAGGTTACTTCCCGTGCGGTTGCCGGTATTTGTAATCGAGTTTCGCCGAGGAAATCCGCCACAATACGGCAAAACTCTTCCGGGCATTCCTCCTGCGGCAGATGCCCCGCCCCCAACATGACTGCCGTTCGCACCCTTTGAAAATGCCGCCCGAGGTGTTCGGCAGACTCCAGATCCACGACGCGATCTTTGCTGCCCCAGACGAACAGAGTTGATACGCCCGAAATACGCGGAAGGATTGCTTCCAATTCCCGCATGTCCTCGCCCCACGTCCTCACGATTTTGATTGCATGCTCAAACCTACCCGGCATAGCCAGCGGTCGGGCATATCCCTGAAGAGTTTCGCGCGTGATCTTGCTCGGATCGCCATACATCCTGCGCACGAAGTAGGAATGTAGCCCCCGCATGGGTCGCGCAAGTTTAGGAAAAATCCAGGCGACAGCCGGATTCCGCAGCAGCCTCAGCCGCTTTCGCCCATTTCGCGACCACGGGTTTGCCGGGGAAACCAGAATCAGGCTTCGCACACGGTCAGGCGCCAGTTCGGCCACAATCGCGGCGGTAGTCCCGCCATACGAGCTTCCGACCAGGTCGCATGAGCTTATTCCAACCGCATCCAGGAATCCGAGAACTCTGTCCGCAGCGGATGAAAGGCGACAATCCAAGTTCGTACCGCAATCCGAAAATCCTGCTCCAGGCATGTCGGGGGCGAAAACAGTCGCATTTCTGGCGAGAATGGGGATCGCATGGCGCCAGCTAAAGGAATATCCGAGTAGGCCGTGCAGCAATACGACCGCTGGTCCGGAGCCCGCTCGCCAGAATCGAACCTTCAGCCTACCCACGCGGACCCAATCTTCCGCCGGTTTCAGGAGCTCCTCGGCTTGTTCCGGCAGAATCTTCCCAGCCTCGTACAACTTTTCCTCCCACGTCAGGATTCTATCTGAGCAGATATCGCCTCTGTCGCTTCTGTAAAGGGGAGCTTCGGTTCCCCAATTTTTTTGGATAGTATTCGAGGTCACCAGCCTCGTAAGCACTGGTTTACCATCTACTTACCAAATACAGGAGATACCTTCCAAAAAGCATAATCTTTCGAGAGCCCTGCTTCTATAATCCTAAAAGAGCTTCTTAGCATGGGACTTACCCCACTCACCCATCCCAGAACGTTGGCAGCGAACGTGCATCCTTTGCAGAGGGGCCGTGTTGCGAATAACGCGCCGGTGTCTCCGTCGCCGATGAACCGCGATTTTCAAATCCGATTCGCTGCCGGGTTTCTGGCCCTGCTGACCATCGCTGCCGTAACGCTGGCGTGGATCAATTTCCGGAAGGCTGCGCAGTTCGTGGCTCCGTATGATGGCGTGAGCTGGGTGGAACGCGGCGGAAATGTGGTTGCCGATCGAGTTGCTTCCAATGGCCCAGGAGCACGGGCGGGCGTTGAAACTGGCGACCGTTTAGTCGCTGTCGAGGGCCGTCCGGTGAGCCGGGTTGACCAGGTTACGCGGCAGATGTATCAACGCGGTGCTTGGTTCAGTATCAGCTACTCGCTTGTACGGGGCGCGATACCGCTCGAAGTCAAGCCGATCCTCGGCGTGTATCACCGCGCTTCTGATGACTGGTTGCGCACGATCGCCCTCGTCTATCTCGGAATTGGTCTCTATGTTTTGTTTCGGCGTTGGACCGCTCCTGGATCCTCGCATTTCTACCTTTTCTGCCTGGTTTCATTCGTCTCGCACTCGTTCCATTTCACTGGAAAACTGAACTCGTTCGATTGGACGATCTATTGGTGCAACGTTGCGGCTAATATCCTGCAACCGGTGCTGCTGCTCCATTTCGTACTGATCTTCCCCGAAGAGCACAGCGCAATTCGTCGCCACCGGGGCCTTGTTCCCTCGCTCTATGTCCCCGGCATTTTGCTCTTGGCGTATCAGGCTCTCGCGTTCGCCTTCGCGCAAGCCAGCCAAAATCTGCTGTCGCGCTTCGACCGTTCATTGATGGCCTACGTCGTTGTTTATTTCGTGGCTGCTGCCGCCGTTCTGCTGCGCAGCTACAACGCGGCCACCCGCCCAATTCTCCGTCACCAGCTCAAGTGGCTGACGCGCGGCACAGTCCTGGCTATCGCTCCGTTCACGCTGCTGTACGCAATTCCGTTTGTGCTTGGGCGGCCAGTGCTTGACGCGTCCGTTCTCTCTCTCGGCTTCCTGCCGCTGACGTTCGGCTACGCCATCTTCCGCTACAAACTGATGGACGTGGACCTGATCTTCAAGCGTGGCATGGCCTATACACTGGCTGCGGTTGCTATTGCCGGTGCGTATTTTACCGTCGTGGCCCTCGCTGGCGTGCTCGTCCACAGCCGCTTGCCGAGTGCGGGCACCACGGGTCTGGTGCTGGCAATCGTAATCACGGCAGTCTTGGCCGATCCGCTCCGTAAATGGATCCAGGACCGCATTGACCGCCTGTTTTACCGCACGCGTTACGACTATCGCCAAACCCTGGTCGAATTTGGACGCGAGCTGAGCGCTGAAACCGATCTCGATAAACTGTTGACCGCCGTAGTGGACCGTCTTTCCCGCACCCTCCTTGTCGATCGCATGGCGATTTTCGTTGCAGCAAGTGAAGGCGCAGAAGGTTTTTCATTGGCAAAGTCGTTTGGCATGCAGCAGACCAGCGATCTTGATCTCAGCTTTCTCAGCGTGAAGCGGCCGGAGACCGGCGAAGGGCATTTGTTCCTTGAGAACACTCATTACGTCCCACGGGAGACGCCCAGCGCACAAGAGACAATTGAGCGCCTCGACTTGAATTACTACATCCCTTGTCGCGCCCAGAAGACCACCGTTGCCGTGCTTGGACTGGGCAAGACTGTGGAGGGCGATTTCCTATCCAGCGAAGACGTGGAACTGCTCGAAACTGTCGCCGGATATCTTGCCATCGCCATTCAGAATGGCCGCCTTTACGCATCGCTTGAGCAAAAGGTCTCTCAGTACGAGCGCCTCAAAGACTTCAACGAAAACATCGTGGAATCCATCAACGTGGGCGTTCTCGCGGTGGATCTCGCTGATCGCGTCGAATCCTGGAATTCCCAGATGGAAGTGATGTATGCCCTGCCACGCTGGCAGGCACTGACTCGTCCGCTGGGTGAGATATTCCCTGCCGAATTCGTTGAGGAGTTCTCGCGCGTCCGGCAGAGTCCCGGCATTCACAATCTATACAAGTTCCGCATGGCCGTTCCCACGGGTGAAACCCGGACCGTGAATGTGGCGATTGCTCCGCTCGTGACAAAAAAATTCAGCGTGGTCGGTCGGCTGATCATCATGGACGACATCACCGAGCGGGTGGAATTGGAAGCTCAGCTTTCCCAAGCCGACAAGCTCTCCTCTATCGGACTGCTGGCCGCTGGAGTTGCTCACGAAGTCAACACTCCGTTGGCCGTGATTTCCTCCTACGCTCAAATGCTCTCAAAGCAGCTTCAGGGAGATGAGAAGAAGAGCACCGTGCTCGAAAAGATCACACGCCAGACATTCCGCGCTTCCGAGATTGTGAATAACCTGCTGAACTTTTCACGCACCAGCGGCGCCGAGTTCACTGAAGTTGACGTGAACCGGGTAATCCTGGATACCCTGAGCCTGCTGGAACACCAATTCAGGACCGCGAAGGTCCGGGTGCACGATGAACTGGCTCCCCATCTCCCATCCATTCAAGGCAACGCCGGGCGCCTGCAGCAAGTTTTCCTGAACCTGTTCCTGAATGCCAAAGACGCAATGCCCAATGGTGGAACACTGCACATCGCTACTTCAAACGGCGATGGCGTGAGCGTAATGGTTTCGGATACCGGCAGCGGAATCGCACAAGAGCACATCCAGCGCATTTACGATCCCTTCTTCACCACCAAGGCCGCGCCTCAGGATGGTCAGAAACGTGGCACCGGCCTCGGTCTGTCTGTCACATACGGGATCATTCAAGAGCATGCCGGCAAGATTCGCGTCGAGAGTTCCCCTGAAGAAGGAACAACTTTCTATCTGGATTTCCCTCTGCTGAGAAAGGCGGTCAATGTCTGAGGCCGCCGTCATCCCGCGACGTTTGACCGATAGTCCCTCTTCCTCGCAGGGATGCATCCTGATCATTGACGACGAAGCTGAAATTCGCGAATCGCTGCAGACCTTGCTTGAGTTCGAAGGCTACGATGTCGAAGTTGCCGCAAACGGTCAGCAGGGATTTTCCAAGCTGGGCGAGCGCCCTTTTGATCTTGTGCTGCTTGATTTGGCCCTTCCGGATCGTAATGGAATCGAGATTCTTCCTGAAATCCGTTCGCTCGATTCGCAAATCTCGGTCATCATGATTACCGCCTACGGCACTGTGGAAGACGCGGTGCGCGCCATGCAGTCCGGCGCTGTCAATTTCCTGCAAAAACCTTGGGACAACGAGAAACTGCTGGCCGATGTTCGCGCCGCAGTGGGCCGCCGCCGTGCCGAAGAAGAAAATATACAGCTCAAGCGTGCCCTTAAGCAGCGCTACAACTTCGAACACATCGTGGGCAAGAGTGAGCCCATGCTCAAAATTTTCGATCTCGTCGCGCAGGTGGCTCCCAGCCGCTCCACGGTTCTGCTGCAAGGAGAAAGTGGGACGGGCAAGGAACTCATCGCGAAGGCCCTGCATCTGAATTCGCCGCGCCGTGACCGCCCCTTTGTGCCGGTCAACACCGGCTCCATGCCTCCAGATCTGCTTGAATCAACGCTCTTCGGCCACCTCAAAGGCGCGTTCACCAGCGCCATCGCCTCCAAAAAAGGCCTGTTTGAAATCGCCGACCGGGGCACTCTGTTTCTCGATGAAATCGGCGCTATGGGTCTCGACACGCAATCAAAAATCCTGCGTGTACTGCAAGACCGAAAGTTCATGCACCTGGGCGGCGTGCACGAAATCCAAGTGGATGTTCGAATCATCGCCGCCACTAATGTGGACCTTCGCCAATTGGTGCGCGAAGGCAAGTTTCGCGAAGACCTGTTTTACCGCCTGAATGTCATAACCATAGATCTCCCACCTCTCCGCCAACGAAAAGAAGATATTCCACTGTTGGCCGAGTTCTTCCTGCGAAAGTACTCGGAGGAAAATCAGCGCCAGGGCCGCCGCATCACTCCAGAAGGTCTGCGTCCCTTACTGAATTACGCCTGGCCTGGAAACGTACGCGAACTGGAAAACGTGGTCGAGCGCGCGGTGGTACTTTCCTCCGGCCCTGACATTGGTCCCGAATTATTGCCGGATCACATCGTCGGACGGGGGACGCCCCTTCCCCTGATAGAAAGCCGTGCCGATGCTTCCCTGTTTGACGTTATGGAAGACTGCGAGCGGCACATAATCATGGACATGCTCGAAAAGTGCGGCTGGAACCAAACTGAGGCCGCTGAACGTTTCCACATTCCCCTCTCGACCCTCAATCAGAAAATCAAGCGCCTGAATATTGAGATCAAGAAAAAAACGCGAGACCAGCTGTGAGCTATGAGGTTTGAGCTGTGAGCAAACTAGCGATATAGGGTTTTGACCGCTCGTTGCTCATGGCTCACCGCTCGCGGCTCTCTGCTATATTCCTCTCAGGCGCATGGAACTGATTTCTCCCACGGATTTCGCTAAAGAGAAGGTCCAATCGGTCCAGGAATATGCCATGCTCGCGGCACGTTCGATCGGCAACCTGTTCAAGCGGCCGCTCTATTTTGCCGACATGATTCAGCAAGCGGATCTGATTGGCTTCGGTTCCCTTCCTATCGTTGTCCTGACTGGGTTCTTCACCGGCGGCGCGCTCGCTCAGAACAGCGGCGACACACTTCGGAGATTCGGCTCCCTCACTTTGATTGGCCAGTTAGTGTCCCTCGGCATGGTGCGCGAGTTGGGTCCGGTCATCACTGGATTAATGGTTGCTGGTCGGAACGCATCCGGCATGGCCAGCGAACTTGGTTCCATGGTGGTGACTGAACAGATTGATGCAATGCGAGCTCTCGGCACTGATCCGATGAAGAAGCTGGTTACTCCGCGCGTCGTTTCCACCGTGACCATGCTCTTTTTTCTTACGATTATTTCTGACGCCTTCGGCATAGCCGGCGGCGGCGTCGCCTCGTCACTTTTCTTCGGGGTTGATGCGCACCAATACTGGAGCACCGCCTGGCAGATCCTGGTGTTTCAAGACGTGTTTACGGGGCTCGCCAAGCCAATCCTGTTCGGGTTTATCATCGCCACCATAGGTTGCTACTACGGCATTTCAGCCCGCGGTGGGACTCAAGGCGTAGGCCGCGCTACCACTCAGGCGGTGGTCGCAGCTTCAATCCTCATCATCATGGTGGATTTCTTTGTCACCAGGTTCACGATGACGCTGTTTAGCCATTAGAGCTATGGCAAGTCCTCCAGCAGTTGCCGAACAACGGGCCCAAGACTCCCAGGCACATCCGCGGTTCGCGGTCGAATTCCACGATGTATCCATCGCCTTCGAAGACCGGCAAGTGCTCGATGGCATCTCATTTCAGCTGCGCCATGGCGAGACCAAGGCCATCTTCGGCGTAGCCGGTTCTGGCAAAAGCACGGTCCTGAAACTTGCTCTTGGGCTGATCAGACCGGACGCCGGGCGCATCCACGTTCTTGGCGAAGACATCACCCGGATGCGCGAGGACGATCTTTTTGAATTGCGGCGGCGAGTGGGAATCGTATTTCAGGAGAGCGCGCTCTTTGATTCTTTGACGGTCCGCGAGAATGTTGCCTTCCGGCTGCTGGAGGAAGCCAACGTTGCGGAAGATGAAGTCGAAAAACGCGTGCGAGAGGCGCTGAGTTTCGTCGAACTCGAGCACACCATAGATCTATTCCCGTCCGAGCTTTCTGGCGGCATGCGGCGGCGCGTCGCCATTGCGCGCACCATCATTACTCATCCTGAGGTCCTGCTCTATGATTCGCCCACTGGCGGCCTCGATCCGGTCACATCCAACACAATCATTGAATTGGTGGTCAAGCAGCGCGACGTCTATCAGACCAGTTCCCTTCTCGTCACTCACAGGCTGCAAGATGCCTTCACCATGGGAACGCACTACTTCGATCGCGGCGAAAACAAAATGAAGCCGCTGCCGCCGGGTTCACGCGCGAAGGTGCCTATGTGCTTCCTTATCCTGCGCGACGGCCGCATTATCTTCGATGGAGACTTGCCGAGCCTGCGAGAAACCAAGGACGAATATATACGTGAGTACATTTCGTAAGCAGCTCACGCCTTCTTTCGGATCAGCTCCTCGACATCACCGATCTTCTCCCCCAGCCAGTTAATCTTGTTGGACAATCCCTGAAT
>QHZR01000047.1 GCA_003224755.1 Acidobacteriota bacterium
TCATCACCCCTGAGCAAGCATTCTCCGAGGGAGCAAGACGCATTCTCGCTGCGATCTAATCCCGCCAGAAATCCCCGATGCAGCGCTACCAGGGAACAGCGAAAAAGGAGCAGGATGAAGCAGTTCTAGTACTTATTTTTAGGCCCTTAAGGGCCTAACCGGAAAAAATAATTGTCGATGTTCATGCAGCCAGTCCCAACTGGGAGAAGACCCCCTGCATGGCAAGGCGGATGGTGTGGAAGTGCGTGTCGAGTGCTGTTGGGTTCTGTGCCCCGTGCGTTGGCCAGACCTCCTGAGCGGCCGCTAGTAGCGGTTTGATCGCTTTGTCGCGGAGAACGATCAACGCGGCCATCGCTCTCAGACCCCTCGGAATAGGCTCGTATCTTGGTGTCTTGTCTATCCGACAGACGATTTGCTTACCCCGGAACTTCTTGAGATCGTAAGCGGCGCGACGTGCGCCATACTGCGATTCACTTTGCCGGCTTACAGTTCGCACCTGATGAGCCAACTCGGAGGCGGTGAATCCACCGGGAGAAGGCGAGAGCGCCAAGACTGCTTCTGCGACCCAGCGCATTCGCGGCTTGTTGAAATCGATCCCGCCAACCTTCGTCTTGCCAATCTGTGAAGGAGCTGGGAGTTGCTCCAGAGTTTCATCTGCGATGAAGCACTGATCGACGCACGACAGCACTGTCATAAACCGTTCCAGAGTGCTCTTTAAACGGGAAACGATCTCCGGAAACTTCTCCAGCGAGCGCCCACAGTCCAGTTCCTCGGTATTGTGAGCAATGGCCTCGATGCGAAGCACGCGTTCGCCTTTGGTATAGATCTTCAGACTCAACTTGCCGCAGTGCAGCTTGAAGATCGTCAGATCATACGTAGGTCTCTCGACCGCCACTTCCCAGTTGGCCGAATGCTTTTTCCGTTTGCGATATCTCGGACGACGCTGGTATCCGAGGATGGACTTGATGGTCTTCAGGTCGAGTCGCGTACGGCTGCGGTCAATCAGCGCCTGAAACACTTGATCCATGCGCCCGCCCACTGCACAGACCAAGTTCCGGCTGTACTCGATCTGATAGTTCGAGTACTGGTAGTGAAAGCCGCTCCGCTTCTGCTCCTCCAGGTCGAGTGCGAAGCACAAGCAGGCGGTATAGATCCAACGCTCGCAGACTTGGCTCAACCGCCCTATAGCCCGTTGCTCGGACAAGGTGTCTGCGATTTTCGCCAAGCCTGCGGCGTCGGAGATATGAGTAAAACAGTTTCCTTCCTTGGTAAAGCGGATTCCCTCCTTGCGCGCCTGGCAGGCCACGTACTCGTGACCGTTCAGGATTACTTGGGCCGGGAACGGAGGATGCCCGCTGATTTTGATGGTGACGTGGCCCCACTCGCTATCGAGGATATGAAACGAGTAGTGGTTCACGTAGGGCATCGGTCTTTTCCGCTCGAGGTGATGATTGGCGCCGGCGTCCCACACGGGCGCTTGGGCGCGACCGATCAGGATTAGGAACAACCCTCGGGTGACCTTGGTTTTGGCTAGGTATTCTTCTGCGATATCGTGCTTACGATCCCCGGCCGAGCAGTTGATGACAGGAATGTTATGCGCTTTCGCATAGCCGCGAATGCGCCGACTGAAACGACCGGCCATACGCATCAAGTGTGTGTTTTCCAGGGTGTCGTCCGATCCGGTCAGTGCCCGCCACCATACGCGGAACCCGCCTGGGTCATGCCCCATGCGGAAATAGGCATTCAGAACGATCCGATCCACGCAATCGTAGCTACCGCTCAACAGGTCCTGATAGAGACTGCTCAGCCCATCTGTCATAGATGGGCACACTACAAGCACCGAGCTTCGAATTCAACTGCCCCGAGGGGCCACTTTTTCGCAGCCCCGTCTGCGAAAAAGCGTAGCTTCCTTAACTTCTGCAGAAGCACTGGATCGACAATCTCCTTCTGAATTCCATATCATCTACGCTTCATGGTACTTAGGCATCCAAGGTTTTTCTAAAGAACCCGCACTACTTTACATAAAGCATAGATAAATATAGCATTAGCCGGACACAGGCTTGTATCCCATGAAAGTTATATTTGGAATTTAGATTGCACTTAGAGCGGCAATAAAGTTTTCCGTATTTGTGTGCACGTGTTGAGGTTGAGCGAATTCTTGTGTGAAATTTAGGAGGCTTCTGTGAAACAGAGGTACGTGCGAATTCTAGCATTGACCAGTTTTCTGGCACTAGTGGTGGCCGGATTGGTGTTCGCCCAGACTGAGACAGGCCAAATTCATGGCACTGTGACAGATCAGAGCGGTGCAGTAGTCCCGAAGGCCAAGGTAACCGTCAAGAACGCAAATACTGGAGCAGAGCGCGCTCTTGAGACGGACAACAATGGGCTTTATGCGGCTACGAACTTACTTCCAGGCACATATGCAGTGGTGGTGGAAGCTGCAAACCTCGCGAAGAAAGAAGCTCGCGCAGAGGTGTTCGTCGGAAAGCCTGTCGAGCTCAACTTTCAATTGTCCGTCGGCGTAACCTCGATGATCGTGGAAGTAGTGGGCGAAAGCGGCATGCAAGTCAACACCGAGTCGCAGACACTCGGCGCCACGTTTGATAACAAGGAGATACAGACGCTGCCCACGCTGAACCGCGATCCGTATGCCAACACAGGGAACGTCGGAACGGCGTCAGACTCCGATCCGAGCGGACGCGGCGTTGGTTTTTCCTTCAACGGCCTGCGGTCGGCATCTACAAACATTCTCCTCGACGGCTCCGCAAACAACAACGAATTCACTGCGACGGTTGGCCAAACCATTCCGCTGGACTCAGTGCAGGAATTGAGCGTTCTGACGAACAATTTTACTGCCGAGTACGGCCGCGCCTCCTCGGCGGTGGTGAACGTCGCAACGAAGAACGGGACAAACAATTTTCACGGGTCGGCATACGAATATAACCGGGTTTCGGCCCTGTCTTCGAACTCGTTCTTCAATAACGCCAACGGCAATCCCCAACCGACATTTGTCCGCAACCAGTTTGGCGGCTCAGTTGGCGGGCCGATCAAACGGAACAAAGTATTCTTCTTTGGCAATGGAGAGTGGAACCGAATTCGCAGCAATGCGCAGAGAACAAGGTGGGTTGTTGATCCCAGTTTCGTGGGGCTTGCCGGCGCCAACACGACGAATTTCTACCAGAAATTCGGCACCTTGCGTTCTGGTGCCCGGCAACAGGCGACGGCTACACTTCATGATGTTCTCGGTTCGAGCTGCGCTGCAGGTGGCACGCTTGCGTATGGGATTGCCACTCCCCAAACAGTATCCTGCGATGCAACGTTCATGGACCAGGTGAGTTACAGCGTACCGGCGGACGCGGGAGCGGGTTCGCCTCAGAACCAGGAGTTGGCGGTGGGCCGCGTGGACTGGAACGTTAGCGACAAGACCACCATCTACAGCCGCTATGCACTGAACAAATCATCCCTATTTACCGGAACGGTTTCGGATAGTGCTTATGCGGGGTATGACACGGGTGAAGCGATTACCCAGAACAATATTCTTGTGTCAATGACGCACAGCTTTAGCGCTCGGCTGACGAGCCAGCAAAAGCTCGTGTTCAACCGCTTGAATGACTTCCAGCCGCTCGGTACCCAGCCAATCTCGCCGGGCCTTTACGTCAGCCCGGCGACCGGAGCTACTTTCTCTGGACGGAATATAGTTATGCCAGGCTATCTGCCAACTACCCCTGGAAACGGAATCCCGTTCGGCGGGCCACAGAACTTCGTGCAAGCTTACGAGGATTGGAGCTTCGTCAAAGGACGTCACGCCATCCGGTGGGGCGGGTCGTACGACTACCAGCGTGATAACCGTACGTTTGGCGCGTACGAAACCCCGGTCGCCTCGTTCCGGACCGGCGGTTCCGCATGGACCTCAGGTGCGGTCAGGAACTTCTTGAACGGCCAATTGGGCCAGTTCCAGGCAGCCATCGATCCTCAAGGGCATTTTCCGTGCCCTTTCCCCATTACAACTGGTCAGCCATGCACGGATCCATCGACTGGTCAAGTGTTCGCTCAAGGCAACGTCGTGACGCCAGTCAATCAGCCCGTCTTCTCGCGCAGCAATCGCTATCACGAATTCGCGCTCTACGGGGCTGATCAGTGGAAGCTCACCAACCGCCTAACCCTAAACCTCGGTCTGCGTTGGGAGTACTTTGGAATTCAGCATAATAAGAATTCCAATCTTGATTCAAACTTCTACTTCGGATCGGGCGGAAGCATCTTCGACCAGATTCGTGGCGGCGGCGTTGCAATCACGCCAGATAGTTCACTGGGAGGGCTCTGGAAGAAAGACTGGAACAATTTCGGCCCGAAACTCGGGTTTGCCTATGATTTCCGCGGCAATGGGAAAACGGTTCTGCGCGGCGGCTATAGCATCGCCTACGAGCGGAACTTTGGCAACGTCACGTTCAACGTGATCCAGAACCCGCCGAACTATGCTGTCATCTCCATTCAGAACGGTGTGGACGTACCGGCCAATTCCCTGCCGGTGACCACCAGCCCGGCGGGACCATTGGCAGGTTCCGGAACCACCAAGGCAATTCCGAAGGTCAGCCTCCGTGCTGTGAACCCGAACATTGCAACATCCTATGCGCACCTCATGAGTCTCTCGCTCGAACGTGAGATTCACCACAACCTGGTTGCGGGCATTGATTATTCTGGGTCTTTCGGCGAAAAGCTGTACGACATAGCCAATATCAATCGTACTGGGTCTGGGAATGTGTACCTGGGGGACGCCCCCGCCCTGGGGTTGACGCGAATCAAGGCGACTCAGTATTCCAACATCAACTATCGGAACGACGCCGGCAAGTCTCATTACAATGCCCTTGTCGCACGGTTGGGGATGAGGAATTGGGCGGGAACAGGTCTGACGCTGGATGCAAACTACACCTGGGCACACGCTCTAGATGAACTGAGCGATACGTTCAGCAGCTCGGGGAACAATTTCAACCTGGGCTACCTGGATCCCTTCAATCCTAAGGTGGACTATGGCAATTCTTACATAGACACGCGCCACCGGTTCACAGCCCAAGCCATTTGGGAAGTGCCCTTTGGCAAGCATGCGACCGGCTGGCAAAAGCAGGTGGCATCTGGTTGGACGATCTCACCTATTTTCCTAGCGGAGACGGGATCACCGTTCTCTGTCTATGATTGCACCTGGGAGTTTTTCACAGTCTGCCCGTATGCAGTGAATGCGGCGGGGGCGACCATCCCGCGTTCCGCCCCTGGCAGTCTACAGCCAGGCGGCGCAGCTGACACATTCATTTACACACCCTTTTTCTCAGGGTCGAGCCAGTTGTTTGACAACGCTGCTCCTTTCAATGCGACAACCGGAACTTCGGAATTTGGACCTTTCCCAGCACGCATGAACGCGCGGAACGCGTTCCGCGGTCCGGGATACTGGAATATCAGCGTTGCAGCCGAAAAGTCTTTCTCCATTCGCGAAAACATGAAGCTGAAGTTGCGCGGTGAGGCGTACAACGTCTTCAACCACGCGAATCTCTTCATTTCTGGTGGCGACACCGACGTGAGCCAGTCGCAACCGTATGTAGATGCGTTCAAGGATGGCAGCC
Source organism: Acidobacteriota bacterium (assembly GCA_003224755.1). GTDB lineage: Bacteria > Acidobacteriota > Terriglobia > Terriglobales > Acidobacteriaceae > Gp1-AA145. Next base: position 5,610 of record QHZR01000047.1, read on the forward strand.
GCACGATGCAGCTGGCGATTCGGTTGGAGTTCTAACCGAACGGTGGAATAGCTCTTAACACTTTTCCCGGGGAGCCTGAAGCTGGGCTCCCCGGTTTTCTTTTGGCTACAACTTGTAAGATGGATTGGGGTCTGAGAGTCATCTTCCAAACCTTGAAAGATATTCTTATGAACTATTTCGCGAAGATCGCTGGGATGGCGTTGTTAGTTGTTGTGGCGTCGGAAATTGCAGCGCAGACCGCAAACGTTGCAGTACGCCGCCTCCCGCTGGCCGAGGCGAGGCCGGTGATCGAGGCTTACTCCGACGTTCTTCCCAAAGACTTGTCGCTTGAAGCTGCCAGCGGCGCAAATGCATGGGCGCGATATGTCGGGCGGAAAGAGACGGAACTGCAAGGGCGTCTCGAACAAGGTGATTTGGACACGCTGGCGAACCTGCTGCTTTTCGGAACTTCGTTCACCAAAGAACCAGTGCTAACGCCGGCTCTGCTGCAACGGATTGCGGCAGGTGGGGAAGGGGCGAATACAGAGAACGGCGGGACAGGAAACGCATACCAGGGACGCCTGCGGGATCTGGCTATCGGGATCGCCTACCCCAAGGGCAATGAGAGATTGCAATACATGCGGTCCCTCGTGGAGAAAAAGGGCTTCCACTTCGAGACAGCGACTGATTACAACAAGCTTGGAGCGTTTCTAGCAACCAACCTGACGCGCATGCTGGGTGAAAACGAGCAGTTTGCGGACGCCCTGGAACGAGCGCAGGAAGCCGATCCTGCCACTGAGTTTCGTACGCGCTCGCAAGTCTTCGAACGCCGCGGAATTTCTTTGGACACCTCCATCTTCCCAAATTTCGCGCTGGCGGAAGCCCTGAAAGCATTGAAAGACAAGGGGATACTTCGCCCGGGTGCAGTGGGAAGAGTCGCCATCGTGGGACCCGGCCTCGATACAATTAACAAAGATGTGGGTTTCGACTACTACCCGGAGCAAACGCTGCAGCCCTTTGCCGTTGCAGACATGCTCCTGCAGATCGGCCTCTCGAAGGAAAGCGAGTTGAAGATCACCACGCTGGATATCAGCGAACGTGTGAACTCACACATTGGGGTGGCGCGAAAAAAAGCGGAAGGCGGGGCCGGCTACGCGCTGCAACTGCCAATTCGGTCGAGCACCAATTGGACAGCCGAAGCCTTAAGCTATTGGGAGCACTTTGGCAGGGCCGTTGGAACGAAGGCGAGCGCGCTTGCTCCTCCACCAATGGCCGGGGAAGCAAAGACACGGGCGGTGAAAGTTCGGCCGGCGATAGTGCTTCGCGTACGGGCAAAACGGCTGGATGTGGTTTACGAGAAGCTCGTCCTTGCGAAGAGGGATCAGTTTGATCTCATCGTCGGGACGAACATTTTTGTTTATTACAACGGTTTTGAGCAGGAGCTGGCGGAGTTGAATTTGGCGGCGATGCTGCAGCCGGAAGGCATTGTTTTGTCGAATGACGCGTTGCCGACGCGTCAGCCGGAAGCGGCTTTGAGGGAGATCGGTTTCAGTACGACCGTTTACTCGGACCGTGAGAAGGATGGAGATCGAATCGTTTGGATGCAACAGCGAATCTTGCCCCGATAGAAGCCAGCGCGAACTTTGGCTTGCAGTCGCTAGCGGAGGCGGCCGGGGGGATCGGCGGGGGAGGGCATTGGCGCTGCGTTGAGGCTGCGCAGGGCGTTGGCTGTGACCTTTGCTGGGGCGGGCTGCGGAATGCCCACGCCGGCGTTTAGGTCAACGTGATCTTTTCCGCAAGCAGGGCAGTAGCCCTTGCCGGTATCTTCATCGCGCAGGCTGGCCAGTTCATAGCAGCCGCAAATGCAATCGCAGTAGCCCGTTTCAGAAGCCGTCTTGATGGGAATGAGCGCCATAACAGAGGAATAGTACGGTTTTGTAGTTTGCCGCGCAAGGGGACACGGCAAGTTCGAGAAAATGCAGAGTCTTGGTGAATCCGGAGAGAGGAGATCCCTCGCGTCGCTCGGGATGAGCAGCGATGAAGAGCATTGCGAGGGGGGAAGATCGCGCCAAACGGTGACGCGGGCGAATTGA
>QHZR01000609.1 GCA_003224755.1 Acidobacteriota bacterium
GAAATATATTTGGCCCCGAAAAGACAAGGCACGCCGACTTCTCAAGCAATCTTTTGAGCATTTGGTATATATAGGTTCTGATTAATATTGACCAGGCGGGAGAATGACCCGACGCGGTCCGACGAGCGGCCTAGCACAACTATTTCGGATTAATCAGCTGATTATGGCCCGGTGCCGGTGCCATCCGCCGGGCCCCCATCCTCTTTATATGCCCAGACCCGCGTCGTTACGTGTTTGAGCCGGTGCAAGGGTGTCCTCGTAGGCTGCCTGTGACGCGGCTGTGACGGAAGAGGGTCCGGGAAGTATTCCGGGCGTGCTGGCCTGGGGCTGAGCACCTGCCCAAAGGGTATTCATGCGATCAATAGATTTGATCTTATAGGTCGGTGACAAATGGGAGTACCGCTGAGTCATATTTGGCGCCGAGAAGACAAGGCACGCCTGGTTCTTAGATAATTTTTTGAGCATTGGCATATAGGATCTGATTAATACGGATTGGGCGGGAGAATGACAAGACGCGGTCCGACGAGCGGCCTTGCACAACTATTTTAGATTAATCAGCTGATTATGGCCCGGTGCCGGTGCCATCCGCCGGGTCCCCATCCTCTTTATATGCTCAGACCCGCGTCGTTACGGGGTTGAGGCGCCGGAGGCGGGTCCTGGTGGGTGGCTTGTGACGCCGGTGTGACGGAAGAATTTTCCGGAAGCACTTCGGACGTACTAGCCTGGGGCGTAGCACCTGCCCAGAGAGTATTCATGCGATCAATAGCTCTGATCTTATAGGTGGGCGAGAGGTGAGCGTATCTCTGGGTCATAGTTATGGACTTATGGCCGAGGATCTCTTTAAGAATGTAGAGGTCGCCTCCGGCCATCACGAACTGGCTGGCGAACGTATGGCGCAAATCATGAAAGTGCAAGTCAATAAGCCCAGCCCGCTTGCAGGCATTCTGGAATCCCGTCCGAACATCCACTATGCGACCGCCACGCGAACTGGAGAAGACCAGGTCTGTGCCGAGACGGTGAGGATAAGCTCGAAAGAGTGCGGACAACGTCGCATCCATGGGTACGTGCCGCGATTCGCCATTCTTCGAGTCCCGGACCAGAATAAAGCCAGATGCAAAGTCCAAGTCATACCAGCGCAGGTTTAGGATCTCGCCCAACCGCATACCCGAGTGCAGGGCAACGCCGACCAGTGCGCGGATGTGTGGCGCGATACAGCTCGCGATCAGTCGCTGACACTCTTGTAGCGACAGGTAGCGGGTTCGTGCATTATTTTCTCTCAAGAAGCGGATTCCAGCCATTGGTGACTCTTCGAGGAGCTCCCACTCAACCGCCAGCGAGAACATTCGCCTCAATCTTGACAGGTCCCGGTTGATGGTTGCGGGCCGGCATCTCATCATCTTCTCCCGCCTCCAATCTTCAATCTCCGCGCGTGCGATCTGGCCCAGTGGACGACTTCCGAATTCTCTGGCCCAGGCCAGCACCCGATTGCGCTCTGTCCGGATCGACTTCAGCAGCGGGCCCTCGCGCTCCAGGTACATCTGCGCGAAATCTTTGAAAGGCATGCGGCCCAGTTGGCGGTTCGGCGGGAAGTAGCGATTCTCCAGCACTTGGGTCATCCGCAGGCTAAGTGCTTTCTGCGCTACCTTCTTATTAGGCCCCACAGTCTCCCGGACGCGTCGCCCGTTCACCGTGAAGCCAACGCACCACGAATGGCCGCGCCGATAAATGGTCCCGTTACCCATACGCTTCAGCTCGCCTTATCCTCGCCCTCTGATTTGAGCTTCATCGTGCGCTCGGTATCTCGCTGTTCTGCCCGCAGCTGCTCGATGCTTGCACCGGTCTGCCTTGCCCTCGTCCGTTCGTACGCGGTCAGTTTCGGATTGGTGGTCTTGCTCTCATTCGGCTTTGTCTTCGCCTTCCTGGTCATAACGCCCTTTACCCGGACCTGAATCCCAGGAAAACATGGCGCGAGTCACGCCACAAGTTTTCAGGTCAATATTGATGGCGGCGCAAATTTAATCTGGCTTGGTGAAGTCGAGAAGTTCGGACTCCAGGAAAATTACCCGACGCCCCGCCTTCCGGTGGGGTACTAGGCGCTGCGTCACCCACCCGTAAACCGTCCTGGGCGACACCCTCAACAACTCAGCAGCCTCCCGAACACTTAAGAACTTCACTGGCCGATCATCTTGAATTGTCGCCATATTCCCTCCAATCTCCCGTGCATTGTGTTTTCAAAACTCCAACTAGACTTGACTCCGAGCCAATTCCCACCATCTTTTTCCCTGGTTACCGGCCCGAGGCCCCAGGAAGGGGGGGAACGCTAATGTTCAATTCTTCAATTCAGATCATCTGATTCATCATTGTGTAGGCATGTAGGGTTGTGTAGCCTCTCTCAGAAGATCCCTACGGAGATCTTCTTCTGAGTATCTTCTTGCGACAGCCTACACAGGGCTACATGCCTACACAGCCCGATGAAGCGCCTGACTTTCATGACTCACCACTCCCCGTCAGTTTCCCCCTGACCTCTTCTTTCAGCCCTACTCCCTTGTACATTGTTCCTTTTTGCGTTCGCTTCTTCCCTATCCCGTGCTCAGCTAATCTCTTGGCGAAGGTATTGTTTGATTCGGGCTTCTCCCCGCGATCGGAACACCACTGGGAGTAGGCCTCGTATAATTCGTGACCTGACGCTTGGTCATCGCCTCGCCGGCTGCATCGCTCCTTGAGAAAGCGGGCAATTTGATCCGACTCACGGCGATAGTCCAATGTCGCCGCCTTGACTACCGATGCCACGCCCAGTCCCGAGCGCTGCCACTCCAAACAGCCGCGAACCGCCCACGCCAGGATTCCGCTCAGCTCCCTCTCCAGTTTGTTCCGAAGCTTGGAGTCACAGCTCTTACCAGTGAATTGTTGCTTGAACGGGATGAGGTGAATTCGCCGCCAGATTGCGTCGTCCGTGCCGCGAATGTCAGGCAGATGATTCGTGGTGAGCCAGACCTTGAATTGCGGCCTAAAGTCGAAGTATTCCTGGTACAAGTAACGCGCGGAGATGGTGTCGCCTCCGGTCGCCTCCTTAACCGTGGCTTCATCAAGTGCTGCCTGCTTCTGCGATTCCGCAGCTT
>QHZR01000048.1 GCA_003224755.1 Acidobacteriota bacterium
ACGGCATTCTGGTTGGTATCGTCGTCTGGCCGGTGGCACTAATAATGACTGTGGCTATCGGACTTGCGGGCCACAGCGTCAGCATGCCCGGGATTGGCATCAATCTGGTTTCGGTGATCGTGCGGTTGGCGTTCAGCGGTCTAGCGAAATGGATATACGAAGCTTCTATGGAAAGCTCGTCGCGACAGGCGACCGTCGGCAAGATGGCACTGGGGCTGAAAGTTACTGATCTTGAGGGCAGGCGCATCTCTTTTGCCCGCGCCAGCGGGCGCCACTTTGCCAAGTACATTTCGGGAATGATTCTCCTCATCGGCTACATCATGGCAGGGTTTACCGAGCGCAAACAGGCCCTGCACGACATGATTGCGGGAACGCTGGTTCAGCGCACACAATAATCCGACTGCAAAATCAGAAGCTTTTAACCGCAGAGGGCGCCGAGGAGGCGGAGATTGCAGAGAAAACCCTGCAGCACATACTGATCGTCGTTGTTCTTTTTCGCGAAATTTGGGCGCCTTCACAGTCTTTGCGGTTAAAAGCTCTGCTCTGCGACCCCTGCCCAACCTCTGCGGACTCTGCGGTTAGAATCGTTGCGTGGCCTTTTTCCTCGGCATTGACGGCGGCGGCACGAAGACACGCTGCCTTCTCGGCGATGAAATCGCCGTACTCGGTACTGGCAGGTCTTCCAGTTGCAAAGTGCAACGGGTGGGTGAAGCGTGCGCACACGATGCTCTGGCGGCTGCGATCCACGAGGCTTGCGTGCAAGCGGGAATCTCGCCCCGCCAGATCGCGCGCACTTGCGCTGGCGTCACCGGAGCGGGCAGGCTCGAAATTGCAAATGTGACGCGAGATTTGCTGTCGAACATCGTCGGCGGCGAAATCGAAATCATCGGCGACGTCGAGGTTGGGTTCGAAGATGCCTTCGGCCCCGGCCCGGGCGTGATCGTCATCGCGGGAACGGGCTCGATTGCGTATGGGAGGAACGCAGCAGGGAAAACCGCCCGCGCCGGAGGATGGGGGCACGCCATCTCGGACGAAGGTTCGGGCTTCTGGATTGGAGTTGAGGCGATGAGGGCTGCATTACACGAGCATGACGGACGAGATAATTCAGACCTGCTAAAGGATCTGATTGACGCAGTGGGGGCCAAAGATTTCGACGATTTCGTCGTTAAGGTGAACGCACATCCGCAACCCGACTACGCGTCCCTGTTTCCGGTGGTGCTGTCCGCTGCCGACCGCTGCGACTCCATCGCGGCCGGAGTTTTGGGCCAAGCAGGGGTTCAGCTGTCAAAGTTGGCACAGACAGTGATCCAACGATTGTTCGCAAGTGTCGACGATATCTCGGTAGCAAGCCATGGGGGGGTGCTGGCGAATAGCTCTAAGGTCCGAGACGCGTTCGCACGTGAGTTGCGCTTGCAAACTCAGAAAGTTCGATTTGTGGATGAGGCGGTTGATCCTGCCCGCGGCGCATTCAACCATGCCCGGCGCGGGTTTGCGTGAAGAATGATCCAGACAGGTCCGATGAGATAGGAATGGTGTCTAAGGAAATAAATATCTTAATAGGTCGGAGGTCGCATGCCGGTTCTTAAGTTAATCCCGCTCCCAGTTAGTTGCATTCTGGCTCTGTCCGCGCATGGGGTCGCGCAATCCGACTTCAAAGAAGAATTGAACCTGGGCGTCCAGGCCTTTAGGGAAGCTAAGTTCGACGAAGCCGTTCGGCATTTTCAGAATACAACCACACTAGAACCACAGCACGAAGTTGCGCATTTATATCTCGCGACCGCACTGGCCTCACAATATATTCCGGGAATTGATGAGCCTGAAAACCTTCAGTTCGGCGAAGCCGCTGTTTCGGAATACCAAAAGGTGCTGGACATCAATCCGCAATCCCGGACTCAATGAGGGGAATCGCAAAAATATATCTTTATAAGAGAGCGATTGATCTCGATCCGAAAGATCCCGAAAGCTACTACTCAATTGGAGTGATTGACTGGACGAAGGCTTACACACGCAACTCCGCCCTGCGCGGGAAGCTGGGGCAAGAGCCTGATCAGCCGCTGATTGATGCTCCCGAGTGCTGGGATCTGAGAAGGTCGAACGAGGCAGTTGTTAATAATGGTATCGAGATGATCGCAAAAGCTATTGAACTTCGTCCTGACTACGATGACGCGATGGCATATCTGAACCTGTTGTATCGGGAAAGAGCAAATATTCAGTGTGGGGATAAGTTAAGCGACGACGCTGATCTAAAAGCTGCTGATCATTGGTCTGATCTCGTCCTGGCGACTAAAAAGAAAAAGAATGCTGGAATGTCTACTAAGCATTCGGCCTCCCAGAATCCCTAACCTGAAAATACTGCAAGATCGCTTCCGCCTGATTCCTTGTCACCACGGCCGATAACGCCGCAACATCTGCATGCTTCACTGCCTGCAGGCTCCCGAAATGTTCGAGCAGCCTACGGGTGGTGCGTTCCCCCACCCCGGGAATCTCGCGCAGTTCCGTTGCCCGGTCACGAATCTGGCGGCGCTTGCGGTGGAAGGTCACAGCGAAGCGATGGGCTTCGTCTCGAACAAGTTGGACCAGATGCAGCACCGGGTTGTGGTGGTCGAGCGCAATCGGATCATTTTCTTGTCCACAGACGTAAATGATCTCCTCGCGCTTGGCGATGGCAGCGAGAGGCTGATTGATGACCTGCAATGACGCCAGCGCCTCAGCGGCTGCGTGAAGTTGGCCGAGCCCTCCATCTATGAGAATCAGGCTTGGCATTTGCTTTTTTTGATCGAGCAGCTTTTCTTCCTGAATGCGCTTGTAACGGCGCGTCACCACCTCGCGCATGGAAGCAAAGTCGTCGACGCCTGTTACCGAGCGAATGATGAACTTCCGGTAGTCGGATTTCTTCATTCGTCCGTCTTCCCAAACGACCATTGAAGCCACGGTCTCGGCGCCCTGAATATGCGAAATGTCGAAGCACTCGATGCGTTTTGGCGGCTCTGGCAGGCCCAGTGCGTCCTGCAATGCCTCTTGAATTGCCTTAGCATTCGGTTTCATGACGCGAAAGCGCTGGTCATAGAGTTGCTTGGCATTGTTCGCAGCCAGATCAATGAGTGATCGTTTCTCGCCGCGCGACGGTATCGTGATGTGAACACGTGTGGCGCGCCCGCCTTCGCCCGCCAGTTGTTCCGAGAGCAACTCTTCCAGCATCTCGCGATCCTCGAAATCCACGGGGACGTAGACGTTGCGCGGGACGTAGGGCTGGCCGATGTAGAGCTGCTTGAGAAGGGAAGAAAAGAATTCGGCTGGATTAAACTGCATCGCGGAGCAGAGCTCCGCCGGACGGGCGAGGGCGCCCGTCCCCACCCGGTCTGTGGTGGCTACCTCGTCCGCGTCGGTCTCGAATTCTGGCAAATCTTCCCAGAAGAACTCTCGCCGATCCAGTACCCTGCCGCCGCGCATGTGAAACAGATTCACCGCCAACATTCCGTTCTCAAAGTGGTATCCGAAAACGTCAGCGTCATCACCCTCGGCAGCTGCAATGCGCTGCTTCTCATGCAACTGCTCAACAGTTGAAATGAGGTCGCGGTACTTGGCGGCGCGCTCGAATTCCTGAGCTTCGGCAGCCTGGGCCATACGCTCGTGAAGGGACTTCGAAAGATCCCTCTGGCGGCCGTCGAGAAACAGCTTCACGTCACGTACCGCCTCCTGGTAAATCTCAGGCGTAGTCAGGCCCGCAACGCACGGACCTAGGCAGCGTCCGATATAGAACTGCAGACAGGGACGGGGATGATAGCGCGTCAAGTCCACGGTGCAGGATGGAACCAAAAAACTGCGGTGAATCAGATCCACAATCCTGTAGGCCAGATTGGCGGGAAAGTAGGGGCCATAGTAAGCGCTGCCATCTTTCTTGAGCCGCCGTGTCACATAAACCCTCGGAAATCTCTCGCCCAAGGTCAGCTTCACGTACGGGTATGTCTTATCGTCCCGGAGGAGGATGTTGAAGCGGGGCTGGCGCTGCTTGATTAAATGGTTCTCGAGTGCAAGCGCCTCCTTGTTGTTGGCTACAACGATGTAGTCAACATCCACCGCCTCCCGCAGCAGAGTTCCGGTCTTCGCATCCGCCACGCGGCCTTCGTGAAAATAGGAGCTGACTCGGTGGCGCAGGCTCTTAGCCTTGCCCACGTAGATCACCTCCCCTTCGGCGTTCTTATACAGGTACACGCCGGGTGAAGCGGGAATTGACCGGATTTTCGCTTGGAAATCCATTCTGGAACGTTGGTGTTTCGAACTTCTCCAATTTTAGTGGATCATCTCTGGTTCCCGCTGTGGCTCGGCTCGAGAGCGGCATTGCAAGCGCGTGTTTCGAGATTGACCGCCCTAGAGTCTGCGGAATTGCTTAAATCGTATAAATTTTCCTCGATTCTTGCAGCTTCCATGCATCGCGAAAAACCGCGAAGTCATCTTAAGCCTTGCCCGGAGAGTAAGTTACAGTGCAGCTTTCGGTACATTCGGGTTGGCATATCTCGTGCTCAATCAGCGAGTGGCTGAACAAGCCGCCCGTACAATCACACGGGAGTTGAAATCAGGTTTTTCGATCCAAAACGCCCCAGCGTAGTGGATCCCCAGGCACAGAATTCATAAGTTACTGTTGCCCAGGTTTTAGAAATTCAAGCGAGGAAGGAGTCCTCCACACATGAATCGCGCTTCTTTAGTCATTGCACTGGCAGCAAGCATGGCGGCGACGGTCGGCTGCGCCAGCAAGAACTATGTTCGTCAACAGACCACGCCAATTATCAACAAGACCAATGAGCTCGACGACTTGGCCGCTCAGAACAGCAAAGCGATCAAGGACGTTGACGCCCGCGCCCAGGCTGGCATTACCGATGTGAACACGCGTGCGGCCGCTGCCGATCAGAAGGCACAGACCGCTGGCCAGCAAGCTGCGCAGGCACAAACGTCAGCGGACAACGCGGTCCACCGGGTTGACGTGCTGACCGATGCCGTCGCCAATTTGGATAACTACAAAATCGTCACTGAAGCCGCCGTTCACTTTGGCTTCGATAAGGACTTTTTGACCAAACAAGCCAAGGAAGACCTCGACAAGCTGGCCGAGACCGTCCCCAACACCAAGGGCTACATCATCACGGTAGAGGGCGGGACCGACTCGGTGGGGCCAGCAGACTACAACTACGGCTTGAGCGAACGCCGGGCTAGCTCGGTGATTCAGTATCTCGGCTCGAAATACAACATCCCGGCCCACAAGATTTACGTGATCGGGCTGGGCAAGGATAAACCGGTCGAAGAAAACAAGACTCGGGAAGGCCGCGCAGCTAACCGCCGCGTGAATGTGCGCCTGATGACAAACACCACCGGCGCAACTCCGCAACAGCCGAGTGCGAACCCGGCTCCGCCTTCGATGTAAAGGATTTTCCCTCCTCCCCGGAGGACTTCGCCAACAGGCCGTTCCATGAAAGTGGGACGGCCTTTTTTTAGCTCCCGAGTCAATAGCTGCAAGGCGGCGCCAGACTGAGCCCAGGGCGCCAGCCTGGGTAAAATCCGCCGCCATCAACCCCTGAACGGGGGCGAAAGACTAATTCCTAGACCGACCGGTTTAGAATAGTGCTATGCGATATCGGTTCGCAATAATCGGAATATCTGCGACTGCGCTCTCCCTTGCCATACCCGTTCGTGCGCAGAATGAGCCCCAGCAAGACCAGTCTGAGTCGAGAGCTAAGGCGGCCGAGATGAGTTCCAGTAAGGACACTCGCATTGACCTCAGTCCTCCCGCCAACGACCAGAAAAACCATCCCATGAGTGGCGCCGCGGTTTCCGATGCCGAGGATGCCGCCTCCGATGTGCAGGAGCTGCATCCCTGGGACCCGCACAAAGCGGCTAAGGACATCGAGGTTGGCGATTTCTACTTTAAGAAGAAGAACTATCGCGCGGCACTGGAGCGGTACAAAGAGGCGCTCGTGTACAAGCCCAACGACGCCCTCGCGGAGTTCCATTTGGCAGAGTGTTTCGATAAGACCGGAAACTCCAATGAAGCGATCACGCATTACCAGGAATATCTGAAGATCCTTCCGCACGGACCGTATGCCGCTGACGCGGAAAAAGCGCTGCAGAAATTGAAAGCAAGTGGAGTGAAGCAAAACACTGCCGTCAATTGATGAAGACCACTGCCATTCCTAGAAATGCCGCGTCAGTTCCGAAAATTGATTCACTACTAAGAGTCTGCTGGGCGGCTGCGGATCAGCCAATTCTTCGTGCTCTAACACCCAAGTTTCATCGCGCGGCACGAAAACTGCATTCAAGCCTGCCCTGAGTGCCGGATTGATGTCCGATTTGGGGCTATTGCCAACCATCCACGTGGCCTCTGATACCAAGTGGTGTCGCTTTACCAGCGCCTGATACTCAGGCACATGTTTCTCGGCGACGATCTCCAGCGCAGAAAAATATGCTTTTAATCCCGATCGTTCCACTTTTGCGGACTGTTCGCGGAAATCACCTTTGGTCACAAGGATCAACTCATGACGATCAGTAAGGTACCGCAAAGTATCCGGTATCTGCGGCAGGATTTGCACCGGCTGTTCTGCAATTGTCCTGGCAAATCCGTGAATGGTTTCGTGCAATGCAGGCGTCAAAGGTTCGACAGACAACCGCTCGAATGTTTTCACTAGTGCATGTGTGAAGCTATGCAATCCATAGCCGTGACTGACAATACATTCACGTTCCACGTCATTCAGAATTTCACGTACTTCCTCGGCCGATCGCTCGCGATGGTTCAGGAACGAAATGAATTCGGCGATCGCGCGCTCGAAGTACACGTTGTTCTCCCACAATGTGTCATCAGCATCAATAAGAAGGGTTTGACGCATGAGCGAAGCTCAGAATCTATGATACTCAGCAGTTCATGTTGTCGCCCAGGAACCACAGCTGAAAAGAGTCGGTAAAGCGTTTACTGCTAGAATCCGTGGACGATGAAAAATTGGGAGGCTGTGGGATTCATAGTTGCAACGATTTCTCTTTTTTCTACGGCTCAAACCAGTCATCAGAGGGGCGCGTCGCATACCAGCGGTCAGTCGGTTGCGGCGCGCATGGAGGTTGTTCCTGATCTTGAACCTCGCCTGGCAAGGTTTCGCCAGGTGCACATGCCATTCGACGCGTCCGGGTTGACGGTGCGCGAACAGAAGATGGTTGCGAAGCTGGTGGACGCCTGCCGCTATCTCGACGACATTTACTGGCGGCAGGTTGATCCCGATGGGCTGCAACTCTATCAATCCCTCGAAGGCAAGACGAGCAAGCAGGATGTCAATCTTCGCCGCTATTTGTGGATCAACGGTTCGCGTTTCGATCTCCTTGACGGTCAAAGGCCGTTCGTTGGGGCGACACCGATGCCACTTGGCCGCGGTTTCTATCCGCAGGGATTGACCCGCGATCAGATCGAACAATACGTAAAGCTGCATCCAGAAAAACGTGCGGAACTCTACAGCCCCACTTCGGTCGTTCGCTGGCACGGAAGCGATTTGGACGGCTTGCCATACCACATCGCCTATCGCTCTTTTCTTGAGCCTGCCGCCCGCGACCTGCGGGAGGCCGCCGATCTCAGTCCAGACAAAGCCTTTGCAAATTTCTTGCGGCTCCGCTCCGACGCACTCCTTAGTGACGATTACTTCAAGAGTGACATCGCCTGGATGCAGTTGAAAGATCCGAAAGTTGACATCATCTTCGCGCCGTACGAAACCTATGCCGATACATTGCTCGGCGTGAAGGCGAGCTATGGCGGTTCGATTCTGATTCGCAACCAGGCGCAAAGCGCCAAGCTCGATACCTTCAGGAAGTACGTGGCTGATATCCAAGATTCCTTGCCACTTCCCGCCCCAGATCGTCCTTCAAAACATGGGTTGGAAACGCCAATGGAAGTTATGGACGCGCCCTTCCGCACCGGCGATCTTGGGCACGGATATCAGGCGGTGGCCGATAATCTGCCGAACGATCCGAGGATCCACGAACAGCAGGGAAGCAAGAAACTCTTCTTCAAGAACTTCATGGACGCGCGAGTGAACTATGTCATTCTGCCGCTTGCGCGATATATGATGCCGACGCACCAAGCCAACATGGTTTCAGGGGAAGGATACTTGCTCGGCACGATCATGCACGAAATCTGCCACGGCCTGGGGCCGGCGTTTGCACACAATGCTTCCGGAGAGAAAGTGGACATTCGCGCAGCCATCGGGCCAATCTTTGGAGGTCTGGAGGAAGCGAAGGCCGATGTGGTCGGCATGTTCAGCCTGAAGTGGCTGGTGGACCACGGCGTGTTAGCGAAAGAGAAGTTAAACGAATACTACGCTTCGTATATCGCCGGAAACTTCCGCACTCTGCGTTTTGGCGCTTTTGAAGCTCACGGCCAGGCCGAGATGATGGAGTTTAACTACTACGTCGAGCAAGGTGTAGTGCGGCGCGGTGCATCCGGAAAATATTCGGTGGATTTCGAGAAGATGCCCGATGTCATTGCCGGCTTAGCGAAAGAATTGCTCACGATGGAAGCCACCGGCGACCGCGCCAAGGCCGAGGCCTGGTTCAAGAAGTACGACGTAATTCCGCCCGAGCTGCAGAAGTCACTGGATAGGGCCAAGGAACTGCCAGTCGATATTGATCCGCTGGTTACGTTTCCGAGGAAAGTGGAGTAGCCAATTCGCTCTAAAGTCAGTGAATAATTCTGTTTTTTTACAACAGACTAGATGATAGACTAGTTGTATGAAGACAGTGGGAGCATTTGAAGCAAAGACACGCCTGAATGAGCTGCTGAGGCAGGTTTCTGAGGGAGAAACCATTCGGATCACGCGTCGAGGCGTTCCGATCGCAAAATTGGTCCCTGCCGATGATGGAGAACGCAGGGATCTCAAGCAACTGGTTCGGGACATCCGTGACATTCGGAAGGGTGCGAGTCTTGGGGGGTTAAGCATACGCGAGCTAATCAATGAAGGCCGGCGCTACTAAGCGGCTGGTATTGGATGCGTCTGTCGCTGTGGCATGGTGTTTTCCTGATGAGGCCACACCTTATACAGAGGGGTGCTCGATTTACTGGCCTCTGGAACTGAGGCCCTCACGACAGCCGTTTGGCCGTCTGAAGTGGCCAACGCGCTCCTTGTCGGTGAGAGACGCAAGCGCATCTCGGTGGCATAGGTAACTACGGTGTTGCATCGGATTTCTGGCCTTCCCATTTTGGTGGACACTATCCGCATCGAGATAGCATTCAGCCAGATCCTCTCGGTTGCTCGTCAAGAACAGCTTACTGAATATGATGCGGGTTACCTGGAACTTGCGCTACGTGAGGGATTACCGCTGGCGACGCTCGATAACGAATTAAAGCGGGCGGCACGGACCAGCGGGATTAGTCTGGTCACCATCTGAACTGGCACCGAGAACAAAGGGTTGAATTCTTACTCCGCAAACTCCACGCGCGGTGCCACTGCAATAATTCCCGCCCTGTATCCCATCTCCAGCAATCTGCGGATCGCTTCCTTCCCATCTTCGCCATAATCCAGGGTGCGTTCGTTGACGTACATGCCGACGAAGCGATCAGCCAGTTGCGGATCAAGATCACGGGCAAACTGCATCGCGTAGGCGAGTGCTTCCTCACGATGATCGAGCGCGTATTGGATACTGTCGCGCAGCGCCGCAGAAATACTCGAGATCAGCTCGCGGCCCAGACTGCGGCGAATGGCGTTTCCGCCTAATGGAAGAGGCAGCCCGGTGTTCTGTGCCCACCATTTTCCAAGGTCAAGAATTCTATATAGTCCAGAGCGGTCGTAGGTGAGCTGACCTTCGTGGATAATCAGTCCGGCCTCGTACTGTCCTGCCACCACCCGGGGAATGATCTGGTCAAAAGGAACAACTTCGGTTTCAATCTCCGGACCAAAGATTTTCAGCGCGAGATAGGCAGTCGTGAGTTTTCCAGGAACTGCAATTTTCTTCGCTTTGATCTCGCTTTCCGAATACGCCCGTGGCGCAACGATCATCGGACCGTAGCCTTCTCCCACGCTGCCCCCGCAAGTCATCAGCGCATATTTTTCCTGCAAATACGGATAAGCATGGAACGAGATGGCGGTCACGTCGTACATGCCATCGCCTTCAATCGCTTTTTGATTGAGGCTTTGAATATCGGAGAGAGTGTGTGTGAATCGCAGGCCGGGAACACTGACTCGGTTGGTCGCCAGGCCGTAGAACATGAAGGCATCATCGGAGTCAGGACTATGGGCGATCGCAATCTCGCGAGTTGAAGCAGCCGTGAGCGTTGACACTTAACTTCTCCAGGGAGAAACGAGATCAGGCTTGCGGAACGAAACGCCGCCAGGTGGTTGCAATTCCAGCCGCGAACATAACTTTCATTACTTCGGCAAAGATGAACCAGTAAAGGCCAAATGCAATGGCCCGGCTCAGCGAATGAGTCAGAGCGAAGAGCCAGGAAATGCCGCATGTGAATAGCAGCAACTCGGCAGCAACTGCGGCTGAAGCAGCATTCGTGAAAGTCCGCTTCCCACGTTCGAAAATGTATCCGGCAAGCGCGGCAACAAACGGATAGGCGATCAGGTAACCAGCGCTCGGACCGGCAAAGCGCAGAATGCCAGGCGCGCCCACGGGAGCAAATACTGGTAATCCAGCTGCGCCTTCAGCCAAATACAGCGCCAGCGCGATAAAGCCGCGACGGCTGCCCAGCGACAATCCCACCAGAAGCACGGCGAAATTTTGCATGCTCAAGGGCACAGGGGTTCCGGGGATGGGAAGCGAAAAGCGCGCGCACACCGTAACGAACAAACTCGCCGCGACGACGATTGCAATCTGCAACGTGGCTTCCGCTGATTTGCTGCGGCTAACCGCAACCCCAGTCATTGGTGCTGACATTCTTCCTCTTTTCAGGTCAATTCTTTCGGCCTAATTTTTACTCTCAGCGTCCGGTTCGTGCCCTGGCCCGGAACCCCGATTTTCCGCCTTCCGCAAGCGATCGCGTACCTGCACGTACGCTGACAAAGCGGCCCATAACACGGCCCCGGCGGCAATTGCGACTGTCAGAAACCACCAGAACATCCGCACGATGGTTCAGGATATCAGAACGGCACCGAGCATTAAGCACTCAGCGAAGCCTGGCTACCAATAGCCCGTGAAGCCCATGCCTTGTTACTGTACGAGTTCCATAGTTAACGTTGCGCCGCCCATCGAGGCGAGCACCCCATCCATCTTAATCGCCCTGTGCGATTCCTTGGCAATCCAGATGGTTTGTTTGTCGCCGCTGCCGTCGTCTGAGGTGAGTTCCAACTTGTAGGCGTCAAACGTGCCAGCGGGCACGGCCACGTTTTCTGATCCCAGAACTTTGAGTGCCATTAACTTTTCTTTCTGCGATTGCACATCAAAGTTACGGAAGCTAGTGGTGTAGCCATCGGCCAACGGCAAGCAGGCAATGGACTGAAGGCTTCCGGCGCCGTTTGCGAAGAGCGGCCCGCCCAAGTCCGCAGAAACCGGCTTTTCTTGGCCGTTCATGCTCATGCTGCCGCTGACTTTACGGTCAGTGAAATCGAGATTGATCGAAACCGGCCCTTGCTGCACCTGTCGCTTAAGCATCACAAGGGTTGCCTTGTCGAGGGTGGCGCGGTCGGAGCCCTCGCCCATCGGGCTCTCGGTCTTGTCGACAACGCTCCATGCTCCATTTTCTTCTTGGATTGTGGTTGAGATGGTCAGTGGAATCTGCTGTCCGCCTCCGGCAATTGTCGCTTTGTATTTATAGGCGCCGGGCGCAAGATCCATCCCGAGTTTCGGGAGGCCGACCGTGGTGGGGTCGAGTTTCTTTGCCAGCACAACAGTTTTCGGGTCCACATTGATCTCGGCAAGACGCTTTGCCGCTTCCGGGGAACCGCCTTCTTGATACCGTCCGCCGAGATGCTCAGCCAGAAATTTTTCTGACGACATGAACAGCGCGAGATTGTTCACAGGACGCGCAAAGCCGTGGCCCTCATCAGGCGCCAGCAAGTATTCAACCGGGAAGCCTCGATCGCGCAACGCCATGACGATCTGTTCCGCTTCGCGGCGGTTCACGCGAGGATCGTTTGCGCCTTGTGCTACCAGCAGCGGCGTCCTGATCTTGTCGGCACGAGTGAGAGGAGAACGCTCGATCAGCCACGTCTTCCCCTCGGGTGTGCTTGGGTCACCCATTCGCGCATACAGCACTTTTCGAATACTCTCCCAATAAGGCGGAATCGCGTCCAGCAGAGTCATAAGATTGGAAGGCCCGACGATGTCCACAGCGGCGGCATATAGATCAGGAGTAAAAGTAATACCTGCCAGGGTGGCATAGCCGCCGTACGATCCGCCCAAAATGCCGACGCGCTTGGGATCAGTGATTCCTTCGGAAACAAGGTACTTCACGCCCCAGGTGATGTCGTCCTGCATCTTTCCGCCCCACTCATGATTGCCGGCGTCGAGAAATTTCTTGCCGTAACCAGTGGAACCGCGAAAGTTCGGCATCAGCACCGCGTAGCCACGGTTTGCGAAGAATTGGGCCAGTGTATTGTAGCCCCAGTCGTCGCGTCCCCAAGGTCCGCCGTGAGGCAACGCCAGCGTCGGAAGATTTTTGGCTGCAACCCCCTTGGGCAACACCAAATATGCTGGAATTTCCAGCCCATCGGAGGACTTGTAAGAGACCGGCTTCATCTCGGTCAGGTACTCACGCGGCAGTTTTTCCCGAATCTTGAATTGCGGAGTGAGTGTGCGGGTCTTGCGATTGAAAAGATAAGTCTGGCCCGGCTCGGTGGCGCTTACGATGTTAACGAGCCAAAAGCTCTCATCACGCGTTCGCGAAACCACCATGACTTCATTCTTCGGATATTGGAACTTGCGCTCGATCCAGTGGACGTCATCGCCGAACGCTTTTTCCTTGTAATAAGTCTTTGCGCGAGCTGCGATGTACCAGGTCTCGACTAGTTCGTCCGTCGCTTCGGAGAACAGCGCTCCGCCAAAATCAACTTTGCCCAGCGGGTCCGATTCCACCGTCTCCGTTTTTCCGGTCTGCGGGTCCATCAATGCCAGTGAGACTAGGTTCGCGTCCTTGTTGGTTTCAATGTAAATGTGCTCATTCCCCGGCTTAAATTGCAGTGGCCCGCAGCTCTCGAAAACGTTGCACGAATAAATTTTGGTGAACTTGTCCGCATCTACGCGCAGAAATTCGGTCTCGCCGCTTTCCGCCGAGCGGGTCGCCACGCGCAGGTTTCCGGCAAGATCAAACACCCAGCCAGTGATTCGGTCGGTGTTCTTGCGAACCAGCGTTTTTTCGCCGGTGGAAATAGCGAGCTTATAAAGATCGTGCCAGGCTTTATCGCGATCATTCAGCCCCATGTAAACGATGTCGGGATTGCTTTTGGGCAGATCGAAGATTTCAACACGCACACCCTTGAGTCCGGTGAGATCGCGCGAGGGCGGCGCATCTGCGCCCGCGGCAGGCTTGGCGGCAGGGTCAACTGCATAGATATTGAAGTTCTCGTCGCCGTCATTGTCTTTCACGTAAAGAATGTTTTTGCTGTCGCGGGTCCAGAAGTACCCCGCGATCGGCCGTTTGGTCTCCGTGGTGAGCAGCCGTGCCGCGCTGAAAGGCTGGTCCACGCCCTTCACGTAGATGTTGCGTGTGTCCTTCCAGGGCTTCAGGAACGAAATGTATTTGCCATCAGGGGAGAGTTGGGCCGATGCGATCTCCGGATTGCCGAAGAAGAGATCGCGGTCAATGATCGGAGGCAGACCGTGCGAGGACTGAGGAGCAAGCTTTTTCTCCTGTGCGGCGGCGACAATGGCGAGAGCGAACAGCAGGAGAATTATCTTTTTCATAGGAATTTCCTTTAGGGGTTTTTTATTTGCGCTTTGCCCGACATCAGCCGCTCAATCTCGTCGGCGGTTTGCGGCAGCGACTCCGTCAGCCGAATCAGTTTGCCACCATTGTCCACGTAGAACATGTCCTCGATCCGCACGCCAAGCTTCTCTTCCGGAATGTAAATCCCAGGCTCGATCGTGAATACCATGCCTGGACCCAGCGGAACCGAATAATCGCCTTCATCATGGACATTTAATCCCACGTAATGGCTGAGCCCGTGAATGAAGTATTTGCCCAGAGGCTCACCATGCGAGTCCTTGCCATGTGTGTTGATGTACTGATAAGCCACCTCATACAAGGAGTCAGGCTGGCTTCTTCGCAAAGACGACTTGCCCGACTGAAAAGCCGCCATGGCAGCCTTCTGCGCCCCGAGAACGATGTCGTAGATCTGGCGTTGACGAGCGCTGAACCTGCCTGAGATTGGCATGGTGCGTGTGATGTCCGACGCGTACATCGAATACTCGCCGGCAGCATCAATCAAGATCAGGTCGCCGGCCTGCATTGTTTGCGAGTCGTCCGAATAGTGCAGGACGGTAGAATTCAATCCCGATCCCACAATCGGCGCATATGCTGGACGCTCACAGCTGCGCTTGCCCCACTCATATTGCATGAGTGCGGAGATCTCTCGCTCTGTCGTGCCAGGGTGAATCGCACGAATCGCTGCAAAATGCGCAGCGATAGAAGCATTGGTTGCCTTGCGTACCAGCTCAATCTCACCCGCATCTTTCACTGTGCGTAAAGAGGCAAGCAGCGGACGAATATCCCGGTACTCCGTCCCCACGGGAAATGCGTTTGCGTTCTTCAGCCAGCTCAAAGGCTCAGTTGAGTTTGACCTCTCTCCGGATGCAGGCACGTCCGTATAAATTCTGGCGTTTCTCGGTGGCGGCGAAACGGGTAGCAGCTTGACCAGTTCGGTGCGCAGATTGTCGAGCGCGTCGACGCGATCGACGCCGGTAATCTGGATCGCTTTGGGATCGTCGGGTCCGAGCTTTGGCCCCGTCCAGCGTTCCTGCGAATAGTTGCGGTTCGGCA
Organism: Acidobacteriota bacterium; assembly: GCA_003224755.1. Classification (GTDB taxonomy): domain Bacteria; phylum Acidobacteriota; class Terriglobia; order Terriglobales; family Acidobacteriaceae; genus Gp1-AA145. The sequence goes on from QHZR01000048.1 coordinate 14,936, forward strand.
GGAACAGAATCTCTGCATAAGTTCGAGCTGGTGTATTGCCCTGCGCTTCCTCCACAGACACGACCAGAAGCGCCGCGCCCGGCTCCGTCCACCCAGTCAAATAATAGAAATTGTCGTCCGGGCGATATCCATAAAGATCATTTGGCCCTTCCGCTTCGGGTGGCGCGAAGAGGAGCGCGAAGCCTCCATCGAGTTTCGCCGCGAGTTTTTCGCGCCGGGCATGGTAATCGGAATTAGGCTGGCGGTCAAGAGCAGTTGAGGATTGGAACGCGGCAAAACAAAAAATGGTCAGGTACAGGATCTTGCGCATGGACTCGGTGTTATTTTCCTGAGATAGATTTGGTGGCAGCAAGGAATGCGTCCACGTTGCTCTTGTCAACCATCGCCGATCCAGTATCTACGAAGGCCGGCACCTGTGCAAAGCTATCGTGGGCCCAGTCGGCGCCCAGATTCTTTAGCCCTGAGTGGTGCAGGTCATCCAGCATCTTAAGTCCGACAAATGCCATGGTGTAGGGCTTCTGAGAAATCGTGGCCGCGATTACGCCCTTCTGTATCCACTCCAGCGTCTCCGGGTCGGTGTCCATAGCAATGATCGTCCTGCCCTTAATTCCGTTGCTGTTCAACACATTGGCAACCTCTTTGCCCGACAAAGCTTCGAGGCATACAAATGCATCAATGTGTTGCTTCTTGTCAACCGACAAGATTTGAGTCGCGCTATCAAACGCAATGCGCGGGTCTCCCTTGATGTCCACGACTCCCGCAATCCTAATATCAGGATGATATTGGAGTGCGTCCTTGTATCCGCGGAAGCGCTCATTCAGATTTGGCTGGGAAGGCATGGTGAATACGACCACGTTCCCTTTACCCTTAAGCTCCTGAATCAGGCGCTGTCCCCCCATTAGTCCAGCCTGGTAATTGTTGGTGCCAACGAAAAACAGACGCCTGCTCGCGGGGGCATCAGAATCGATCGTGATGACCGGGATACCGGCGTCAATCGCACGGTAAATTCCGTCTTCCACTGTATTCGGATCGGCAACCGAGATAAGAATGCCTGCGGGCCTCTTCTCGATGGCCCGGAGCAATTCTTCACGTTCGGCGGCGGGATCATAAGTATCAGGTCCGGCGAAGGTGTAGCTGATGCCCAACTGCTGGGCCGCTTGCGAGAATCCTGCTCCAGCACTTTGCCAGTATGGGATCTTGACGTTGACGGCAATCAGCACATAGCTCTCGCCGCTGTGACTGCCTCCACAACTTGTTATGGGAATCACTAGAACGACGAGAAGAGAACAGACGGCGCAGATACGGCGGTTCATGGAATCCCCCTTTGGAGAGGCCCAGCGAAGCGACTGGAATTCTAACTCCGTTCGTGGCGAAATGAAAGGAAGAGAAGGGCGACTACACTCCAACCGGGAAAGGTTTGGTATGGTTCTCTGCGCCCAGCGACAGCCCGGAGAAGCGCCCTTGCAGCAGCGACATCAACCCGGTGTACCAGTAGCCGACCACGAATAGCATGAGGAACGGAACGGTCAGATAATTCTCGTTTTGCAGCGCGTAATAAACCGTAAGCGCGAAATAAGTCCCAATCAATAGCTCGATCCACGGCACCCAGCCCAGGCGCCTGCGGTATTTCGTGCCCTGGAGCCTGTCCTTCTTCGATTCCACGCGATACTTCGGGGTTCGGGCGAAGGCACTTTGTTTGCCGATTAGTGCTTCGAGCACGGCGCGCGTATTCGTTACCGTGAGTCCGATCCCAAGCGCCATCAAGAACGGCAAATACAAAAACGTGCGCGGCCACGTGCGCGGAAAAAGTTCGCGCTGCGAAACCAGGTAGAAACTTGAAATAGAGAACGTCGAGGCCAGAAAGAGCGGGATATCTATATACAGCATCTGGAACCAGCCCTGGTAAAAGCGGATCACCATTGCCGGTAATAGCAGGACCGAAAGAATCACCATCAGCGGATAGCTCAGGTTTGCGGTCAGGTGATACCACGCCTCTAGCTTCACGCGGAACGGCTGATCGCTCTTGAGCACGCGCGGAAGGATTTTTTTGCCGGTCTGAATCAGGCCCTTGGCCCAGCGCGCCTGCTGGGTTTTGAATGCGGTCATTTCTACAGGCAGTTCAGCCGGACACTCAACGTCCTGGCGATAGATAAATTTCCAGCCTTTGAGTTGCGCACGATAAGAAAGATCGGTGTCTTCGGTCAGCGTGTCGTGTTCCCAACCGCCGGCATCGTCGATGGCCCGTCGCCGCCATAAGCCCGCAGTCCCATTGAAGTTGAAAAATACGTCGTGACGCGCGCGACTCGAGTGCTCGAGCACGAAGTGGCCGTCAAGCAAGATGGCCTCGACCTCGGTGAGAAAGGAATAATTGCGATTGATATGGGTCCAGCGGGTTTGCACCATGCCGATCTTGGGATCGGTAAAATGGTGAATGGTACGCAGCAGAAAATCTGTCGGCGGAACAAAGTCGGCATCGAAAATGGCGACGAACTCGCCCTGCGCCGATTTCAAGCCCTCGTGCAATGCACCAGCCTTGAATCCCGCGCGATTCGTCCGGTGATGGTAAGTGATCGGGTATCCCTGTGCAGCGTAGTGCTCGACCAGGCCGCGCGCCACGTCAACGGTCTCATCGGTCGAATCATCGAGTAACTGGATGTCCAGCTTCTCGCGAGGATAATCCAGTCGGCAGACCGCCTGCAGCAGGCGATCCACAACAAATTGCTCGTTGAAAATTGGCAGCTGCACCGTGACTCGAGGCAGATCGGCAAAGATTTCTGTCGGCTCCGTGGTCCTGTTTTTCTTCTTCTTGTAATAGAGATAAACCAGCGTGTACCGATGCAATCCGTAGGAAGCCAGCAGAATCAGAACTATGAAGTAGGGGATAAGCAGCGCCATATCAAATGCATTGGCGCGATACAAGCCCTTGAAAGTGGTGTCAAAGAAATGCTGATGAAGGTATTGCGAGATGCTGCGCTGGGCAAGAAAAACGCCGGGCATCGGCAGGGGTAAGAGCATATGTGAAAAGGCCTGCCCGGACTTAAGACAGGCCCGCTTTGAAGCCCTTATTGTAGACGACCTAGAAGTAATAGGTTGCCTGTTGCCTTACGCAGCCCGGTCGGCCGCGCGTACCAGCAGCGCAGGTTGGTCCCGGAATCGTTTTGCCGCGAAGATCGTCAGGACCACGAAGAGCGCCAGCAGAGCCAATTGAGCAACTGCAAATGGCGCTTCCTTCTGCGTAGGTGCCACGGCCTTGAGCGCGGGAACCTTCTCAAAGAGCTGCACGACTAGGACAAAACAATTGAAATACAGCGCCACAGACGCGCAAATGACGTACGTCTTGCGCCACGCTCCGGCAAGGTGAAGCGGATAGCGCGCGACAATAGCAATTGCCAGCGCCACTAGCGACAGAATGGCGACTTTGTGCGAGGGCAGCAGGTGATCGAACGGGAATCCGAATCCAGTAACGCTGGTCAGCACCGTCGTGGTCAGGAATAACCCGGTCGACCGGTCGAGCTGTTTGTTCTTAAGCAGCCCGTACATGACACCCAGTCCAGAAGCAATTCCGATCAAGCTGATCAGCACGTGAATCAGAATGTAGGTTTGTAAGCTCATGCCAAAGACCATGGCGAGAGTCCTTTCTTGCACCCACGCGTTCGGAGTGGACTGATGGTACGCCGCCGAGGACTAAATGCCAAGGGTTTCGCAATCGTGGTTCCACGTCTCGAAAGTCGCGAGACGTGGGGCCCGATTCTTGTCGTCCTAGATCGTGATTTGGAGATCAATCCGCAGGCGGGGGCAGCTTCAGGACAACGCTCTTGCGCTCTCCTGCTTCAACCGTGACGGTTTCGCCTTGACCGTCGTGTGCGGAAACAAAGTCCTGGTCCGTGATATCACCGGGCGCATCGTCAAGTGCGAAGACCTGGTATTCACCGGCGTTCAATCCGCGCAGGCTGAAATATCCGCGTTGGTCTGTTTGCACCTGCTGGTAAATATCGTGACGCTTGCGGCGGGTCGCGTCTGGAATACAGACGACCTGCATGTCGGGAATCGGTTTGCCTTCATCGTCAACCGCGGTGCCTTCGATGGCTGAGCCCTTGGCGCTTCCCACGATGTCCAGGAACGACGCGCCGCCCGTAATGGACAAGCCAGAATCGCCGACTTCCTTTCCATCGACATTCACCTCTTTCACAATGTAATCGCGTAGCAAGGCGGAACTGGAGGTGACCACGACGTGGTAATTGCCGGGCTGGGCATTCGGAACAACGAACGATCCGTCCGCCTGCATTCGCGCCATCAGCGGACCATCCGATTGCTTGCGGTCGTCGGGATCAATCATGATCTGCACTTGTCTCCAGTCCATTTTTCTCCCGTCGTCCATGCGAAATCGGCCATGCATCTCGACGGACGATTCGGTGGTGAGTTGAACGCCATCAATGTCGGCGTCACGAACTTCGATAGTCTGGCTAGCGCGCACGTGATTCAAATGCTCTGAACTGATCCGTGCGTTGTAGGAACCTGGCAGCACACCCTGGATCTCGAACGAACCATCCGCCTCGATTGCTGCGCCGTGAGAGCTGTTCTGACCATCCGTTCGTTCCAGCACGATGGTGGCGGAGCCCTGACCGTTTACCTGAAGCATTCGGCGTGGTGCCGTTGCCGTTGGCTGGGCTGTCGGTTTCAGCCCGAAAACCCGGCCCTTGACGGTGAATATCCGGCTCGAAATCAGATTAAAGCTCGCCGTTGCTTCGTCTCCGGCGTGGACGTCAATGGTGGCGGCCTGGCTCCGATCAGGATTGCCGGGGTAATAAGTCGGCGCATAAACTTTTTCCTGCGAAGGCCTGCTGCCGGACGCGATCATTTCAGCTTGAGGTTGCGCAATGACCAGAAACTTGCCTTCCGGGAGACCGGCAATCCGATATTCGCCGAGATCGTTGGTGGTGGCATTGACATTCGACTCCATATCGCGGCCTGACGCTGATACCGCGCTAACGCCAATTCCCGGCACAGCATCGCCGTCTTCATCCACGATTTTCCCTTTTATGACGCCCGCCGGACGCATGCGAAAGAGCAGTTCCTGCAATTCCTGTCCAGCAGCGAGCGACAACAAGGTGGAAGAATAGAGTCGAGACCTGCGCGTCGAAGATAGGAAGCCATTGTGCTCAAGAATGACTCGGTATTCTCCAGGTTGGATTCCTACTATTTGAAAACGGCCATCGGAGTCAGTCGTGGCAGAGTGCCAGTTGCGGTCATCCTGCCTGAAGACAGTTGATCCTTCGCTCGGCGCCAATTGTACCGCGACCTTCCGCAGGGGCGTACCCGCCGACTCCTGTACAACTTGTCCAGCGACCGACGAAAGAGCCTGCCTGGGGGCGAGAGTACTCTGTGCGGCCAGCGTTTTGCCGACCAGCAGAAGCATGAGAAACAAGCTGCGTGGCATATGAAATTGGACGCGGAACTTGGAAGATTGGTTCCCTGGGGTGGAGTCAATCCCCACGAGCCAGTATCAGAGACGTCTGTTTTGCCATCCAGCCCAGGTTAGTCCGAAAGAGATAGGTCACATTCACCCGGCTTCCGGGGCCCCTTTGCGTCAGCACCGCAGCCAGGTCGTCTGTGGTATGAATCGGGGCAACGTCCATTTCCGTGATGACATTGCCCATGTGAAGACCTGCCGACGCGGCGGAACTGTTCTCGGCAACTTCAAGAATCTTCACGCCCACCATGCCGCTCTCAGACCAGTTTTCGCCGGCAACGCCCAGCACCCCAGCTTTCGAGGCCGAGGAACCGCCAGCAGGCGAATGCTCCGGAGGAGCTTTGGCGGCCTTGTCGGGACTCTTGTCGGGCTGGATCGGATTTGAAGGCGTGGTCGCCCATTCTGGAGGCGGAAAAGGAAATTGCTAGTTACGGGAGCCCAGGGTCACGTGTACGACCCGGAAGCAAGTGCGTCGTCGCGATCGAACCACAGCACACCCGCCAACCTTGTGCCCGGAAACACCGAACTGCTGCGCAGATACGAGCGCCCCAGCGTGACTGTTTGCCCTCTCTGGGCAAGTTCGTCTGCGTGGGCCAGCCATCGTGCCTGCGCGTCGTAATCTGCTGGGGCGTTTGTCGAGGCTAAATCGTCCTTTCCTGTCATCTTGTCTTTTGCTCGGCCGAAGCCGGTTCCGAAGCCGCTCACCACTTGTCCTAGCGCGCTATCTCCGCCAATCTTCTGCACTTGCTGGTCCGACTTCATAGCTAGATCTTTATCTTTCGGCGTGTTCTGGTGCAGAGTGAAGTTCGCCGGAATCAGGTTTACGGCGTCCGGCGACCGGTTGTCCACGTACACGGCGACCTGGTTCAATTTGCCATTGTCTTTCAGCCTCAGAGTGACGGTGACGCCGCCAATGTTGATTTGCTCTATGGATTCGCCGCCGTAGTAATACACGTGGAGCGAATCCTCGGCCGCAGCCAACCGCGCCAACAGAAAGAGAAAGCAGACAAGTCCTCGACGCATGCAGAGATCCCCGAGAGAATTCGTGCTGGGGGAAGGTGCTCATTCTGTCACAGCGAGAGGGAATAGCAATGGCGCCGGTGTGGAGGAGCCTACTTCAGGTTGATCGCTGGCCAGCGCCACTCCGGCTGCCATCTTCCCAGCGTGGGCGAAACGAACGTGATTCAGGAGGCGCGGCGGGCGATGGGAGGGAACTTTGCCCAAAGCATGAGTTCTTCGTGAGGCCTAAAACTAATGTGCCGGGTGAAGTTGTAAAGGTTGAAATTCGTTTGCTGACCACCGACGAAGCCGGTGGTCGAGACGTATTTCGCGCCAGTATTGTCCTCCACGTGAAGCTCCCCGAAATCGCGATCCACCGGAACCTCTTTGCCTAGAATCATCTTGGATTGACCACTCGCTCCCGGAGGCTCAAAGAGGAGCAGATTGCCGTGGTCACCCGCGCGAACGCGAAACGAGACTTCCAGTTCATCGAACCGGGCAGTCGCACTCAGCAGTTGGATTTCTAGACCCTTGCCGCCCTCGCGATCCCATGTCTGGATATGGCGGGGAGAAACATTGAATTCATAAGAGTCGCCGGCTCCTTTTTTGGCCGGTTTCGTAATCTCGGCGGTTGTTGTATCTGGACTATTGGCGGACTCGCGGGAAATGGCCACTTCGCCGATGACGACAGGACAAGAGTCGCAATCAAGACCAGCAGCGTCCACCTCACCAAGCCCTGCCTGTGGCGGAGAAGGTCCAGAATGCCTTCCCGGGCCACTGGTGCATGGGCTGGCTGTGAAGGCGGCGCCGCGCTTCGCGGCGTCGCCGAGTACCGCCCAAGCCCCCTGCACCTGTTTGAATTTGTCCTCCGCGTCGGCACGAAGCTTGGTCAGGTGTTCGGGAACGCGGTCAGGGTGGTACTCGCGGGCCATCTTCAAATAAGCCGAACGGATTTGCTCGGCGCTGGCTGATTCGGAAACTTCAAGAATTTCGTAGCAGGACTTCATTGAGATCGAAGTTTATGGTAGGCCATTGTAAGGCGAAAGAACGCGTCAGCCAACCACACCAAAGCGGAAGATAACCCAAACGCTAACAGTGACTTATCTCATAACTTGGCACGAAGTTGGGAATCGGGCGTGGCTCCGATCTCGAACCGTGCCCAGAATGGTTCTGTCTTGTCCCGCAGTGAGGGAGACCCACAAATAATTCCTTGACGACTGCCGGGTTTCCTTGTAATTTAAAGCGTTCCGAAGGCCTAAGACACCGGATTTCTGACGACCTCCGCTCGACCGGGCTTGATCAATCGAACAGAGAAACTTTCGGCCCCTTCGGAGCATCTATACAAGTAACCGAGCTTTTTCCTTAAGAACTCATCTGTTTTCAGTTAGTTACGGTACGGCTCGCGGTTAGTTGCCGCCTGAAGAGTTCTGAAAAGGGACGCTCGTAGCCGAGAAGCTTCTTCCCGGAGAGAAAGGAACACAAACCTCATGCGCTCTGATCGTGTTTTTGATGCTTTACATACGTTACGGAACCGGTATATGCTCTGTCAGCTTGCCTCCAAGGCTACGCGTAAGTTTCACAAGCCTAATACCAGAATCCAGGAAACAATGAATGAAGTGCTGGATCGGATTGCAAGCTCCGAGCGCCAGACCGTGTTGTCTGAGCCGGAACATTTTGTTGAGGCACAACGGCGGGCTGCCTAAGTAGCAGCCCAGCCTTCCTGCCTCGCGGTACCCGAATCTCCCTGAAATACCCTCCCTATTCCGAATCTCCTCGCAGGTGAGCTAATGACCATTGCTGAACTCAAAGAAAAAAACATAACCGAATTGACCAAGATTGCCCGCACGCTCGATCTCCCCGGCGCCAGCGGCATGCGCAAGCAGGACCTGATTTTCAAAATTCTCCAGGCACAGAGCGAAAAAGAAGGCCACATTTTCGCGGAAGGCGTGCTGGAAATCCTGCCTGACGGTTATGGATTTCTCCGGTCGCCCGATTACAACTATCTACCCGGGCCCGACGATATTTACGTCTCGCCTTCGCAAATCCGCAAATTCGACCTGAAGACAGGCGACACAATTAGCGGCCAAGTCCGGCCGCCGCATGAAGGCGAGAAGTATTTCGCGCTAGTCAAGATCGAAGCCGTTAACTTCGAGTCGCCGGACGAGGCGCGCAACAAGATTCTGTTCGACAACCTGACCCCGCTGTATCCCCAAGAGCGGATCAAGCTGGAAACCGTGCGCGAAAACGTCAGCGCGCGTGTGATGGACTTGCTCACGCCTCTTGGCAAAGGACAGCGTGGATTAATCGTTTCGCCGCCACGAGCCGGCAAAACCATGCTGCTGCAAAACGTGGCCAATTCGATCACCACCAATCATCCGGAAGTTGTGCTCATGGTGCTGCTGATTGATGAGCGTCCGGAAGAAGTAACTGACATGCAACGCTCGGTGAAGGGCGAAGTGATTTCTTCGACCTTCGACGAGCCAGCAGCGCGTCACGTGCAGGTCGCAGAAATGGTCATCGAAAAGGCCAAGCGGCTAGTTGAGCACAAGCGCGATGTTGTGATTCTGCTCGACTCGATTACCCGTCTAGCCCGCGCCTACAACACGATTGTCCCGCCCAGCGGTAAAGTTCTTTCCGGCGGCGTGGACTCCAACGCTCTGCAGCGTCCGAAGCGTTTCTTCGGTTCCGCGCGGAACATCGAAGAAGGCGGCTCGCTGACCATCATTGCCACCGCGCTCATCGACACTGGTTCCCGCATGGACGATGTCATCTTCGAAGAATTCAAAGGAACGGGCAACAGTGAAATCATTCTCGACCGCAAGTTGGTTGACAAACGCACATTCCCGGCTATTGACATTCAGCGCTCCGGCACCCGAAAAGAAGAGTTGCTCATTCCGAAGGATGATCTCCAGCGCATTTGGGTGTTACGCAAAGTGCTGAACCCGCTGTCGCCGGTCGAAGCCATGGAACTGCTTATCGAACGCCTGGCCAAAACGACAGCCAATGGCGAGTTTCTGGCTAAGATGAGCCAGTTGTAAATCCCTTAGCTTGCTTGTGTAGTTCCGGTCGAAGATCAGAGTCTGCTTATTGAGACTTTGAATTCGCGCAAAATTACATTGCCAATCCTATGCCGTGTGCAACCTCGACTCGAACCGCGACGCGTGACGCGGGCAAGAAGATAATTTTGACCATATTGGCGTCTCTGAGTTCGTGGTAGCGCTCCCAGGGCACGCGAATTTTGCATCCGTTAATGCGCACATAGCAGAACAATTTCTTCGGCCTCCAAACCCTCTGCGGCGCCGCAACCACTACTTCGGCGAATCGGAGCCAGATGCCACGGACGCAAACTTTTACCTC
>QHZR01000100.1 GCA_003224755.1 Acidobacteriota bacterium
GAAGGAATGATCGGATCCTACATAAATTCCTTCGTGTGTGGTCGGCTACCCTTCGCTGAATCGCCGATTGGTTAGGGTTAGATTCGATCCGGATGCGACCATTAACGGCCGACGAATCCGCTGCTTGCAGCCTAGATAACGCTCCGTAGTTTGAACGGAGACGTGTCCCAGAAAGAATTAGATTGTACAAACCAGTCAGGGCGTCAGTCCTTGCCGTTCGTTCGGCGATTTGCAATTGCCGAACAAGTTCCCGACGGGTTTTAAGCAATGCGAGGCGTTGCTGGAAGAGGTACACATTGAACAGAACCATCAGGGCAATCAAGCCGAAGAAGAGGGTATCTGTTTGCTGCTGGCGCTGAAGGATTATTGTACCTTGCCAGAACAGTTGGGGGCTGATGATCGCCAAAAATCCAGCAGCGAGAAAAACGAGTACTAGCGCGCCGATCGACCCCGGGCCGAAGTATTGCGGCTTTACGATATGTAGGCACTTATGCTAATATGCCGACATATTGTAAAACTGCTCTTATGGCCCTTTCGAAGATCGAACTCGTAGCCCGGATGGTGCGCCGCTCCGGCGTCTTCCGCTCCCGCGATCTGGATGACGGCGGCATCCCCCGGCACTATCTCCGCCAGGCCAAGGAGCGGGGACTGGTGAAGCAGATCGGGCGAGGTCTGTACGTGGCCAGAGAGGCTGCGGCCACCGAGCACCACAGTCTGGCAGAAGCCGCGAAACGCGTCCCGAATGGAGTTATCTGTCTGCTCTCGGCGCTGCGTTTTCATGGTCTCACCACCCAGTCGCCGCACGAGGTGTGGATGGCCCTTTCGCGCAAGGCGCGCCGCCCGCGGGAGAACCATCCGCCGCTGCGCATCGTGCGCTTTTCCGGTGCCGCGCTCGAATACGGCGTGCTGGCGAAAAAAGTAGAGGGTGTTGCAATCCGCGTTTACACTCCGGGCAAAACCGTGGCCGACTGTTTCAAGTATCGCAACAAGATTGGCCTCGATGTGGCTCTGGAAGCGCTGCGCGACTGTTACCGGCAACGCAAAGCCACGATGGATGAACTTTACGAGGCCGCAAAGGTGTGCCGCGTGGCACGGGTGATGCAGCCTTATCTGGAGTCGATCGCGTGAAGAAGGCAGCCACGAACCTGCCAGCATCGGTGCGTCAGCGATTGCTGAATCTGGCCCACGAAAAACGGCAGGACTTCGGAATGCTGTTGACCAACTATGCTCTGGAACGCTTCCTCTATCGGCTTAGCGTATCCGGGCACCGCGAAAAGTTTGTGCTGAAGGGCGCGCTTCTCCTGCAACTGTGGACTTCCGAAGTGTACCGGCCGACGCGAGACTTGGACTTGTTGGGACAAGCGACCGGGCCGGCGAAGCGCTACCGCAGTGTCTTCGTGGACGTGTGTGGGGAGAGAGTGGAAGACGATGGCTTGACCTTCTTGGCCGACACCATTCGTATCGAAAAGATCCGCGATGAAGAGGCATACGAGGGCATCCGCGTGCTGCTGGAAGCGCGCCTGGCTAACGCTCGCATTCCGTTGCAGATTGACGTGGGCTTCGGGGATGTCATCACCCCCGCGCCGATTGACATCGAATATCCAACCTTGCTGGCCTTTCCCTCCGCAAAGCTGCGGGCTTACCCGAAGGAGAGCGTGGTGGCGGAAAAGTTCGAGGCAATGGTCAAGTTAGGCATCGCCAACAGCCGCATGAAGGACTTCTATGACCTGTGGGTGATGGCGGACCGATTCGAGTTCGAGAATCAGGTTCTTTCCGCGGCTCTGGAAGCGACTTTTCGCCGACGAGGGACAGTCCTTCCGGGGTTGCGTCCGCTGGCGTTAACGGCGGAGTTTTTCAAGGACCCGGCAAAGCAGACGCAGTGGCGGGCGTTCCTACGGAAGAGCGGACTGCAAGGGGATGCGCCTTTCGAAGAAGTAGTGGAAGTGATCAGCGAATTCCTCTTGCCGGTGGTGGAAGATATCGTCAACAAGAAGAAGCTCATTTCTTTCTGGCGGGGTGGCGGACCGTGGAAGCAGTCCGAGTCCACCTGAAAAATAGGATTTCGGAAATCCTGGTGTTCTCCGGATTGCATCTTTGAAGCACAATGAATAGCCGTCGAGTGAGCACGATCTTCCTGCTGACCCTTCTGGGGGTTACCTTTGTCCTTGCGTACGGCATTTTGCGTCCTTTCTTGCATCCCGTGGTACTGGCGATGGTGATCGGGATCGGCTTTTATCCGGTACATATTCTGATCCAACGGTGGGTTCGACGAACGAATGTGGCCGCACTGATCTCGACCGCGGGAGTGTTTCTGATCTTTGTCATCCCAGCCGGTATCTTGGCGTCGGCCGCGAGCAGAGAACTGTTCCACACCGCCCACTACATCAGCAGCAAAAGCGCGGCCGAGGGAGGAATCGTCTCTTACGTGAACCAGTTCGTAGATCGGATATTGGAGTGGCTGCGGAAGTACGTAGATGTGGAGAATTCTGGGATCAGACAGATTGTCGATTCGCTGCCCGCCAATATCAGTAGGTTTCTCCTGAGAACCGGAACTCTGCTGGTGACGGGGCTGGCGAATTTTGCGGGACAAGGAGTTATTACCCTCTTTATTTTGTTCTTTGTGTTTCGCGACGGTCCTTCAATTATGGATCAGGTTGCCTCTGTGTTGCCGCTGGACCCGGAGCGAGCCAGGCATTTGATCGCTCGAATGCGCGAGAGCATTGTCGCGAATCTCTATGGGATTCTCGCGGTATCGATTGTCCAAGGACTGTTGACATGGATTGCGATGACTATTGTGCGAGCAGGTTCGCCGTTGCTGTTGGGAGTTGCTGCCGCAATGTTTTCCCTGGTGCCAATCGTAGGATCTGCACTGGTCTGGGTGCCGGTAGCTTTGGTACAGCTCCTCACTGGCCACTGGTGGAAGGCCACTTTCTTGGTCGTTTGGGGCACGGTGGTGGTCGGCGCGGCGGACAATGTGGTCCGGCCATTGGTGGTTGGTGGTAGGGTGAGGCTGCACCCGGTCCTGGTACTTTTCTCACTGATTGGCGGGGTCAAACAGTTCGGTTTTATCGGGTTGTTTATCGGCCCAGTGGTGATCTCGCTGCTGCTAGCCTTGCTCAACTTGCTGAAGGAGGAATTTGGTCAAACCACCAACGGCGCGTTGGTGACGGACTCAGCAAAAATTCCAAGCATGCGACCAGAATGAGGGAACGACAGGCATGGAAGGGAACATTTGAACAGCATTGTGCTTGGCAATACTGCTTGTCTCCGACAGCCTTCTAAATCGACCCTGTCAGGTTTTCCACGACAAGTATTTTTAGCGGTCCGCCTGATACTTTTTGTTAAATTGGCCGTGAGAAACTGCGTCTTTGGGGATAGCGGCTATTCTGCGCAATGCAGGCGTGGATGGGGAATGGCGGGGACATACGCTGAGCAGCGCTAGCGGAACACTGATTGTGGGCAGTCCTCCAGAAGTCCCAAAAGTTACTCTGAATCTAGATGTCGGACTGTGCAATATTAAACATCGCGCAATTGCCGTCCGCGTTATTGTCGGCTTAATCGCGAACTGAGGTCTTCAAACCTCTATCTCGAAAAGCGCTCTCCTCTCCAGCAGGGCGCTTCTTTTTGTGTCGAACCAAGTTGGGCTGGCGAGTCCATGGGGCCGCAGAATTCCGAACTGTTCACGTGATAGACTGGAGTTGAGGTGGTTACCGCCTTCTCCTCTTTCAGGTTCCCTGAACTAAGTCAGCCCATCTGAAGTTTCCTCTCCTTAGGCTTTCAGGAAAGCAGCGTACCCCATGCCTTCGATTGCGATCCTGCACGAAGCTCAGCAACTCCACGACGTGAGTGACCGCCTTGACGCGCTGGCGGGGCAACATTCCCCGTTCTCAGAAGCACTCATCGGCATCTCAGGAAGCGTTCGCAATACAGCCACTCTGTTAGAGGTGCTGGTCGCGACCAAAACAGCTCCACAGTTGGGATTCGATTCAACAGACGCCTGAAATGCTAAGCGCTGTTTGTAAGTTGGAGTTTGTGACCTCGGCGTCGAAGCTAGTCGTGGAGAACGACATTCAGAAGCGAACTGTGAACCTGCAGCCCGCTGCCGCCATAATCAACGAAACCTAACTTTCTGAATCTGTTCATGAAAAAACTGACGCGCGATCGAGTTGTGCCTATCATGTCTGCGAGGGTCTCCTGGCTAATCTTCGGGATTACCGTCTGGGGCGCGTCTTCCTTGCCGAAATGAGCAAGCAAGAGCAGAATCCGCGCTAGTCTCTTTTCGCTGGAATTGAAAAGCTGATCAACCAGATCTTCTTCGTATCGGATGTTCCGTGCCAGCAGATACGCTACGAACAGATCCGAGAAGGCGTGTTCGCGGTGAAGCGCTAGCATCATCGCCTTCTTGTCAATGCGCAGGAGCTCGCAGTCCGTCATTGCGGTTGCAGACCCCATGCGTAAACGCTGTCCAGCCAGGCTGCCTTCTCCGAAAAATTCTTTCTCGTTTAATATGCCCAGAGTTGCTTCCTTGCCAATTTTGGATACGACAGTGAGTCTAACCTTGCCTTCCTGGATGTAAAACACTGCATCAGCCGCGTCCCCCTGCGCGAAGATTGTTTGTTTCTTGGGAAAGGCGACGACTTTCCTGCCCTCGCCGATAGTGGCAAGGAACTTCCTTGGATCGAAGTTGCCCGTTTTCTGGCGCGGGACAGTTGATACCATTGATGGCTTCTCCGGGCGCGAAGCTGCGCCCTTAGATATTTTGCCAGAATCGTGATCCGCACGGATGTTCATTTTTGTTCAGAACTTGTGAAGACTGTTGTCGGACTCAATAAACCGTGCTCGTAGCCAATCTGGCGAAAAATGAGCATTATTGAGCATTTTCCCACCAGTGGAAGGTTGCATTATGGGGGTAGTGAAGAGCAACCAACTTACCCCGAAACAAATATCTTCAGTCCCTTGCCCTACGTGTGGTGCTGCGATCGGCCAGCCGTGCGAACTGCATACCGGCGCTCTACGCAGCGAGCCACACCGAGATCGAAAATTTTCGGCAGCCGACGCGGTGGAAAATAAGTCCAGCAAGCGATAAACATTGCCGGGACCCGCATCATTCAATGCGCACTAAACCCAAAACGCGAATTCTGGTGGTGGAAGATGACACTACCGTACGCCTGACAATTTCCAAACTGCTGGGCGACGAAGGCTACGACGTT
The DNA here is from genome assembly GCA_003224755.1 of Acidobacteriota bacterium. Taxonomy (GTDB): domain Bacteria; phylum Acidobacteriota; class Terriglobia; order Terriglobales; family Acidobacteriaceae; genus Gp1-AA145. The sequence continues at coordinate 5,211 of QHZR01000100.1, forward strand.
TCCACTGCAAATGACGGCTTCGATGCTCTGCTGCATTTACAGCAGGCGATTCCGGAGCTAATACTCTCCGACCTGAACATGCCGCAAATGTCCGGATTCGAGTTATTGTCCGTCGTACGGCGCAGGTTTCCAGAGGTCTTGGTTGTCGCCTCCAGCGGCGCTTACGATTCCATTGCAGTCCCGACCGGAGTCATAGCTGACGCGTTTTATGCCAAAGGTCAGGAAAGTGCCGCTGAGCTCCTAGAGATTCTTGCCCACCTGATCCGCACTGGTCCCACAGCACGTAAGGGAGAAAGCGCCCCGGTTTGGATTCCCCGAAATGGTAAAGACCACAAGGGCAAACCCTTCGTGGTCCTGACCTGTACGCAATGTTTGCGGTCCTTCCCATTCACCGTCGACCACGAAGCCACCGGGGAAGTTTTGAAAACCCTTTGCATCTACTGTTCCCACGAAGTGACCTACATCATTGATTTTTCCCGTTCTGTGAACTCACCCGAAAAGCGGGCCGCGTGGAAAGCCGCTTTTCTGAAGTCGCAAAAGGAATCCTCCGAAGCCACCCTGTCTCGGGTTACGGCCGAGATGGCAGAGCCGCGCATGACGAAATCTGCCCGTTTGCAAAACATCTTAAACCGAACATGATCGGTGTATACCCTCTGCCGCCACTCCCGGCGTCTAACTCGGCCGACCGCGTGGGTGCCTTCCATACCAGTCTCCAATAAAGGGATAAGCATCGCTCGAGTGTGCAATTTTGATCAGACCTCAGGAACTCTGAATGGCAGAATTTACGAACTTTGAACCTCGCGAAAGGTTCGTGTCCACCGCGTGCCTGATCAATGCGGTTCATCCGGGGGGTCCTGTGGGGAGGTTCTATGAACATGTTTCGCATATTGTTGGCTGACGATCATCCAGTTTTTCGTTTAGGTCTGTGTTCGCTGCTTGGATCTCATGAAGGATGGGAGATCTGCGGAGAGGCCATTGACGGACGGGAAGCGGTAGAAAAGTGCCAGCAGATGAAACCAGATCTTCTTATTTTAGACATTTGCATGCCGAGGCTAAATGGCGTGGACGCGGCCCGGCAGATTCTGAGACACAATCCGCTGCAGAGAATACTGGTAGTGACCGACGTGGGCTCCGAGCAAGTCGTTCGGGACTGTTTGGAGGCGGGTGTTCGCGGGTGGGTTTTTAAGTCCGACGCAAGCGCTGACCTAACGACAGCGGTGGAAGCCCTGCAATGGCAGAGATCCACGTTCAGTTCGCGAGTGTCCGATCTGATTTTGAAGGGTTACCTGCAACGGTATCGTGTTAATCCAGCCGTGGCCATCCCGCCCCGATTGACGCTTCGCGAGCGAGAGGTCGTGCAGCTGGTTGGTGAGGGCAAGACTTCGAAGGAAGTCGCCACCATGCTAGGCATGACATTGAAAACGGCCGAAACGCATCGCAGCAATATCATGATCAAACTCAATCTTCATTCCACCGTCGAACTGGTTCTGTACGCAGTGCGGAACGAAATCATCCACGTGGTACTTCCAGCAATGGTGCTTCGAGGTCCCCAAAACGGAAATGGCCGAGCAGAAATTGCCCTTTAGGGCCCAACTGGGAATTGTGGTTGTGCCTCGATTCTCGCGGGAAAGTAAGGAGCATATTTGTCGATTGTCCTCAAGGCCTTTGAGAATATCCGCTGTCTCCCAGGATCAAATTGAATCTGCAGGACCTTTCAGCGGGCGGCTTTTCAAAATGCAGAACGAGGAACAGACTGAACCGCCTGGTGACTGCACCATTGCACCGACCAAATACCTCGTTCGCGATCCTGATTGATCTGCCTGAATCTCTGGGCTCAAAAGAAGGGAAGAAGCTGGTGCACGAGTTGAAAATGCAAATTACAGGGGAATCGCCTCTGGTGATTGTGGATCTCTCTCGCGTAAAGAAGATGGACTGTGCGGGACTGGACGGATTGCTGGTCTGTATGCAAGAAATTGCCAAGCATGATGGTGTCATTCAAGTGCGTGCGATTTCACCCGAAGCAGCCACCCTTCTGGAACTTGTTCGAATGGACCGCCTGTTACAAAATTTCGCGTCGTTGCCGGCGCAAGCTGCGGCTTTTGCCGGTGGCGCAGCCTCCATTGCCGAATCAGTGAAACCCGACGGGGCCGTGCAGCTCCGGCCGGTGGCGGCATAGGCTGTGTCCATGAGTCGAATACTGCCTGGCACAGTTTGTGCTCTGCTGGCGTTGCTGTTTGGCGCCGTGGCCGAGCTGTTGGGTGTGCAGGTGTCTGCGGTTCATTAGCTCTTACGATGGGCCCACAAAAGAATGGTAAACATGGTACAGAGTTCTCCTTCGACAGAAATGTGAGCGTGATTGAACAGCCCGGTTTATATCCCGAGTTGATAAAGTCGCGCGAGTGAGGGTGTTTATGACTGCGAAAACCACGGTCTGCCTGGTGACTGCAATCGAATCGGTATGGCTACCGCGGTGATTGATGTCCGTTCGTGCAATACTAGCGCCCATGCTTCTTCTCTTCATGATGGCGCGTGGGTCACATAAGAGGCCGTATGGCGAGCGGAAGAGTTTGCCGGCTAAACGGCACCGGACGGCAACCTGCCCTGGCTAACCTCGTCTCGGAGGCTTGGAGTGGAGGGAAGATCAATGCGACATAAACTCGTCCTCTGGTTCGTGTTATTGATTGCTGGATTTCTTGTTGGGTTCATCCTGCAGTATGCCAGACTGCAGCGTTTACAGAAGGAACTATCGGCCTCGACGAAACAGTTGGGATCCTGTCAGTCCAGCGAACAACTGTCGCAGCTTCGTGACAAAGCCACCATGATGTATCTGGAGGCGGTGCAAAAGAACTACGGAGTGGCCGGCGAGTACGCGAAAGAGTTTTTTGATCAAGCTCAGCGAATTGTCAGTAGCACAGAGGATCTCGCACTCCGCGACTTACTTCGTGACACCCTCGCAACCCGCGATCAGGTCACGGGCGATCTAGCGAAGGGAGACGCCGCCGCCCTTTCAGAAATACAGGCAATTTTATCCAAGCTCGAACAGGCTGCAAAGCATTGATGCCTTTAAGGTTTTTCGACTTATGAGGAGCCATGCCGCTGTCGTTTACCTGCAAAGACAACGAAGAGTATGGCAGCCAGGGTCGCAATCAGTCCGGCCACAATGAATAGGCCAGGATGTCCATGTTGCGCAATGAAGGCAAGGATCGGTCGCCCATAACGGGCCGCCAGGAATGCCAGAAGTGTGTACCTGATTATTCTTCCCATAGTTAGGGCGAGCAGGAATTTTCTCACCGGATATTGCATGGCGCCCGCGCCAAACAGGAATGGAAGCATGGGCACAGGCGGCGGTAGTAGGGCGGGAATAGCGATTGCGCCCAAACCCCAACGCTCAAACCTCTTGTATACCTTGTCCAAGGTTTTGGGTGGGAACCTGCGCGCGAGGGTTTCTTTCCCCCCTTTGCGCGCCAACCTGTATGTCACAAAGC
>QHZR01000101.1 GCA_003224755.1 Acidobacteriota bacterium
CGAGGGCGGCTGTCCCCACATTATCGAAGGTGTACTACCACTTTGGCCTGGTGATCGCGCCTTCCGAAGCCGAAGCCACAAGCGCGCAGTATTTGCCGAAGACTCCGCTAGCGTAGCGCGGCTTTGGTTGCTTCCAGTGCGCCATGCGCCGATGGATTTCAGCATCGCTGATTTCTAGTTCCAGCACGCGCTGGTTCACGTCAACGCGAATTGTGTCGCCTTCATGCACGGCTGCGATTGGGCCGCCCAGCGCGGCTTCGGGGGAAACATGCCCCATCATCAGACCGTGCGTGGCCCCGCTGAAACGACCATCAGTGATCAGAGCCACTGATCCGCCAAGTCCTTCGCCGACGATGGCTCCGGTCACGCTGAGCATCTCGCGCATTCCGGGACCACCGCGCGGGCCTTCATTGCGTATCACCACGACGTCGCCAGATTTGATTTTCTTGCCGGTGACCGCGGTCATTGCCTGCTCTTCCGATTCGAAAACGCGCGCTGGGCCGCGATGGCTAAGCCGCTCATGGCCACTGATTTTTGCAACACAACCTTCAGGAGCAAGATTTCCACGCAGAATGACGAGACCGCCGGTGGCTTTGAGTGGTTTGTCGAACGGCGCGACCACTTCCTGGTCGGGTGTTTCCGCCGCAGTCGAAGCCTCTTCGCCAATCGTCTTTCCAGTTACCGTCATTGCGTTTTCGTGCAGTTTCTTTCCGCGCAGGAGCCGGTTGGCAAGCAAGCGAATTCCGCCGGCGCGATGCATGTCGGCAGCTACGAATCTGCCAGATGGTTTCAAGTCGCACAGGAGCGGCGTGCGTTCGCTCACTTTTTGGAAGTCGTCAATATCGAGTTGCACCCCGGCCTCGCGCGCAATCGCCAGCAAATGCAGGACGGAGTTGGTGGAGCCTCCGCTGGCAGCGACCGAGGCAATCGCATTTTCAAACGCGGGACGAGTTAGAATGTCGCGCGCTTTGGCTCCTCGCTTCAGCAGATTGAGGACTATCTCGCCGCTATTGAATGAAATCTCGTCCTTTTGCGGATCCAGGGCAGGCACGCTGTTGTAGCCCATTGGAGAAAGCCCGATCATCTCCATCACGGTGGACATTGTGTTCGCCGTGTATTGCCCGCCACACGCGCCCGCCCCGGGGCACGCGACGTTCTCGATTTCAAGCAATTCGGCATCGCTGATTTTGCCCGCAGCATTAGCACCCACCGCTTCGAACACGTCCTGGATGGTTACGTCTTTGCCACGATGACTTCCAGCAGCTATGGTTCCCCCATAGAGCACGATTCCAGGCAGATCGAGACGTGCCAACGCCATCGCCGCTGCGGGAATTGTCTTGTCACAGCCGACAACACACACCACAGCGTCGAAAAGTTGACCGCGACAAACCAGTTCGATCGAATCGGCAATCACCTCGCGACTCACTAACGAAGCCCGCATTCCCTCGGTACCCATGGTTTCGCCGTCGCTTATAGCGATGGTGTTGAACTCCATGGGCGTGCCGCCTGCCGCGCGTATTCCTTCCTTGACCTTGGCCGACAGCCGGCGAAGGTGGAAGTTGCAGGGCATGGTCTCAATCCAGGTGTTGGCGACGCCGATCAGTGGCTTAGTGAGGTCGTCGCCAGTAAACCCGATGGCCTTGAACATGGCGCGGGACGGGGCGCGGTCTCGTCCATCGGTGATCAGGTGGCTGCGGTGTTTCGGGTCCATAGGATTAAAAGATTACGACAGCAAGGCAGAAAGCGAAAGCGTGGGGGGCTTCTGAGAAGTGATAAGCTGCCCGAATGAAATTGCCATCGATTTTTATTTCGGCAATGACGGTTTTGTATTGTTTGATGCCGCTCTACGGCCAAGGCAAGGAAATTGTCTGGAGCGACCAGGAGAAGCCGATCCACGACGAAATTCGGAAACTGCGCAGCTTGCCGGACGACGCACGAACAAACACTACGCGCGACCTTGCGCTCCAAATTCAAGCGCTTCCGACTGGACCGAACCGCCTGAATTTGGCGTTGGCCCTAGCAATGTTGTCCACGGAGGGCGATTTTGGCCACGATACCCTGCAGGAAGTTGCCAGCACTCTTGCGACGTCTATCGGTCCGGCGCCTCCCGAAGGGGAGGATCCCTATCTTGAACTCGCCAGTCTGGTTCGCTACGAGCATTTGAACGTGACGCTGGACTCACCGCAATTCTCCGCCGCCATTTCGAAGCTGGAAGCGGAAGATCGCAACCGTCAATCCGCAAATTTCGCGCTCACTGACTTAAATGGGCAAAGCTGGACGCTCAAAGACCTTAAAGGCAAAGTCGTGCTGTTGAACTTCTGGGCGACATGGTGTCCTCCCTGTCGCAAGGAGATGCCCGACCTGGAGACGCTCTATCGTCGTTTCCAGTCCGAGGGGTTGTGTTCTCGGTGTCGACGACGAGGACGCCAGTAAGGTGCGGCCATTCATCGAGCAGCAGGGAATCAGCTATCCGATCTTGCTCGATCCAGGCCGCAAAGTGAACGAATCATTTCAAATTGAAGGCATTCCCAAGACGTTCATCTACGATCGCGAAGGTAAGATTATTGCCCAGTCCATTGACATGCGGACGCAGAAGCAGTTTCTGGAAATGCTGGCGCAGGCAGGATTGCAGTAGTCCTGCGACGCCTACGCCATTGCGGCGCTAGCCGAGGGTCCATCAGCTCCCGCCGAGGCAGGCGGATGTGGCCCGGCAAATCCCGGAGCAGATTCGAGCATTTCGGGCGTGGGAGCGCCCACACGAACGTCGGTGACATCCACAATCGCGTGCCAGTCGCGGCAGAGCTGACCGATCTGCTTCGGGTTGACTTCCAGAAGAAGGTCCGCACGCTGGCCTGAAGCCGATGCTGAGGCTTGGACAAATGGAATCTCAAGTCCACGGCGGGAAACGGCGGTGAGAATCCGCATCAGCGTGCCTTGCGTATTGCGATAGTGGATGTGAAATGCGTGCATGGTTAGCTCCCGAAAACAATTCTTTCAACGTTGGGACCGCCGCGCTCGGCTGTCCTAGGGCCATAAGGCCCGAATTCCTTCTCAGCTTCCGAAAACTGTCGAGCTTCGCTCGACCGGGCGGGTGAGGGCACCCGCCCTACGTGATTCGTTAATCTTCCTCAAACAGCATTTCTGATAACGCCGCGCCTGCCGGCACCATCGGATAAACGTTTGCTTCGGGAGCGCAATCGAACACGAGCAACTCCGGCTCCGTTGATTTCAGAAATCGCTCCAATTTGTCGGCTGTGTCATCGGTCACGGGGTACTCGCGCATCGCATCTTCACTCAAGCGTGCGGCGTTGATGCGGTATGCCTTCGCAATTTCGACGAAATCCGGATTGTCGCTGAGATCGGTCTCGGCGTAGTTGCGCTGATAAAAGAGCACTGCCGCACCATGCCGAGATATTTGTTGTCCACAATTACCAGCTTGATCGGCAGATTCAGGCGGCGCACCGTGGCGAGCTCCTGGATGTTCATCTGGAAGCCGCCGTCGCCCGAGACGCAAAGAACGGTTGCGTCCGGTTTCGAAAGCTGCACGCCCACCGCAGCAGGCAAAGCAAAGCCCATGGAACCCAGTCCGCCCGAGGTTATAAAACCCCGCGGCAATGCCGAGCGATAACGCTGCGCGGCCCACATCTGGTGCTGGCCGACGTCGGCAAGAACCACACTATTTTCAGGTAGTCTGCCGAAGAGCTCATCCAGGAAGCGAATTGTGGGTTGTGAGAGTCCACGCGGATCGAGTTCAGCGCGGTCTTCCCCACAAGCAACCGCGCGCCATGCACTCCAATCCGGAAGGCTGGCCTCCTTCAGGCCTTCGTGAAACACAGGAATTATTTGCGCGAGGTCACCAATAACGGGAAGCTCACAAACGCGTACTCGATCCAGTTGCGCCGGATCAATCTCGAAATGCACGATCTTTGCATTGGGCGCAAAGCGCGAAGGATCGCCGGTAACGCGATCGTCCAACCTTGCGCCGAACACCAGCAGCAGATCGTTTTCGTGCAGCGCCATGTTGGCTGCGCGAGTGCCATGCATGCCGACCATGCCAAGGTAGTACGGCGCCGCAGGCTCGACCGCGCCCAAGCCATGAACGGTGGCGAATGTGGGAATGTTGAGTTCGTCGAGCAGTTGCCGTAGTTCCGAAACTGCGCCAGAGAGCTTCGCTCCCGCACCGATCAACGCCACAGGCCGTTGTGCTCTTTGAAGGAGTGAAACAACTGAATCCGCGAACGCACCCTCGGCTTTGCCATTCGCAGCCTTAGGGGTTGGCGTGAACTTCACCGGCCCCGAAAACTCCATTTTTGCTTTCAGGAAATCGGTCGGAATATCAATGACCACAGGGCCAGGGCGCCCTTCACGTGCCCAGTAAAATCCTTCGGCGATCACCGTCGGAATTTCTTCGATGGAGCGCACCAGGCGGCTCCACTTGGTAAGCGACAGTGTCAACCCGAAGACGTCGGTTTCCTGAAAGGCGTCGGTGCCGATCAATGTGCTGCGGACTTGGCCAGTGATGCAAACCAGCGGCACGGAGTCCATTTTGGCGTCGGCGATTCCGGTGACCAGGTTGGTAGCGCCCGGTCCGCTTGTCGCCACCGCCACGCCAACTTTGCCTGTCGCGCGCGCATGCCCTTCGGCAGCGAAAACTGCACCCTGTTCGTGACGCGTGAGAACGTGGCGAATGCCGCTGCCCTCGAGCGCGTCATATAAAGGCATGATTGCGCCGCCGGGGTAGCCGAACATCAGATCAACGCCCTCAGCGCGCAAACACTGCAAAAAAATTTCAGCGCCTTTAAGCATTCACGACCTTTTTTGCCTGAGCTGGTTCAGCCTTGGCGGTTTGCTTTGAATCTTTCTGCAACCACGACATCATTCCGCGCAGATTGGCCCCAACTTCCTCGACTTGATGTTTCTTTTCCGCGTCGCGCAAAGTGTTGAAATTCTTGCAGCCGCTCTTGTTTTCGTCGATCCACTCGCGGGCAAACGTGCCGGACTGGATATCCGCCAGAATCTTCTTCATTGCGGCGCGGGTTTCATCCCCAACGACTTTTGGACCGCGGGTAAGGTCGCCGTACTCGGCGGTGTTCGAGATCGAATATCGCATGCGATCAAGCCCGCCTTCGTAAATCAGGTCCACGATCAGCTTCATCTCGTGAATGCATTCGAAGTAGGCAATTTCAGGTTGATAGCCGGCCTCAATCAAGGTCTCGAAGCCCTTCTTCATCAGCGAAGTCAATCCGCCGCAGAGCACGGCCTGCTCGCCAAACAGATCACTCTCGGTTTCCTCTTTGAATGTCGTCTGCAGAACACCGGCGCGGGTCGAACCAATGCCATAGGCATAGCAGAGCGCCAGTTCGTGTGCGCGGCCACTGGCGTCCTGCTGGATCGCGATCAGCGACGGCACGCCTCGACCTTCGGCGTAAACGCGGCGCAACAGATGGCCCGGACTCTTGGGGGCGATCATTACCACGTCAACGTCGACAGGCGGAACAATGGTCTTGAAATGAATACTGAAGCCGTGCGATACGCCCAACACCTTGCCCTTGGTCAAAGCCGGCTTGATCGCAGAATCGTAAAAGGAGCCTTGAGTCTCGTCGGGAGTCAGAATCTGAATCCAGTCTGCTTTTTTTGCCGCCTCGGCGGGGGCCAATACTGCGAAACCGTCCGCCTGCGCTTGCTTCGCGCTCTGCCGCATGGGATCAAGCCCGATAATTACGTTGAAGCCGCTGTCGCGAAGGTTCTGGGCTTGGGCGTGTCCCTGACTGCCGTAGCCGAATACCGCAATGGTCTTGCCTTTGAGGGCTGAAGTATTCGCGTCGCGCTCATAGAAGATAGTTGCCACGATTTGTGCTCCTGTGTCTTTGGCGTACCGACCGGTCGGTCGGTTATCCACTATGCTAGCGGCGAGCTGAAACAAAGTCAATAGACTTGGTGATTGCTGCGGATGGTGCTGTATAGTGTTCGCCGATGCCCCGAGAGACGACTGCCGATCCGAGACAGGAAATTCTTCGCACCTCCGCCCGGCTTTTTCAGCAGCAGGGCTATGACGGCACCTCGATGAATGACGTGGCCTCAGCGCTAAAGCTTAGCAAAGGCGGACTTTACCACCACTTCCAGAGTAAGGACGAGATCCTTTTCGAACTAATGAATCACGCCATGACCATAACCGAGGAGCGGGTCATCACACCGGTTAAGGCCATTTCAGACCCGGAGCAGCGGCTGCGGACGCTCATTCGGCGCCACATCGCCGTTGTGTTGAGCGAGCGTGATCGTGAGATTACAGTCATGCTTCACGAGAACCATCCCCTGTCGCCAACGCTTCGCAAGCGCATTAACGCGCGCAAGAAAGATTACATACATTTCCTGGAGAACGTCATCGCCGAAGTCCAACGCACGCGGGGATCGAAGGGGACCGTCACCGCCAGGGCAGCGGCTTTTGCATTGTTGGGGATGATCAATTGGATTTATCAGTGGTACCGGCCGGAGGGATCGCTGCAGGAGGAAAGCCTGGCGCAACAGTACACAGAGATATTTTTCCAGGGGGCATTCGGGTGAGCGAGGTTTTTGAACTCGATCAGTTGCAAGCACAACGGGTTCAAGCTGGCCGCTCGTATCTTGAATTCCTGCGTGTGCAGGCAATGAGTGCTGGAATCTACGTCCTCCCAGTCGGTGGGAACGACCCCCAATCACACCACAGCCAAGACGAGATTTATTACGTAATCAGCGGTGCGGGGAAGGTGCGTCTTGGCAAAGATGAGCAGCGAGTTGAGCAGGGAAGTGTGATTTTTGTAGAAGCCGGTCTGGAGCACCGATTCTTCGACATTGAACGACAACTGGTATTGCTGGTAGCTTTCGCGCCCGCAGAGGAAGGGCAGTAGAGACGTTGCTTGCAACGTCTAAGACGTAGCAAGTAAGTTTCTACTCAGTGCAACCGATCTACCGCATCAATCCCATCGCTTAATCCGAGATATTCCCAACGTTGCAGCGTGATCGGCACGTTTCCGTTCTGCCAGAGAAAATCATGGAAGGCGCGGAGCCTGAAAGCGTCATTCTTCTGCCGTTGAGCGCTGGCCAGGAAATCGTAGATGAGCAACTTGCCGATTTCGTACGAAATTGCCTGGCCCGGCGTGGAAGCGAATGCTGAGGCTTCCGCGTGGGCCGTTTCTGAATCCATCGGCACCGTAGTTTTCAGATACTCGGCCGCCTGGTCTATGGTGAATTCACCGAGCGCGAGTTTTACGTCCACTTCAACTCGCAAGGCTCGCAGGCGCATGAAATTCCAAATGATCTCGCGAGTGCGCGGACTGTCGTCGAACAGTCCTGCGTGGAGCATCATTTCTTCCGCGTAGAATCCGAGTCCCTCATTCGCGCCGGAATCATAGTAATGACGGCGTATGGCATCGGAATTGGCCCACCCAAGCGCCAATTGAAAATAGTGGCCAGGAACACCTTCGTGAACGATCAACGGCCGCGGATCTTTCGCCATGGTCAACGAGAAATACCCCAGGCTAGAACTTGGGGGAGCTATATACCTCGTGCTGTTTTCCTTCAACCTGCCGGGGCCAGTAAAATCGTCGGCTTCGCCCGGACCGCCAAGTGCCGCCAGATATCCCGGCATCGGCAGGTAGCGATAGTGCTGCATCCAAGCGGGAACGCTCAGAAGCTCGTTGGATTCAAGGTAGCGTCGGACGGCGAACTCGTCTTTCTCTTCGGTGGCGATTTGCTGCGCTTCGTCCTTGAAGAGCGCCAGAGGAGGCACGTCTCGATTGCGATGCTCCTCGTATGTTTGCGAAGCGACTGAATGCGCCCACTCCTGATGGCCCATAGAAAGCAGTTGCTCTGGAGTGAAGGGGATCAGCGCAACGTTTTTGAGAAAGACAACATAAGCCTCGCGCCCGATCGCGGTCTTGGATGACATTGTTGGGAGTCGCTGATTCAGCCAGTCGCGAAAGGACTCTAGTGCCTTGATAGCGTTTTCCGACGCGGCATCAACGTCGCCCGCCGATGGAGACAGACTTGGCTTCAACTCCTGAATTGATTTCAGGAAGCGCGGGCGAATGTCTGAGAGCTGCGCCAATGCGAGCCGAGAAAAGGGGGCCGCGGGTTCGGTGAGGTTTCTCTTCGCATCTTCGACGGTTCCCGGTATTGAGTTCAGCGTGGCAATAATGTGCCGCGTGCGTTCAGCATCGAAGGGTGGCGGAGGAAGCAGAAGCTCAAAGTAGGCGCCAACTGTCTGGTCAATGTAGAACTCAGGATTTCTCTGCCAACTCCTCGTGAAGTCCAAATCCCAGCGCACTCGGGCCAGCGCCGATCCCATCAAGCGATAGTCCACCTGGCGAGGTACTGACCAGGCAGAATGGTCCAATTTTTTCCACTTGGCTTCGAATTGATCGAGTTGCTGTCTGTAGTTCGCGACCGCTGTCGTTGACCAATTCGGAGCCCAACCAGGCGGACGCTCGATGCGGTTGACATCGTCGGGAGAGACTGGCTGTTCCGCCGCTCGCCATGCCCAAAAATCGCGAGCAAAGTCATCGAGCGGGTCCGCGTAGAGAAAGTTCGCTGCCTGGATTATTACGATCAAAACGAGCGCACGGAAAAGCTTCATATTCGCGGCAAAAGCAGAATGTTATCAACGACGCGGCTGAGTATTACATGGATCGGAGAATTACACGAGCTGGCATGGCCGCGTCTGAGATCGAGATCCGCTCCATGGAGCCGCACGACTGGGTTGAGGTCCGTCGCATTTATCTCGAAGGCATCGCCACCGGGAACGCGACTTTTGAAACCGAAGCTCCTTCGTGGAAGAAGTGGGAGAGCACCCACTCGCCGCATTCCCGACTCACCGCCTGCGATGGGGTGAAGGTTGTGGGGTGGGCAGCGTTAAGTGCGGTCTCCGCTCGACATGTGTATGCCGGCGTTGCGGAGGTTTCCGTTTACGTTGCCGAAACTGCCCGAGGCAAGGGACTGGGCCGGCTTCTACTTTCCTCACTAATCGACTTCTCAGAGCAGCAAGGTATCTGGACGCTACAGGCGGGAATATTCGCATTGGCAAGATGGGTGACAGGTGGCGAGACGTCGTCCTCCTTGAACGACGGAGCAAAATAGTAGGCGTGCATGCCTAACAAAGGTTAGGCGTCGCTTTCATTCGGCCTATAAGCTCGTCACTACTCCTTTTTCAGCCATCACCAAAATCCAATTCCCCTGTTGGTTCGTACTACCAACGATCGGTACTCACGAAAATCTCCTTCTAGAGGAACACCCATGCAGCCAAACAGGTTCCGTCCCATACTCGCGTTACTGGCGTTGATCGTAGTGCTTCCAGGCAGCTTGCTAGCGTCCAGCCACCGCGAAGCTCCAATTACTGCTCTGGATCGTACCGCAGACATCACCGACTGGTATGCGTTCGTCAGCTTTGACCACCCGGACCGGGTCACCATGATCTTGAATGTCGACCCGTTCCTTGAACCCTCCAACGGACCGAACTATTTCCCGTTCGACCCCAATGTCCTTTACGAAATGAAAGTTGATAACAATCATGACGGCGAAGAAGACATTACGTTTCAATTTCGCTTCAACACGCAAATTCGCCAGCCTGGATTGTTTACCGGCTTCGTCGGCGGGCTTGCAGGCATTCCGCCGATTACTTCCCTGGATGGCCCTGGCTCGGAGGGCCTGAGCTTGCGCCAGACTTACAACGTCACGCTGATCAAAAATGGTAAGACCTCCAACCTGACCGAAGGCAAAACCCTTTTTGCGGTCCCCTCGAACGTAGGTCCGCAGACCATGCCGGACTATCAATCGCTCTTTAATCAAGGGATCTACGAGCTTGGCAATGGAGTTCGGGTGTTTGCCGGGACCGTGGACGATCCGTTCTTTATTGATCTCGGTGCGGCATTTGACTCGCTGCACTTCCGCATGGGAGTGGGCGGCGTTCTCAGTCCGCAGGTTGACGGTGACGATACGCACAACTACGCGCCCGACGCCGTTGCGGGCTTTAACGTCAACAGCATCGTCCTGGAGGTGCCAATCACCTGGCTAACCGTAGATGGCAAGCTACATGGCGCTGGCGACAAACAAGCGGTCATCGGAACGTATGGGGCAACGTCGCGGCCAAAGATTACCGTTCGACGCTCGCCGGCGACGGCGCTCAACAGTGGCCCGTTCCGGCAAGTTCAGCGCGAAGGGAATCCACTGATCAACGAATTGATTATTGGCACCGGATCCAAAGACAGATTCAGCATGGACGATCCGAAGAACGACGCGCAATTCGCCAACTTCTTCCTGAATCCATTGTTGGCAACCGTGTTCGGCTCGATTGGAATTCCGGTTCCTCCTGCGCCGCGTACGGATCTTTTGCCGCTCGTGATCTACACGGCGCCGATTTGTCCAGGATGCAAGGCGACAGATTCGGGCCCCATTGCCGATCTGCTTCGACTGAACACTGGCATTCCGCCGACGCCCGTGGGAAGTCAAAAACGGCTCGGCTTCCTAGTGGGAGATGTCGCGGGATTCCCGAACGGACGGCGCCTGGCGGATGACGTCGTGGACATCGCTTCAAGGGCGGTCGCCGGAATTTTGGCGGACCCGGTGAAGTTTGGCACGCCGATTGGAGATGGCGTCAACACCAACGTTGAGGGTTTTGGCACGACATTCCCGTATGTCATGCCGGCCAACAGCGGACGCGACAGCCACCACGTCGGTCCGGGTCAGGAAGGTTGCAGCGGTCAGCCGGGCGGAATCTGCCCGGTGCAGTAATGCTCAAAACGGCTGGGTTCTCTGTGGTTAAAGAACTGATTAACCACAGAGAACCCAGAGAGATCACACTGCAAAGACTAACGCGGAGGAAAATCATGAAAAAGACGGCTCTCCTATTCATCTTCTTGTACTCATTTGCGACTCTGGCTCAAGTAAGTCAGAACTCCGTCAAGCTGTCGCCTGCCGAGCAGGGCATGGCAGCGGCACGCCGGCTAATCGAGAAAAATCCCAAGAACTTTGAAGCCTACAACGCCTTGGCACTGGCGTTATCGCGCCGGGCGCGCGAGACCTCCGACGTTGCTTTTTACGCGCAAGCGCAGGACGCGCTCGGGAAATCGTTCGAAATTTCGCCCGAGAACTTTGATGGAGAAAGAACGGCAGTGTGGCTTCTTCTCGGAAGACATGAGTTTCCTGCCGCACTCGAAAAGGCGAAAGAGCTGAATAAGAAAGCGCCAGACGATGTCATGCTTTACGGTTTCCTTACCGACGCTAACGTCGAGATTGGTAACTACGATGACGCCGAAAAAGCAGCGCAGTGGATGCTGGATCTTCGCCCGGGAAACCTGCCGGGAACAACTCGTGCTGCATACTTGCGCGAGCTGTTTGGCGACATTGATGGCTCGGTGGAACTCATGAACATGGCCTACCAATCCACTCCGCCAAGCGAGGCAGAAGACCGGGCGTGGATCCTTAGCCAAATCGGTCACCTGCAACTGACATCCGGTAAGAATTCCGACGCCGAGACAAGCTTGCAGCAGGCACTTGCGATCTTCCCGGGTTATCACTACGCTTTGCAGAACTTGGCGAAAGTTCGGATTGAGCAAAAGAGGTACCAGGACGCGGTCAATTTGCTTCAGCAACGGTATGATGCTGCCAAGCATGCCGAAAATCTATACGACTTGGCCGAAGCACTGGAGTTGGTCGGTCGCGTAGATGAAGCCCAGAAGGCATTTGCCGAATTTGAAACCAAATCACTGGCAGAATCGATCCTAAAAGACAATTCGGACCGTGAATTGATCTTCTACTACGCCGATCATTCGCGCCAGCCTGCCAAAGCCCTTGAAATCGCGAACCAGGAATTTGCATGGCGGCACGACGTGTTCACTCTGGACGCATACGCCTGGGCGCTCCACGTGAATGGCCGAGATGCGGAGGCGCTTAAGAATATCCAGACGGCTCTTGCCGTCGGTATCCGCGACGCCAAGATTCTGCGCCATGCAGGCGAGATTGCGCTTGCAGCGGGAAATCGAGCCGCTGCGGAACGATACCTGAACGAGTCGTCGCAATTGAATGCTCCCGGATCCAAGCGTGCGCGTGAGTTGCTGGCTACTTTGTTCCGGATCAGCCAGAACTAGCCAGAGACACCCGTTTGCCGGTTGGCGCATACATTGGTAGCGGGCTATTCGTTCGCACAAAATGCTCAGATAAAAAAGTGCGAGTGCGAGATAGCCCGCGGTTGCGAATTAACATTCCGTTCGATATCAGCACTGGAGCTTTCGCCTTCGAGGTATTCGCCCAGCGCGTACGTGCGCTAGAGCGGTCAGCATGGGAGGTGACACCGATAAAGTCTACCGGCATCTGGCAAATCTGAACGTCGGCTACAACTCTCGGGTTCCTGCGCGCCCGTGGCCGACCGCGGCGAGCCGGGTTGTGCCCGTACCAACAGTCAGTGGCGCGCTGGCACCCGAGTTGTCGTGAGTGGTGTCCCTGTCGGATGCGATTTCGCCGACTCCGCCCCAGGAAAGCCCCAGGTCAGGCTGGCACCTGCTCCAGGGTCTGCATGGAGTAAAGAATCATGGAGATGACATTTTCGTCTCCTATCGCGGTGTTGATCATCAGGTGATAGAGCGATCGCGTCGGCCAATCGGCGCCGAAATAATGCTTGATGAAGAGCATCCGCTCACGATCGACTGTGTCCACAAGCTCTTCAGCATCTTGTAAATTCTTTCCCAACTCCTGTATCCGCCGCAACTTTTCTGCTCGAGGCGCATAGAGAAAGATGTGAAAGACGTCCGAGCGCTCACGCAAGAAATAGGGTGCTCCCCGCCCAACGATCACGCAGTTGCCTTGCTCGGCAATCTCCCTCATTACCTGCTCGCCTACTTCGACCATGCGGTCTGGGCCAAACGGCTGGTGCTCTAGGTGCATGCTGCGTTCGTAGCTGCCCCGCCAGAAGACTTTCACCAGCTTTTGAAACGCGCTGTCCACCCGCTCCTCGCACATCGAAACCGCCGAGGAGTCCACATTCGCCACCCGCGCGATTTCTGCTGTCAGCTCCCGGTCCCACAATTTCCAGCCAAGTTTTGAGGAGAGCTGGCGTGCGATCTCGCCGGCGCCGCACCCGTATTCCCGCTCAACAGTTATGATCCGGTACATGGTCTAAAACCGAGCTCCTAAACGAGATGGGCTGGGCTCGGCGAAGCAAACTTTATCGTATCCAGACCCTGGGTTCAACCGACATACCCGGCCGCAGCGCGTGCTCCTTAGTCTCGCCGGCGTCGAATGTGATCTTCACCGGGATTCGCTGCACCACCTTCACATAGTTCCCCGTGGCGTTTTCAGGAGGCAGCAAGCTAGTGATCGCACCGCTGGCTCCGGCAATGCTTTGCAGGTGACCCTTGTAGTCCTTTCCGGTCGTATCTACTGAAACCGTAACCGCCTGGCCCACCCGCATCTTTCTCAACTGGGTTTCTTTGAAGTTTGCCGTCACCCAGATGTCATCGAGATTGATGATCCGCATCAACTCCTGCCCGGGCTGGACATTCTGCCCCGCCTCGGCAGTGCGGTTGGTCACAAACCCACTCACCGGCGAAACCACGGTTGTGTACTGGAGATTGAGCTGTGCCGCGTCGAGTTCCGCCTTTTTCTGTTCTACCAAAGCTTCCGCGGACTGCGCGCGCGAGCGTATGGCTGTCACCTGCTCCGGACCGGTCCGGGCCGAACGTGCATTCGCCTGCGCCTGCACCACCCTGCTTTGATCTGCCTTGATTTGTTGTTGTGCAGCCGCCAGCCCTGCCCTAGCGGCATCTACTGAAGCAGATCCCGCCTGCGCCGCAGCAGATGCTTGATCGTATTGCTGCTGCGAAATCTCCTGTTTCGAAACCAACTGCTTATAACGGGCTAGATCGTTTTGCGCCTTCACGTTATTGGCATCGGCTTGAGCCAATTGCGCGTTTGCCGCCTCAGCTTGCTGCTGTGCTGCCATCAGCATGGCTTGCGCCGTAGCCACTTCCGCGGATGCTGCGGCAAGCTGGCTGCTCGTGCTGGTCGTAGTGATCGGCACATTCACTCCGGCTGCCTTGGCAGCGGCGACAGCATTGTCGTAATCCGCTTTCGCGCGAGCCACCAAAACCTGGTAATCGCGCGAATCAATTTGCACCAGAGGCGCGCCGGCTTCTACATATTGATTGTCAGTGATCAGCAATTTCTCCACATGGCCAGACACCCGTGCGCTGACAGGATTCAGGTGGCCGTCAATCTGCGCGTCATCGGTTGATTCGTAGCTGCCGAAGTATCGCCACAGAAAAAATCCGGTCACCAGCAGCACCACAACTCCAATGATCAAGAACATCCGAAAGCGCGGATTGCGCGACTGAAACTGCTTCCATTTCAGGTCCCGCTCGCTCAGAGCTGAGGGACGATGCTCTTGTGCTTGCCGAGTTGATGCCGGGCGTTCCGGCGTTTCCGTTTCCTGTGCCATATTCACTTGCTCTCTAGATATTGTTTCACGCCTTGTTCGGCAAAGCCGATGCCGCGAGCCACCAATATTTTGGCCACGTTATGGTTATACAAACTCGTGATGTAGCTTTCATTTGCCGAAGCGACGGACTCCTGTGCCTGCACAACTTCCAGATTGTCTGCGACTCCGGCAGTGAAGCGATCACGGGCCTGATCGAGAGTTTGATTAGCCAAATCCAAAGAACTCTTGGCGACTTCCACCTGGTCCGCCGCAGCTGCCAGGTCGAGCAGTGCGCTGCGCACATCGTAATCAATTTGCGCGCGTAAGTTCTCAACCTGCTGCCGGCTTTGGCGCAAGGTGGATTCAGCCTCCAAAGCGTCAGCATGAGCGCGTCCGCCCGCGAAAATCGGAATTGCCAGCGTTGCTCCAACCTCAAAGACGCCGTGAGAATTTCCGACATTTACCCCCGCCGCACCGTAATTCCCGGCAAACTCGAGGCTGGGAAGATGTTCGGCGGTGGCCGCGCTTCGGAACCGCTCTGCGCTTTCCACCTGCAGCCGGGCCGCCTGATAATCCGCCCGTGAAGCATACGCACGGCGCAGGGCATCTTCCACGCTCATCGGCGTCAGTGGCTCATAGGGAGTTTGGTCGCTCAGATTGAATTCCTGTCCCGTAGCGAGACCGATGGTCCGCGCGAGCGCAAGCTTCTGCTTGGCATAATTGTTCCTGGCAACAATGAGTTGCTGCTGGCGTGTCTTCAGCTCGACCTGCGCCCGCAGGGCATCTATGGCAGGTACCAGGCCTGCCGTCTGCTGATCGTGGGCCTTGTTATAGAGCGCTTGCGACGATTCCACCTGCGCCTGCGCGGCATCCACTCTTGCAGCCGCGGCAATCGTCAGCAGATATTCATTTCCGGCCGCCAGTACCACCAGCTCGCGTGCATCGTTGTACTTGTATCGCCCAGCGGACTCATTTGCTCGGGCACCCCGTTCCCGCTGCAAAAAATGCCAATCCAGCAAAGGGGCGCTGGCATAGGCTCGCGCATCGAACGTCCCAATCGGGCCAACCACCGAAGAAATACCGGGAAAATTGAATCGAAAACCCAGTGCGGCAAGGTCAATTTGGGTCGCGCTTTGCGTGGCAGCGGCGCTCACATTAGGCAGCAGATGACTGAGTTCCTGCCACTTCGCCCCTCGTGCTGCCAGTGAACTATCACTGGCAAGAAGCAGCCCCAAATTGTTCCTCAGCGCGCGATCAATGGCTTCCTTAAACGAAAGTTGAACGACGCCGGTCGTTGCCCTGCCCTCGGGAACGCTGCTCAAAAAGGGGCTCTGACTTGAATTCGAATCCGACAAAGATATGGAAGCTTTGCTCCCGCTGGTTCCGCTGGTATCGGAATTGCTACCCCGTGCGGTTACGCCGGCAGATGCGGAGGTTGCGCCCGGTGCCTGCATTTGAGCGCTCGCGGGCAAGGTACCCAGAACACTCATCCCCAAAAAACTGACAAATATTGCGCGCGCAACGGTCGCAGATTGTGCTCTCTTACATGCTGGATTCATCGTGCTCAGATTATGTACTTTATCCGCTCACCGGGTGCAACTCGACGGCAATCCCGCAGACGACTGTTTTTCGGGTAGGTCTATAGATGCAAAGGTTTGCGTCCGCGATGCGATGGGAAGTGCCAGATTCCCCATTTAAGTCAAGAACGCCCGCACGGTGGGCTATTTAAGCCAGATTGGGTAACGATCGATGGGATTGGTCGGGGCGATAGGATTCGAACCTACGACCCCCTGCGCCCAAGGCAGGTGCGCTACCAGGCTGCGCTACGCCCCGACAAGATCAGCTGGATTGATTCTAAAGTACTTTCCAACTTTATTTCCACTCCCGCTCTTGATTTCTGGCCTCGACCGTGCACAAACCGTGCACTTATTCGCTCATTGCAGCATGACCGTGCGCATTCGTTCACCAGTCGGCGGAGCCATCTCGCTGGCTCGGCGGTTGAGCTTCTCCAAGGCTTCGTGCTGCATCTGCAATTTCATCTGGGAATACTTTGAAGACTTGCGCGTCTCCTTGGCGAAGCATTTGCGTCACCCACTCATCCGCTACGCCTCCAGCACTCAGCCGCGTGGCATAGGTGGAGCGAAGATCGTAGATGCGGAAGTTCTTCAATCGCTTCCAGGATGAAGGCATTCACGGACCGATAGCCGCGCAACTTCTGGGCCTGTTCCAGCCGTGTTTTCAGATAAGACAGCGTAAAGGCATTGCCGAACCTCCTCACCAGACGGTGGCACGAGTGTGTGTGTGTGTGTGTGTAACCATGATAGAGATATATGACACACTGTAAGCCAGTACGCAAGAGGAATTTGTAAGTGCTTCCCGGACCACCTGTGACAACCCTTCTTTATGTTCCAATACGCGCTGTGGGGGCATGAAATATGGTGTTTTGTTGAGCAGAAACCTCGCTGCTGCACAGCGGGAGTGTTGGCGTCTGTTGTTTTGTGTTGACAAATGTTGTTTGTGGAGCGAAATTATGGTAGGAGCATTTATCTCTCTGTTGTTTTATGTTGACTATTATTGGGCTCTTGTTGTGTTTTGTTGGCTGTTCCCATGATCAAAGAGGCAGAATCCGCACTGCGCACCATGGCAAGGGATCTGCATCCCACCAACAAGTCCGGCTTCGTTCGGGTCATGCTTCCAGCCATCGAGGACGCTCTCCGGGCTGGTCATACCAGGAAGGCGGTCTGGCAGCAACTCCACGAGCAAAACCCTGCTCTCGGTTACAAAAGAGTTCTGCGTATACCTAGGACGACTACGCAAGCGCGCCCACCAACCAACCTCATTCAGGAGCGAGGAAAAAGCACCGACGGCTATCCCCACCCAGGTAAGCCACACGAGCCCGCCGGAGTTCGATCCCTTGGCAAACCTACGGCGCGCTGAGGCGGATCGCCCCGGGTTCCATTACCGGGGAACTGTAGACTTGCACGAGCTAGTTTGTGGGACAAAAAAGATTCACGGCAAGTAAGGACGACTAGATGGCTGAAACGTCCGTGCGTCGGTGGCTGCCAAGGAAAGGCGGCGGCAGCGGAAAGAGTTTGGTGGCTTCAATTCCGGTCCAGCGCGCTCGGTTCAGCAGACGAGGTCAGCTTCACCGACGGGTAAAATCGTGACGAGCCGCCCGCTCCACTCTGTGTGATCCCGTGCAGACGATGACAATCGCGGCGTCACCGGCTTGAGCGCTGTGGGAGGCACGGTGTATAAGTATCCCACCCTGAGGGACTGGGATCGATACCCATCGTGGCCAAAACAAAATCGCCTCGCGTGGTGGTTGGAGCTCGCTTGCTGCACGTGGTGGATAACTATCTCCGCAGGAAGCAGCGTGGCCGCGGGGATATGTCCGCCCTGATTTACCAGGCGCTTCGGGAAGTGGACTTAGGCTCCGTCCAGCTCATCACCATCCAGGGGCAACGCCGCCAGGTGACCGCTCGGCCAACCAAGATCGTTTTGCCGCCGGATGTTCGGGATCAGTTAGAGCGGTGGTCTGAAGCCCGCGCTTGTTCGATGAATGAATTACTGAACAGCGCACTGGTTGTTTCCCTTTTGAAGTCGCGGCCGGAAAAGAGTGGGGAACGATCGCGGCGAGGGCAGACGCCGACCTTCGACACCATGACCGCTAAGGAGCGCGAGGGACTCTTTGCGCGCTTGCTCGCCCTCACCGGACAGGAACCCGGCCCCGACCCGGGTTCCCGAGACGGCAATTATTACGAATGGAATCCAAAGCTCGAAGCTACTGTGGAAGTGGCAGGCGATGGTCGGCGTTATCTCATGGAGCGAGTCGGGCCGGGAGAAATGGTACGGGCTCGGGAGCTCAAGGGAAGCGCATTTGTGGAACGTCCGACCCCAGGGTCTGGGCGTCAGGCATGATTGGACTGTGAAAAGGAAAGACCTAAGGGTGAGCACATAAGTGCAAGGCGGAAAGCGTGTTCGAAGAATGCGCTGGGGAGAGTCGCACTATGGTTCCGAAATCAGTCAAAGAAATTTCCGCTAGCGAAAATC
>QHZR01000102.1 GCA_003224755.1 Acidobacteriota bacterium
GATCGTTCGAGGTCACAAAGCGGTCACCTTGATAGGAGCCAAAGAAGAAGAGCTTGTTCTTGACGAGTGGGCCGCCCACGGTGCCGCCAAACTGGTTGAAGCGCAATTCCGGCTTGGTTTCGCCGGTTATGGCCGGAAGGGGATTACCGCCGGGAACATGGCCGACAAAGAACGGTGTTGCATCAAGATTATCGTTGCGGAGAAACCACCAAGCGCTACCATGAACGTCGTTTGATCCAGACTTTGTGACCAGGTTGGTGATCGAGCCGGCACTGTTTCCGTACTGCGCAGAGTTGTTCAACGTCAGCTGTTGGAATTCTTGGACGGTGTCCTCAATCGGCGTATTCACATTGCCGCCACTAAGGCCTTTGTCGGAGACTCCATTGATAAGAAAGCCATTGAAGTTCTCGCGCAGCCCATTTACTACCGTGCCGTGCCCGTTCTCGAAATCCACACCGCGAACATCAACCGCGCCTGGATTAAGACGGATCAGGTCATAGCCAGCTTGGAGTCGTCTATATTAACCAGAGCGGCTTCGCCGGTGACCTCCACAACTTCTGTCGCCTGCCCGACCTGCATTCTGGCATCTACGCGCGTAATCGTGCCTGCATTGATGGTCAAGCCTTTATTGTTCACGTTTCGAAAGCCGCTTGCTTCCACTGACAGATCGTAAGCTCCAGTCGGCAGCTCTTTGATCGTGTAAGAGCCTGACGCACTGGTAGCAACGCTCACTGATAGATTCGTCGCTTTGTTAGTCACCGTTACCTTGGCGCCAGTAATAGCTGCGCCGGTCGGATCCGTAACCGTACCGGTGAATTGTCCGTTCTGGACTTGGGCTGCGGCGCTAAGGACTAGCAGCAGGAAGGAACACACGACGAGACACGAATAAAACTTCTTCATTGACGGCCTCCGGAACGACGATCTTGAATTCAACCCAGTATCTCGGAAAGCGAAACCACGAGTATCAGTTACGACAGCAAACTGAGTGAAGAAGAAACGCGCCGAATTCTGAACCCGGGCACACCCATTTGTCAAGACGGTGTAAAGGTTCGAAGGTTAATGCAACCGACGCAAGCAGAACCTGGGTCTAGGTACCAGCAACTCACTCACCAAATCCCATACGGCAGCAGAATAAGGATTTGTCGGCTTCCGACGCCGAAAAAGCCTATGGAATTGCGTAGGGCGGCACATGCGCAACTACTAAATTCAGAATTATGCCACGCATGAAAAATGCATTAGTCAGGGGTTCTGCGATAGTGCTCAGGATGGGGTTTGTCGGGCAGTTGTACGGGCATCGCGTCGGGTGTGGATCATCTCGAAGTTTGATCTGCTTCAAAGATCCGCAAGTCGTGGACCCAGAAAATTGAGGTCAGGGTGTTTTTTGTCTGGGTGGAGCGTGTTTGACCACTACTCCACGGCCTTCTTCGATCTCCAATTCTTGATCGACCGCTTGCCTTCCGATTGTATCCACCTTGCCGGAGGGCCAGTGAACCACGATTGAGTCAACGGTTGTTGCACTACCCAAGCCGAAGTGGAGGCGGGGATCGCTGCCGGACTCGAAGCTAGAATTGGCGCGAACTTCAGCCGCCTGAGTTAGTCCCCCGGCCTTGACTTGGACGCGAGCGCCGAAGCCGTCGCGGTTCGAACGAGTGCCGGTGGTCTTAATGCGCAGCCAATGGCCGCGCCGCGATTCATTGCGCAGCAACAATGGAGAACCGTCGAGAACTGTGACCAGCAAGTCCTCCGCGCCGCGATTGAAAAAGTCAGCGGTGGCTGCCCCGCGGGCGACGTGACGATGCGCAAACGGCGAACCGGTACGACTGCGCTGCCGAGCTTCGCTCGGCCGGAAAGCCGAGGACGGCTGTCCCCAGGTGAGTTGTGATGACCCTTTCACTTGCTCCCCGATCTCTTCGAACTTGCCATTGCGAAGGTTGTGAAAGAGGAACGGACGTTCGGCATAAGTAATCCCGAATGAATGCTGATCAACCTGCGGATTCACATGGCCGTTGGCGACGGAAATGTCCTTCCAGCCGTCGTTGTCGAAGTCGAGAAATTTTACGCCGAAGCCAAGAAACGGAATACTGATTGGCCCAAAGTTCGCCGCGCCGACCATGTCAGTGAATTCGCCATGGTGGTCGTTGTGGTAGAGATTGTTGCTGTGGTCGGAAAAGTTCGTTTTGACGATGTCGGGCCACCCGTCGTTGTCGTAGTCAGCGGAGTCAACGCCCATGCCGGCTTGTTCTTTGCCGTCGGCGCTGTAGGCAGTCCCGGCTTCGGTGCCAACTTCCGTGAATCCTCCCTTGCAGTCGTTGTGGTAGAGCATGCTTGGGGAGGAATCGTCGGCCACGTAAAGATCGAGGCAGCCGTCGCGGTCATAATCGAGCCAGATCACGCCTAGTCCGTAATTCCGGTTCGGATCAATGTTCAGTTTTTCGGTGACGTCGGTGAAGGTGCCATTGCCATTGTTGTGATAGAGCCGGTCGCGTCCGCCCTTGAGGCCACGCGGACCGCAAGAGACCGGGATGCCACGATATTGGCAAAACGGGCCATCGCCGAATTTCGGC
Source organism: Acidobacteriota bacterium (assembly GCA_003224755.1). GTDB lineage: Bacteria > Acidobacteriota > Terriglobia > Terriglobales > Acidobacteriaceae > Gp1-AA145. The sequence goes on from QHZR01000102.1 coordinate 2,565, forward strand.
AGGTGCTGGAGATCGAGATCTACGTAGTTGACGACGTAAAGGTCGAGATGGCCGTCGTTGTCGTAATCGCCGAACGCCGCGCTGGTTCCCCAGCGGCCTTCGTTGCCGACACCGGCTTTCTCGGTGACGTCTGTGAAAGTTCCGTTGCCATTGTTGCGGTAGAGCACGCCACCGTCGAGATAGGTCACGTAAACATCTTCCCAGCCATCGTTGTCATAATCGCCCACGGCCACCCCGAATCCTCAACGACACGTGTTGAGCCCGACTTGAGCAGTTACGTCTTTGAAAGTTCCGTCGTGGTTGTTGCGGTAGAGCTTGCTGCTGTGGCACTTTCCAGATTGCAAATCTTCCAGAGTCGAGCCGTTCACGAGTAAGATGTCCATCCATCCGTCGTTGTCGTAATCGAAAACGGCTACGCCGCCGCACATGGATTCCATGATGTATTGCTTCTCGGCGCTGCCGCAGGTGAGGTGGAAATCAATGCCGGCGATGCGAGTGGTATCGGTGAAGGCGACTGCGGATGCGGAGGAAGTTGGTTTCACTTGCGGGACGTTATGAGCTTGCGCGCTGCTCGCCGAATTTGCTGCAAGGAGCAGGCCGATGGAGAGAATGAATTGTCGCGAGATGGGCGAAGTACAAGTCACTGGGATCGGGCGGTGGCCATCCCCCCTGACTGCGGCTGCGCCTTTTTCAGCTCGGCGAAGCGTTGCCTCTCCTGTTGCGCTTCTTCTTTTTGACCCAATTTATCGAGTGCCCGCGACAACTGGTAATGAGCGCTCGCATTCTTGGGATCGACCTCAATGGTATGACGCAGGGCCGTGACCGCGGCCTGGGCGTCCCCGGAGAGAAGTGCCGCCTTGCCCAGATCATAACTGGCATTCGCGTTTTGCGGATTAAGCGCGGCCGCCTTCTTTAAGTAAGCCAAAGCTGCTTGCCACTCGCCGGTTTCGAGCAAACTGTGACCGAGTTCGTACAGAACATTGGGGTCGTCTGGAGAGCGGGCCATCTGTTTCTTGTATTCGACGATCGCTTCCTGGTCGCGTCCCAGACTGGAGTAAGCAAAGCCGAGATGATAGTGCCCCAGGGGAAGGTTCGGATCGAGCCGAAGCGCGATCTGAAATTGTTCGATCGCCTTTAACGTACGGTTGGAGTTCTGATACGCACGGCCCAGCAACACGTGTGCGAGGGCGTCAGATGAGTTCAGTCTGACTGCCTTTTCTAGTTCCTCTGCGGCGGGAGGGTATTGCTCTTGCGAGAGCAGCACCAGGGCGATGTCGAAATGGGTTCCGAAGCTGGCGGAGTCAAGGGTCTCGGAGCGGTGAAGTGCCTGTAGCGCAGGCGTAGTCATCTTTTGCTTGAAATAGGCGAGGCCGAGCCAGTGATGCAACTGCGCGTCGTTTGGCCAATGAGCGACAGCCTTGGTTCCGAAATCCACGGCGTCGGGCAAGCGTCCCGATTGTAAATAACTAAGTAGTAGGCCGCGATTGGCAGACAGATTGTCGAGGGACAGTTGTTCTGCGTGTTGGAACTCAGCAGTCGCTGTCGTGAAATCGCCGGCGTCAAGAGCGGCCTGACCTTGCTTCAAAAGGCGTTGGACCTCAGAATTCTGTGACTGAGGCATGGCGCGCTCACTCCCAAGACAAAACACCATCACCAGAGCGAAGGCAAATGCTCGTCGCGATTGCGGGAGAACGCCATGAGCTGAAGGCCGCACACGACAATAATAAATGCGCATCCACCGTTCGAGTCGACAGCCGGCAGTTAGTGCTGTAATCCGACGCCTCGCGACACAAGTTTGATACTCTCTTAATCTCGGCACGGATCGGTCGCCGATGAGAGCGAGTCAATGAAGATTTGTGTTCTCGGATTAGACTGCGCGGCCCCTGAAATCCTTCTCAAAAGCAATGACCTGCCGAATATTCGCGGCTTGATGCAGCGCGGCGCCTGGGGGCGGCTCGAGAGTGTGATTCCGCCCATTACTGTACCCGCATGGATGTGCCTTTCCACCAGCCAGGACCCGGGATCGCTCGGCGTGTACGGGTTTCGCAATCGCGCCAACCAGACCTATGGCGGGTTGGCGATTACAGACTCAACCTCGATCCAAACACCGGCAATCTGGGATTATCTCGGGGAGCAGGGCAAGAAGTCGGTGATTGTGGGCGTGCCTCCAGGTTTTCCTCCGCGCAAGATCAATGGCATCAGCGTGGGATGCTTTCTTACGCCGGATTCGACGACCGACGAGTTCACTCACCCCGCTGAGATCAAGAAAGAGATCAATCAACTCGTTGGCGATTATCCGACTGACGTGGCAGGATTTCGCACCGACAAGAAAGAGTGGCTGCGAGATCAAATCTTCGAAATGAGCCGCAAACAGTGGGATGTGGTCCGGCATTTTTTGCGCACCAAAGAGTGGGACTACTTTCACTTTGTTGATATCGGTCTCGACCGCGTGCACCACGGCTTTTGGGATTCGTATGACAAGCAGCACATTCATTACAAAGCTGGAAATCCCTATGAGAGCGTGATTCCGGATTACTATCGGCATTTGGACGAGCAGATTGGGAGTACGCTTGAACTGCTCGATAACGATACGGTTGTCTTGGTTGTCTCCGATCACGGCGCGCAACGGCTCGATGGGGGCTTCGCGGTAAATGAATGGCTGATTCGTGAAGGGCTGCTGGTGCTGAATCAGGAGATGCCAACGGAAGTGACGCCGTTCGCGAAACTGAAAGTCAATTGGGCCAAGACAAAAGTATGGAGCGAGGGCGGCTACTACGCTCGCGTCTTCTTCAACATAGAAGATCGCGAGCCGCGTGGCGTGATTCCCGCCGCGCAATACGAAACCTTCCGTGATGAGCTCAAGCAGAAATTTCTGGATTTGAAAGATAACCAGGGTCAGCCGCTAAATTCGCTTGTGTTCAAGCCCGAGGAGATTTATCGCAATGTGCGCAATGTTGCGCCTGACCTGATCGTGCATTTCGGTGCTCTGTATTGGAGATCTATCGGCAGCGTTGGGCACGGGCGATTGCATTTGGAAGAAAACGACACCGGGCCCGACGCCTGTAATCACGCACAATTTGGGGCATTTATCTTGGCTGCGCCTAACAGTTCGCTAAAAGGCGAACTTGAAGGAGCGCGACTGCTGGACATGGTGCCGACGCTGATGCAACTGGCCGGATACAATATTCCCGAAGTGATGCAGGGGAGATCGCTTGTGTGATAAATACTCAGGCGCGCCGCAACGCTGGGAGCCGTAGAAGCAGCCGTGCCTACGGTACTTGGCTTTAAGTTGAAGGCGACCCCGCGCTAGAAGCGCCGGGCTATTTTCGATTGTCCCTACGGGACACTCACATCGATTTCGATTGCCCCTACGGGACAGTCACATCGAAATGAGTTGAGTCGCCGAACGGATTTGTTCGTGCCTTGGCAGCCGAAAGTTCAGGAGCTCGTAGCTGTTGCTACGGTCCAGGCTTTTCCATCGAGGTTGCTAGGCAGCGCGACGCCGAACAGGTTCAGGATTGTCGGCGCGACGTCCACGATTGCGGGCTTTTCGTCTGCGATCTTGCGGTTTGAAAACAGCACGCCGGGAACGAGTCGCGGATCAATACAGTGGTCGCCGCTCCAAGCCTTGAGGTTGTCTTCGAAAATCTGAGTCGTGACTTTTCCCATAACAGAATCCCAAGAGGCTCTAAAACCAGCAGCGTAGCCCACGATCAGATCGGGAGCATTGTCCACATAAGGACCGGCGTAGGTGGCATCACAATCGAATAAATTCGTGATGCCGATTTGCCCCGAAGAAGGATCGGTCAATCCGTCGAGCTTGGCGCGTAGCTCTTCTTTCAGGGCCTCGGCATCCGCTCCCGGCTGCACAATTCCTTGGCGCTCACGACCTTTCACGTTCAGATAAAGCCCGTTCAAGCCCATGGTGTAGGCGCGGGTGCGGGACCAATCTACGTCCTCGAACCAGTCGCCGCTTTCGCTCTTTCCAGGCTTGAGCGCGAGGTATCCGTTTTGGCGCAGCCAGGCGTTCAAGTTGACACAGCGCGCAAAAGATTTGAAGCCGTGGTCGGAGACGACCAGCAGAAGCGTGTCGCCTTCAATCTGCTCCATCACTCGTCCGACCAGCACGTCCATGCGGCGGTAGAGCTCGGGAATGACTTGCGGACGCTGATCGCGAGGAACATCGCGGGCCGCAGGATGGTCCTCTTCCAGATAGCGCCAGAACATATGCTGCACGCGATCCGTGGTGTCAAAGACACAGGCGCAGAGGCCTTGCTTCGTTTTCTCCAGGGCATCGAACAACATGCGTTCGCGATCATCATGATTGGAATAGCACTGCGCCAGGAAGGCGTCGTCATCTAAAACCTTCTCGTTAAGCGCCCACGTGTCTTCGGCGAGTCCGAGCGTGGCGTATGAGCCAAAGAGTTTGGCGAGATAAATGGAATACGTCACGGGATGAGAAATCGGCAGGTCGGGCCGCCCGGGATCGATGTTCACCGGCGTCACATAGACTTCAATCTCGGGCGAAACTTCCTTAAGATAAAACTTGCAGATACCGCGCGCGCTAAAACCCAGTCCAGCTTTGAATTTCACTGGAATCCAGTCGGAGTATTCGCCAACTCCGAGCGTGAAGCGCTCAGAATCCAACGTGATTTGCGCCTGCGGCTTGCTCGCATCGGGACGAATTTCAAACTCGGCGCGCAGTTCCCTGCTCTGCCCGTCAGCCAGCGGATCGTCTGGGCCGGGGACATAGCTCCGCAATACTTGGCCGTTGCGTTCAATCGGAATGCGGACTCCACCTTCGCGAAATTTGTCCCCTTGGCCGCGAGTGGTGCAGAAACAAAACGTCCCCTGGCTACCTTTCAAATCCGGAACGCACATTCCGGAAAGAAGCACGCCGGAGAATTTCTCAGGAGGAAAAGTGACTGGCACGCGAATTACAGATGAAAAAATTCCGGCCTTACCTAGCCAGTACCAGAACGGCGTGCCTCGCCGCATGCCCTTGATCTGTGGTTTGCCCAGCGGGATGGTGTATTTACCGATTTTCACGCTCCGTTTCGATCCCTTTATCTCCGCCGAGGAAAGAAACGGAAGGTAATTGTTCTCATCGCGAGCGAGAAAATCGTAGATATTGTGTTTTCCGGGATTCACGCCGGTCATGAACGTGGACCATGCCACGGGAGAGATCGGCGGATAGGTCGTACGGAGCTTTCGGAACGTTCCCTGCTTTTGCAGCATCGCGAGATTTGGCAGCATGCCTTCGCTGATGAAGCGTTCGGCGAGTTCGGGGTCCATACCGTCAAATCCCAGAATCACCGCCCGCTTAATCTGTGCCTTGCCTGACGATTTTCGGCGGCGGAACAGCCGCAGCAAATGGCGCAGCGGCCAGGTAACAAATGCGTATGCCGAGTAGAGGAAGGCTACGAATAACGTCCAAAAGGATGACAGCACCGCAAACCCGGCGCCTGGCCCCGCATAGGCGTGGCTGGGCGTGGGAAAGAGGAACACCAGCGTGGTCAAAGCGATAAGGGCCAGTAACAGTTGTTGTCGCAGCGGCCGCCCAGAGGGGCTAAAGCCCTCATTCTTATTCGGTGCGTATCGGCCCTCCCGAAGCGTGTTACACGATGGCGTATCGGTTGATGAACAGCTCTCATATCTCAATTCGCAAAATGGTCTTGAACAAAAATCCAAAGATCAATGACAAAACGAAGAAGAGCCAAATCCAGTTCCATTCGAGCCAGGCAAAGGCGATAGTGCGTTCGGGATAGTTGACCTCGATTGACTGCAGCGGGCTGTCGCCGGGCAGCGCCGTCTCGCCAGACACAAATATTCGCTTCCACCATTTGTCGGCAAGACGTACTGGCGAGATGCGCTCAACTCCGCTGGACACTTCGACAGACTTCGAAAGTGACTGATTCCCCGTCTCGACCTCTAATGCGCGCTTTCCTGCGGTTTCTGCTACCACACGCCAAATGATCTCATTGTGCGCCGGAACGTGCACGGCCGGGGCGGTGAGCGACAAGCCCGGCGGCAATTGCAATGAAACTTGGTCTAGCACGCTGCCATCCACCACCTGTATCTTCACTAGGAATGGCTGCCCAACCTCGATCGGCGTGAACCCGAGATAGCGATCCACCTGCACCATCAGAAAGATCAATGGAATGCTGACATATAAAAGAGGCATGAAAGCCAGGCGCAAATAACTTCCGGTGCTCCGCACAATGCACCAATATGAAATCAGCACGACTTGAAGTTGATCTTGAAACAGCCGTACCGCCAATAAATGAGCCTTCAGATGGTCTTTGGCGATGCGAATTGCTTTCTGGTTGGAGGTGTACCGAAAAACCACCACCATCAAGAGCCCAATGATGATCGAGAGAAGAAATACCAGTACGAGCGGTGCATGAGACTCAAGAAAGGTCATCATTGTTTAATGGCCGACTGCAGCGATAAAAGCGTGCTAGTTCGCAATCACTTGCGGTCCGCTGGGAACAGCAGGTTCCTCTGCGGGCGCAAAGATCCCCGCGAGCAAATCATCAGGCTTGATCGGGATGAAAGCCCGAAGAGAGATAAGGCGATCATTGACTTGACTATTCGATGTAACCCAACCCCTGCAGGCGTTTCTTCACGACTTCTTTCGAAGGCGCGTCTTCGTCGGGAGGAAGCACTTTCTTGATTTCCTTTTCCAGCACGTGCAAGACGAATTCGTCCACGGATTCGTATCCGCAGGCTTCAGCACATTTCTGGGCCTTTTCCAGCAAGTCGCCTTCGATCTTTATTTTGTGCGTGCCAAACAACATTGGCCTCCAATTCCGCTCGGTGCTAGGGAGCCTGTGTGAAACTTTGTGCCGTCCCTCCGGGACTCGGTGGGATTCGGCGCTACCCAGGACTTACGTCCTGGGCTAATCTTTTTCCGCCCCTCCAGGGCTTGCGCTTTGCAGATTCTATTCCGTCGATTTTCATCCCAACGAGTGGTTTCCGCCTCAAGGGTGGAGGTATTCAAATACTGATCGTCCCATCATAGCTGGCGGCTTCGCGATTCCAAATTCGGAGAGAATGGTAGGCGCAATGTCGGTCAGAGCCGGTGATGCGGCGGAAATTTTCCGATTGCTTAAGAGCACGCCGGGCACCAGGGTGTAGTCCATGCAATGATCGCCGCTCCAGGCGTTGGTGTTGTCTTCGAGTTCATCGGGCGGAAACGCGCCGAGGATTGTTTTCCATCCCGCCCGATAGCCGCGGTTATAGCCGACGAGCAAATCTGGACCTGATCCCGCGTAAGGGCCTTGATAGACTTCGCTGGCGCGATCTGCACGGGTAATCACCGGCAATCCGGTCTTGGGATCTCTCACTTTTAATAATTTCTCTTTGATCTCGCCGATTAACGCGTCGGCAGCCGCGCCGGGCTGCACAATGCCGTTGCGCTCACGTCCTCGCAGATTCAAATACAAGCCGTTCAGCCCGATTCCGTAAGCTCGCGTCTGCGTCCAATCAACGCCCGCTAGCGGCTCGGCAGAATCGCGTTCTTCGTCGCTCTTCAGTTTGATGTAGCCGTTATTAAGCAACCAGGTATTGAGATTGAACGAACGATAATAAGGAGCGAAGCCATGATCAGAGAGAACGAGCAGTGTTGTATGGTCGTCGAGTTTGGGAAGCACTTCGCCCAAGACCTGATCAATCTGCTGATAGAAGTCGGAAATTGCCGCCCCGTTCTGCGATGCCAACGCGGCATCGTAGCCGGGATGCTTGGGATCCATTAGGCGCCAGAACATGTGCGAATTGAGATCGAGACTGGAGAAATAAAAAAAGAATGCTCCCTTTTGGAATTTCGGGAATTCCTCATCGAAGATACGGCGGTGCTCGGTCAACACGGTCCGCGCCTGGTCAAGATACTCATGATCGTCGAGCACGCCGTCAGAGAGCGCTTTTGTGTCTTCGGCGATCCCCTGAGTGTAAAAGTCTCCTGCTTCGTCCGTGAGATCACGTGAGTAAACTTTTGGGGTTGAAATTGGCAGCGCTGGGTCGGCAGGATCAATGTTGATGGGCGAAACGTAAAGTTGAAATCGGGGATGCGCCTGTTTGAGATAGAAGCGGCACATACCTTTCACGCTGGCAAACCAGGGAATCAGACGGAATTCGACGCGAGTCCAATTGCTCCATTCGCCTTCACGAAGCACGAATTCTCGGCCTTGAAGAGTAATTCTGGCGACCGCCTCCAACGGGTCAACGGAGACCGTGAATGGCTCAACTGCCGGAGGCGAGCCTTTGCGGAACGTGTTGTCTGGACCGATCAAATTCGCACTAACCTGCGAATTATCTACCTGCACTGGCACAACCTGGCCACCTTCAACCGCGCCCGTGTTTGCAGTCGGGTCGTCAGTGTAGAAAGAGAATGTTCCATAAGTGCCCCGCAGATCCGGCGTGCCCATGCCGGATAGAGTTCGACCCTTGGCAGGAGCCGGCGGAAAATTTGAAGGAATGCGAAAGACACTGTTGGACACGCCATGCTGATCGAGAATTTGCCAGAACGCTGTTCCCTGTCGCAGTTGTTCCGCCGTGCCTCCACCCAGCGGAACGACCCATTTCCCAACATTTATTGCGTGCCTGGGGCCAGCGACACGTGAAGCGGAAAAATAGAGCTCCATAGTCTTTGGATCGCGGTGAATAAAGTCAAAGATGCCGTGCCCGCCGGCATTCATGCCCGTGATCAGGTTCGACCATGCCACTGGACTCTGCGGCGGAATGCTGGTGCTGAGTTGACGGAACGATCCCTGCTGCATGAGCTTCGAAAAATTCGGCATCTTCCCTTCGCGGACAAACTGCGCAAGAAGTTGCGGATCCATGCCATCAATGCCGAGGATGATTAGCTTGTGGTCGCCGCGCCAATGAGTGTCGCTGTTGCGGCACGAGATTAAAGACGTACCCCCAACAATGATTAGCAGTCCGGCCACAGACAAAATAGTCCGCTTCAGAGTTTTGCTCCCTGCATTTCTTTGGTGACCAACGCGGCAGTGTAGGAACAAGCTGCTAAACTCTCGTTTATCTCAGATCATGTTCCGGTCAACGGTTCGCCTTGCCAGTTTCGTTATATTCATCTTAACGCTTTCTGCAGGTTCCTTCGCCGCTACTAAGCCCAACATCATTCTGATCACTCTGGGTTCGGTTCGCGCTGACCACGTGGGCTTTCTCGACACGAAGCACCCGACGACCAACCTGGATGAGCTCGCCAAACACAGCATTATTTTTGAACACGCTTACGCGCAGGCGCCACTCACCGTCGTTTCCGACGCGACCATACTGAGCGGCACTTATCCGCAGACGCACGGTACAACCGAATTGGGCTCTCCGCTTTCAGCGGGCATTCCGTGGCTTCCGGAAGTGCTGCACAGTCGCGGATACCAAACCGGCGCATTCGTGGGCTCTACCCTCTTGGATCCTAAAAGCGGCTTCGCTCCTGGATTTGATCGTGGGTTCGATACCTACGACGCAACCGACCGGACCACACAAATGACTCACGCGGTAGCGTGGGTTACGCAGAAGCACGCACCCTTCTTTGTTTGGGTGAACATCGTGCTGCCCGGGAGCTCGGCTTACAGCGCAGCAGTATCGTCTTTAGACGGCGCGGTCGGAAAGTTAGTCAATACCCTTCGAGTCCAAAAGCTCTTTGACGACGCAATTATTGTCGTCACAGCCGACCATGGAGAGGGTCTGGGCGCGCATGGGGAAGATACACACGGAGTATTTCTCTATGACGAAACGATCCGTGTGCCGTTGCTGCTGAAGCTTTCTGGAAATCAACTCGCTGGCAAACGGATTCCGACGCAGGTGCGAACTCTGGATGTCGCTCCGACTGCACTCGAAGGTGCTGGAATTCCCGTGCCCTCACAAATGCAAGGCCAATCGCTGTTGCGGATCGCGAAAGCCACTACCAACACGGATTTGCCTGTTTATTCGCGAAGTGATTTTCCGCAACAAGCCTTCGGATGGAGTGCGCTGGAGTCGTGGCGCACGGGAAAGTATCTGTACGTTCGGGCACCTAAGCCAGAGCTTTATGATCTGTCCACTGATCCTGGAGCAACGCACAATCTGGCGCAGACTTCGAAGGCCATCCTGCAGACGCTGGCATCGCAATTGGATGGATTCGACGCGCATTTCTCTCGCGGGAAAAACAGCGAGGCACAACTAACTTCAAGCGAGATGCAGAAGCTGGCGTCGCTTGGTTACGTGGGACTACAGAAAACGCCTAGTTCAAACACGGCGGCGGATGGGATTGACCCAAAAGACGCGATCGCGATTGCGAATCAGACCCTCGCCGCAATATCTGATCTGCAACAAGGCAAAGTGGACAAGGCAATCGCCGGATTTCAGCAGGCACCTATCAAGCAGGCGAATATTTATCTGGCGCAGTACGGACTAGGCCGAGGTTTGGCGCAGAAACAGCGCTACGCCGAGGCTGTCGAACACCTGCATAAAGCGATCGAGCTGCAACCGGATTCGACCGGGGCCAACTTCGAAATTGGACGCGCTCTCCTAAAGGCTGGGGATTTGAACACTGCTGCGGTCCATCTTGAAATTGCGGCGAACCGTTTGCCGGAATTTTCGGAGGTACATGCGCTGCTAGCAGAGGCCTATGGCAAGTTGGGGCGGAAGGACGATGCCAGCCGCGAGCGCGCGAAGGCGACTCAGGGGAGAGGGAAACCCTAGTCGCGGACAGCCGAGGGCGGCTGTCCCCACATTAGCCCAGTTAGTTATCTGCCTGCGCCATTCCGGAGTAGATCCAGAAATGCCTGATGGATGCGCCCATCGCTGCTGAGCTCGGGATGGAAGGTTGCGGCCATGACCTTTCCTTGCCGCACCACAACCGGCTGCTCGCCCTCGGTCGCGAGCACTTCTACGCCGGGGCCGACGCGGGAGATCTTGGGAGCCCGTATGAAGACCATTTCGACGGGCGAGCCTTGGAAAGAACCTTCGCGAATGGAACTATCAATCTGGCGACCATAAGCGTTGCGGCGAATACCGATATCAATTGCGCCGAGACCAGCTTGCTTCGGGTTGTCTATTTCTTGGGCGAGAAGGATCGCACCGGCGCAGGTTCCGAAGGTGGGTTTCAGTCGAACGAACTCTTTCAGCTTCTCGACCCCAGCCTCGCCCAGCAGCTTCAGAAATGTGCTCGATTCGCCGCCAGGGATGACCAAACCGTCAATTGAATCGAGTTGCTCGGGCTTCCTTACGAGCACAACTTCAGCTCCCAGCTCCTCAAGCCGTTTGCGGTGGGCATCGAAATCGCCCTGCAGGGCAAGGACACCAATAAGAGCCCTCGGTGGTGGTTGGCTGTTGGTCGTTGGCTGCCTCGATTCAATTTTACTGGATGGCAGCATGGCAGCTGAATTTCAAGTTCACCGTGCTCTCGAAACAGCCGGCAAAAGGATGGGGCACGCAACGATATCTTGCTCGCCTAAAGGTCGAGTTAGCCTGGCTGTTGTAAAATTCAACTACCTCCTTATGTCAGCCAAAATTCCTGTAGGAATCCTCGGTGCCACCGGCATCGTAGGACAGCGCTTTATCCAAATGCTGGAGCACCACCCGTGGTTCGAAGTAGCGTGGCTTGCGGCCTCGGACCGCTCGGAAGGCAAGCCTTATGCTGAGGCTGCGTGCTGGCGTCTGAAGACCGCGATCCCGCCGCGTATTGCGGGAATGCGTGTGTCGGCGGCAACGCCTGACGGTGCTCCCAAAGTGATCTTCGCCGCACTAGATGCCTCGATTGCGGCCGAGATGGAACCTCGTTTCGCTGAGGCAGGATGCGCAGTGATTACAAATTCCAGCGCGCTGCGCATGGCGAAAGACGTGCCGCTGGTCATTCCCGAGGTGAATCCTGACCACACGAAGCTGATTGAATGCCAGTCGTGGCGGAGAAAATCCGGCGGATTTGTGGTTACCAATTCCAACTGTTCGGCCATGGGCTTGGTGCTGGCACTGGCCCCATTGCACAAACGGTTCGAACTTGAGACGGTGATGGCGGTCACGATGCAGGCGGTCAGTGGCGCGGGATATCCGGGAGTAGCATCGCTCGACATTTTGGGCAACGTGATTCCATACATCGCCAAAGAAGAAGAAAAGATGGAAGAGGAGACGCGCAAGCTGCTGGGGACGTTGAATGGCGCCGGAGTTGTACTGGCTCCGTTCAAGATGAGTGCACAGTGTAATCGAGTCGCGGTGGAGGACGGGCACACGGAATCAGTGTCGGTGAAGTTCAAGAAGAAGGCCGAGGCTGTAGAGATTGTGGACGCGTGGACGACTTTCCGTGGCGTCGCTCAGGCGAAGAAGCTGCCCAGCGCTCCCGACGTCCCGGTGCGTTATCTGGAGTTGAGCGATCGACCGCAACCGCGGTTTGACGTGGACTCAGGAAATGGCATGACGACGACGGTAGGCCGGCTGCGTCCTTGCGCCGTGCTTGATTGGAAATTCACCGTCCTGTCGCACAATACCATTCGCGGGGCGGCCGGCGCGGCGCTGCTCAACGCGGAACTGTTGAAGGTCGAAGGATACCTGGGGTTCCCGACCGAGGGTGCCCCATCCTTCCCCAGTTTTGGGAAGGGTGGGATTCCACAACTCAATGGCTAACAGCTCCATTGTCATGAAATTCGGCGGCACTTCGGTCGGTGACGCCAAGGCCATCGAACGCGTTACGGCAATCGTGCGTGGCAGGCTGGCGCAGCGGCCCGTTGTTGTGGTCAGCGCCATGGCCCGAGTCACGGACCAGTTGCTGCAAATGGCGCGTGCGGCCGGTTCCGGAGATCGCAAGAACGCGCTGACCCTCGCACGAGAACTTCGCGAACGCCACTACAACACAGCTGGCGAGTTACTTGGAACGGCGCTGTTCACGCAATTTCACGGCGATCTGGGCACTGAGTTCGAGGAACTCGAGGAATTGCTTCGCGGGATTGCTGCCGTGGGCGAGCTCACGCCACGCACCACCGACCATGTTGCGTCCTTCGGCGAAGTGCTTTCCAGCAAGTTGGTCACGGCAGCACTGTCGGCACATGGAATCGAGGCAAGCCTGGTGGATGCGCGGGATTGCATCGTCACGGACGAAACCTTCACTCGTGCCGCACCTTTGTTTGAAGACACAAATGCCAAGCTCGGCGAATTGGTTCGGCCATTGTTGGAACAAAAACTAGTTCCGGTGATGGGCGGGTTCATTGCCTCAACCCGGGCAGGAATAACAACGACCATAGGGCGCGGAGGCTCGGATTTTTCGGCGGCCATTGTTGGAGCTGGGTTAGGTGCAGAGAAAATTGAAATCTGGACCGATGTGGACGGAATGATGACCACCGATCCGAATATTTGCGCCGATGCGCGGCGCATCAAGGTCATCAGCTTTGACGAGGCCGCGGAATTGGCATACTTCGGCGCCAAAGTGTTGCATCCTGCGACGGTGCTTCCAGCGATTCAGAAAAATATTCCGGTTTATATCTTGAACTCGCGGAATCCCTCGTGTGAAGGGACGCGGATTGCAGCGCGGGCACCGCATTGCAACAACTTCTTCAAGGCCATCGCGGCGAAAAAGCGGATCACGATTGTGGATGTCGCCGCACCGCGAATGCTCCTGGCACATGGCTTCCTCAAATCCATCTTTGAGGCATTTGATCGGCACCGGATACCCGTGGATGTAGTCTCGACTTCTGAGGTCAGTGTGTCGCTGACGGTGGATTCGAATGAATCTATCCCGGCGTTAGCTGCCGATCTGGCGAAGCTCGCGGACGTGAAGTACGAAGGCCGAAAAGCGATTGTCTGCCTAGTGGGCGAAAACCTGCGCGAGATTCCAGGAATTGCGGCGCATGTTTTCGGCGAATTGTCAGATGTGAAGATCCGCATGATTTCGCAGGGCGCATCGGAAATCAATCTCACGTTTGTGATTGATGAGGACCAGGTGCCGACGGTGGTGCAACGGCTGCATGGGGCGTTCTTCGACGATCCCGATCCCGAAATCTTCGCGTGAATTCGTGCTACACATCTGTGTTGGAGCTGTTCTTTCGCCCCGTCCGGGGCTAACTCATGTTCCACTCTTTCCCAGGGCTTGCGCCCTGGGCTGAATTCTTGCACCGCTTCGCGGTTCGTATTGACAATGATTCCGCTACACTATTTCCACCCATGAGGCTGCTTTTGCTAGGCGCGGGCAAAACTGGTTCCCTCGTAGCCGAAATCGCTCGCGAACGTGGACACGATGTCGAGGCAATCCGCTCAACTGACAATCCAAAAGCTTCTGCGTTAACGAAGACGGCGCTATCCGGGTTCGATTGTGTGCTCGACTTCACCACGCCGCACTGTGTTCTCGATCATATTCGCGCCTGCACCGAAGCCGGCAAGAACATGGTTGTTGGCACGACCGGCTGGCATTCCGAATTGGCGCGCGTTCGCACACTGATTGAGC
>QHZR01000103.1:0-7434 GCA_003224755.1 Acidobacteriota bacterium
CTTGGACAAGAGCCCCGACCGAATCCGCGCCCGAAAGCGTGAATAGCGAAACTCCATGCTATACTCGTGCGGTTTTTCTTCGTCTCTGTCTTCGAAATCCTAAGGGAGCACAGCGATGGCCACCTCGTCTGCCGTTGTCGCACGTCGCCCGCAAAGCCGTTTCAAATATGCGCTGTTTTCACTGCTGGGGCTGATGTTTCTGTTTGTCTTGTGGAATAACGAACGGTTCATCATTGATCATGCCCATCCCGACTGGACTTACTACTTTCCCGTCCGTTATCTGCTGATCCCGCATGGGCTGGGAGGGCTGACGGCGCTACTCATCGGGCCGCTGCAGCTTTCCTCGAGATTCAGGACCAAGCACGTGCGTGTGCACCGCATTCTGGGAGGCTTCTATATCGGCGGCATTACGCTAGCAGCAACCATGGGCAGCTACATCGCTACCGTACACAGCTCGGTTCCTCTTCGGATGTTCACCTATGTAACGGCGATCACGTGGTTGCTCTGCGCTTGGACAGCGCTAGCCTCGGTGCTGAAAGGCAACTACCAGCAGCACCGCCAGTGGATGATTCGCAGCTATGCCGTCACGACTCTTTTTCTGACAGCCCGTGTTGTTCTCGCTGTTCCAATTGTTCAGCGGCTCGGAGCGGGCGCGTCAGCTCAAGTGCTGTGGACGCTCTTGGTTTTGTCTTTGATCTTCACCGAATTCGGACTCGCCTGGCGAAGCATTGTCGGCAGGCGTCCGGCCAGTAGAGTGGTTGCGGCCAGCTAAACTTGTGCGGCCCCGACAGAGCTACCTTCATAGAAATTTGGCAAAGCCTCTTTTACAACATCGCACATCAGTGCACGAGCGGTGGCGGATACTCCAGCAATTTTTCTTTGTTCAGGCTGGCCCGCTTCACCTCCAGCTCGTCAAACAGGACCGATGGGGCGACAATGCTGTGCGGGACATTGAGCAACATGTTGTCCACATAGACGTCATCCCCTGCAGCAACCAAATCGCTGCGTAGAGAGCGTAGGTCCAGGTCTCCAAGCACCGCGCCTCTTACTAATTCCTCGTGTCCATCTTTGCTCCACACTTTGTACAGCAATCGAGGAACAAGTTTCGGTCCGAAGGTCTCGACGCGATAGCAATAGGGCAAATCACGTTGCCGGCATATATCGAGAAATTTCTTCTTCAGCTCTTCAACTGATACAGCCTGACTCGAACGAACGATTAGATTACTCAAGCTTGGTCCAGGAGAATTCGAGGGAATGCGTGCCCGACCATGCCCGTTCGAGGATGGAAAATCGCGGACGGGCTTTCGTCCGAGAACGAAATTCATCAGAACACCGTTATCTATTAGCGAAACTCTCCGGCCTGGAACGCCTTCATCGTCAAGGTCGTAATTTCCCATAAGCGTATGGCCGACGTAAGAAGAAATCGTGGGATCGTCCACAACCGAAATGAAATCGGGGAGAACACGGCTTTTGTAGCTGGTGGCGAATGCTGTGGTGGTGCGTCCGCTCTTGCCCAAAGGCGGCTTGTGTCCGAGCACATTTTCACCAACAAGGTCCGCAAAGATCGAGCAAGCCGCATCAGCCGAGAACAAGACTGGCCCCCGATATTCCTCTTCCGCAATCGGGGCTTCGCGCAAGGCCCTCAAGCTTTGGACAAGTTCGCTGGCGCGAGTAATAAATGCCTGCGGCGTGGGCATTTTTGCGAGACTGGTCTCGACGAAGCCATTGTTCCTATGCAAATGCATGCCGTCAGTAGCCTGCGTGCTGCAGGAGATAGACATCTCATAAGAGGTTTGTCCGCTGCGAACGACGGCGCCCTCCGAATTTACGTAGTAACGGTTGGTGGCCTGAAACCGCAATGTAGAACCGAAAGTTTCGATCTGAGAATCGTTCTTGTACAAGCCGGTCGCTTCTTCCAGCATTCGATTCCAGGGCGCGGGATCGAACTCCAATTTCACGACCGGCCCGACTGACTGTGCCGCATCGGCGCGGGAGAAATCGTCGGTCGGTTCATCAACGGTGAATTGCTTCAGTTGGGCCTGCTTTTCGGCAAGGGCCTCGGCAGCGGCTTTGTAGGCCCGGTCAGTTGCCAGCCAAAGCTCGTGGCGAAACGCCGGGATGTCATTGTCGAGCCCCAGCACACTCAAAGCGCCTTCGCCCTGTCCGAAATAACTGTCTTGCTTATAATCACCGATTCGTACGACAACACGCAGTATTCGGCCGCGCGAGCGCACACTTGAGCGCAGAGCTCCGTACTCAGCTTCAGCAGAATATTCGTCAATATCAAAAACACGGTACTCGATGTAGTAAGGAGCGGCCACCTGATCGAGCTTCAGCTGCGACTTTGAACGCTCCAATTCTGCGTGCATTGCCTGCAAAATCGGGTCGCCCGCCGCAACTGATTGCCAATCTTTCTGCTGCGCGAAGATTCGCACTGACATTAGGGCGATACATACCATCAGCGACGTCCGGATCGCAGCCTTCATAATCCGCTCGCTCCTTTTGGTGACTGTCCGTCCACCTCTGAGGGCGGTGGGAGAATTGGGGGACGGTTCAAAGAATGCGATCGCTTCTGTACTTCGATCTCGGAAAAAAGCATCGCAGGAGCGGCCGCGGCTACCGGGACCGAACCAGATTCGGCGCCGCAGATTCCATTGAACACATCCAACTTGTCTCCGGTTAAAACAATTCGACTCAAAGCCGCTAGTGGCGTCCCGACTATATCCACGCCACGTACGAGTTCGTCAGGACGGCCATCCGCGTAAACTCGCCAGACTAAAACTGGCAAGACCTGAAACGCCTGAGGCATCATGCGCTGCGTCATCGTGAAGCCGCCTTGGATATCTTCAAAATAGAGCCCGAACGGCTTGCCTTGTTTCTTGACTTCTCCAATTAGTTTTTGCCGAAGTCCAGAGTCCTTCACGGTGCGCGACGATGAAACGATTAGATTGCCTTGCCGCCCGGTGGGCAGGTGCCCCGCTTCAGCACGCCCGTGCCCGTTCGAGGTGGCAAAATTTTTGATGGGCATTCGTGACATGAGAAAGCTCTTCAGAATGCCATCTTTGATCAGGTCCACGCGCTGGGCGGGCATACCTTCTTCGTCGTACTCGTACCATCCTCCCAAATCGGCGCCGTTAAGAGTGCGCTGAGTTGGATCATCGCTAACGCTTAAGAATTCGGGCAGCACCGCTTGATTGATTCTCTTGGTGAACGTCTCTGCTTCGCTTTCGCCGCGCTGGTGCCGTCCCTCAAGCCGATGTCCTAGTACTTCGTGAAAAAAAACCGCCGCCCGCCCGGCCAGACAGCAACGCTGGACCTGCATAGGGTTCGGCGACAGGTGCATCGCGTAGCGCCTTCAGGTCAGTCGCCATTTTTTTCGCGCGCGATGCGATCTCGGATTCGGCAGGCAAATGATCCAGGCTTCTCGCCTGAAAGGTCTCCGCCCGCACGAGCTCCATGCCATCGCCTGCGCGAGTTTCTGCCTGCATTGCAATCCGCACCACTCCGCCCGGAACTACTACCCTGCTGTTTTCGGTAGAGACATACCGAAGTTGTTTCCGTTGCGCTGTCACCAGAACCACCGATGAGTACACATACGGGTACTTCCGGAAATATGCCGAATACTGGCGCGCGATTTTTTCCAGCATCTGTTGGTCCGCAGAAGGGGCAGCTTCCTGGTAATCCGAGTGGTTCTGCGGGCTCTCGGCCGAAAAGTCCGCTGACGTGTCCTCCTCCTCAGCATGTACCTGTTTGCCCGTTTTTATATTCAGGAAGGTTCGCGCCGCCTTTCGGTACTCGTCGTAAGAGAGCCGCCAAAGTTCACGCGAGAGAGCATCGTGGTCATCGTCCAGTGGAAGTAGGCCCGAACTGATTGCTGAAACGCGTCCCTGCTCATGGGAGTTGTCGAGAGTAGGAGTACCAACTCGTACGACCACGTCTGCGCTTCGGCGACGACCGTGAGCAGAGCTGAGCAGCGTGCCCTGGCTTCCGACCGCAAATTCCAAGCTCTCGTCATAAACGGAATAGCTCAGGAAGTAAGGGGCGGGATCCAGCTTGCCAAGATTGAGTTGGGCGCGCTGCAATTCTTGTTGCATTGTGGACAGCACAACATCACTTTTCCCCTGATCTCGGGATGCGGCCCCACCAGAGGCGGCATAGGAGATGGCGGCGACCAATGCGAGGACAGGATTTCTGCACAGACGTTTCATTTTCGAGAGCACCTCTCCCCTCCGCGAAATACAAAGGTTAGCAGTCGAGAATGGTTGGCGGGAATTGTAAACCTTGGTGAGTGCAGAGCAAATCGGTTATTCGCTGGTAAAGTAATCCACGCTGACGGGATTTTCGAACAGCGAATAATCGCGTGTGACCACGGTGATTCCGCTGTCGGTAACGAAGTATTTCTGGCGGTCAGACTCCGGATCGAAGCCAATCGTCGTGCCTTCCGGAATATGCACGTCGCGGTCAATAATGGCGCGCCGGATGCGGCAATGTCTTCCGATATTCACGTGCGAAAACATGATCGTCGAATCCACTTCGGTATAGGAGTTCACGCGGACATCCGGCGAGAGCACGCTGTAGCGCACCGTGCCTCCGGATACGATGCAGCCCGCCGAGACGATGGAATCCAGGGCCTGCCCGGTGCGCCCCGGCTCTTCAAAAACAAACTTCGCAGGCGGATACTGACGCTGATGGGTGCGAATCGGCCAAGCTTCGTCATACAAGTTGAAGACCGGCGAGATCGAAACCACGTCCATGTTGGCTTCGTAGTAGGCCTCTAATGTACCGACATCGCGCCAGTAAAGCGCTTCCTTTTTGTTTTCATCCACGAAGTCGAACGAGTACACGCGGTAGTCGTCCACCATTTTCGGAAGTATGTCTTTACCGAAATCATGATGGGAATGCTCGTCCTCGGCATCTTTCAACAAAATGGGTATCAGCACGTCAGTGTTGAATAGGTAAATTCCCATCGAGGCCGAGACTTTGTCCGGATTGTAGGGAGAGCGCAGTTTAGTGAACGTTGGCTTCTCTTCGAAGCCAGTGACGCGATTATCGGAATCAACCGCCATCACGCCAAAACGATATGTCTCGTCGGGATCAATCTGGATGGTGGCGAGCGTCACGTCGGCGGCGGAGTCCAGATGCTGCTTGAGCATCAGCTCGTAATTCATCTTGTAGATATGATCGCCGGACAGCATGAGTACGTGCTTTGGCTGCTCCGAGCCGATGGAATAAATGTTCTGGTAAACGGCATCGGCTGTGCCCTGATACCACTGGTCGCTGACGCGCTTCATCGGCGGTAAGACTTCGATGAACTCCCCTACTTCGCGCCCGAGAATGTTCCAACCTTCGCGGATGTGGCGATTGAGCGAGAGGGCCTTGTATTGCGTCAGGATATAAACGCGACGCAGGTCGGAGTTAATGCAGTTGGAGAGAGTGACATCAATGATGCGGTAAATGCCGCCGAAGGTCACGGCCGGCTTGGCCCGGTCGCGCGTGAGAGGGTAGAGCCGCTCTCCAGCTCCTCCCGCAAGCAGAACTCCCAGCGTGTCTTTCATCTGGCATCTCGCTCCACTAGGATGCGCGTGGCACCCGGCGGAGCCAAAATCCGCCTTCGCCGGAAGTGCATTCTGGCGCGTCAGGAACTGCAGTAGCGCCGGTTGAAACGAACGTGCGGGGTAAATACTAGCACAGGGGCGTGACGCTCGACCAAATAGGCATTCTCTGAAGCAGCGCGTGAATTGCCGAGAAAAAATATTTCCCAGTTTTCGACTGACTCCGGTCGAGCCGAGTCATTTGCTAGGCAGAAACAAAGTAGGCACGGCGCAATCGCCAAATCACATAAGGCAGCAGCGCAAGCGTGAAAATCACGAGTGCATGTAGCAGGCTACCGGAAATAGACTGACCAGAAATAGCTAGATTGAAGAAATTCATTCTGATGTGTCCGAATCCGCCGGGGACCGATGTCCGACTGGCTCGAATTTCGGCGGTGGCACCCATCCACGCGATCAGGACCAAACCGACAGTGGGCCAAGCCGCTTTCAATCTTTGTCGGACAGCAATGAGTCCAATTCCCCAACCAACTAGAATCGGCGCGGTGAAGTAAATCAGCCTGCCGGTTTGAAAATAAATGTTCTCGCGCGAATGGATCGGAATTGGGCCCACTCCGCTGCCGAATGGCGTGTCGGCGCCGGGCAGAAACATTCTCCAGCCGGACCACAGAATGAAACATGCGATGAAGTAAGCCCAGGCCAACAGTGCCATGGGCAAAATACCAAATGTCGCCCAGGGCGCTCGCACCGACCAGGATTGAAACTGGCGCCGCCGGATCATGGCGTTGGTGAGATCGTCCACGCTGCCGAGCCTGGCGAGAGCTGCCGCTTCCGCATCCTGCCGGGTGCGGCCAGCGCGTTCTTCCTCCGC
Organism: Acidobacteriota bacterium; assembly: GCA_003224755.1. GTDB lineage: Bacteria > Acidobacteriota > Terriglobia > Terriglobales > Acidobacteriaceae > Gp1-AA145. The sequence goes on from QHZR01000103.1 coordinate 6,421, forward strand.
CCTGAGATCGGTCAAGTGATCGGTCAGCTCTTTCAGATACCGCTTCACATGCCGGGGCGCCACACCCGCCCACAGCAAACGTTCGCGGAGTTCATTAAACGGCTTCGGCACTTTGACCTCCCATCAGCATCCTATGAATCGCTCCCGCCAGATTCGTCCAGGTTTCCGAAAGATCGGCCAGCCGCCGTGATCCTCTTGCTGTCACGGAATAATAAATACGGCTACGGCCGTTGACAGTCTTGCGTCGGGACTTGAGCGCACCATCACTTTCCAGGCCATGCAATACCGGATAGACGACGCCTTCGCCGACGGCGACCACGGCATCAGTACGCTCACGGATCGCTTGCACAAGCTCATACCCGTACATCTCTTTTTCGTTGAGCAGTCTGAGAATCAAGAGTTCCGGAACACCGTTCATGAAATTCGGATTGGTTTCTCGTGACGTCATCTGAAAACCACCATACCTTGTAATTCGATGTATTGCAAACGCAATTTTCGCCGTCTCCGAGCCGACGCGACTTGGGGAACCGGGTAAATAGTGCTTCCGTTATTTGCCGGTACCGTCTCCAGCTGACTACTATTCAGGTTAGGTTCAAAGAATGTTTCGTCCTAGCGTCATTGCTTTGATAATCTGCGCCGCCAACGTGTTCCCGGTTTCGCCGGCCTTCGCGGCTTCCCGGCTTGCCGAAACTCGCGGCATCAGCTGGCAGCCGGCAAAACTCGTTCCCGGATCGCCAGTCCTGTTCCAAGTTCCGTCATCCGCCAGCATCAAAGATGTAACCGCCCTTTGGTTCGGACATGAAGTGACTTTTTTCCGTCCCTCGGGAGCAACGGCCTGGTACGGAATAGCCGCGGTTCCGCTCGAAACCATTCCCGGGACTTACGACCTGTTGTTACGCGAAACACTCGCCAGCGGCAAGTCCGTCGAAGTCCACAGCAAGGCGAAAATTGCGCGCGCGCTCTATCCGAAAATTGCCGCCAAAGTCGCAAAGCAGTTCACCGAACCCAACCCAA
>QHZR01000103.1:7486-7996 GCA_003224755.1 Acidobacteriota bacterium
CGATCGTTTGTAGCGCCAGTCTCCGCTTCGATCTCCGACGTTTTTGGCACAGAGCGGGTTTTCAATAAGGAAGTATTGAGCCGACATCAAGGCCTGGATTATGCCGTCCCTGCCGGGACGCCGGTCGGAGCAATCAATCGCGGGACCGTCTTGCTGGCCCGGCCGCTCTATTTCGAAGGCAATTGCGTGATTATTGACCACGGCCAGGGACTGTTGAGCCTATACCTGCACCTTTCAGAATTCAGAACTAAAGAAGGCGACGAGGTTCAACCTCATCAAATCATAGGGCTTAGTGGCGGCAGCGGGCGTGCCACTGGTCCGCATTTGCATCTCGCGGTGCGCTGGCAGGGCATCTATCTCGATCCGGCAACCTTGCTGAAGCTCCAGATCCCGTAATCTCTGGCAGACGTCTTGTTCCGTTTTCGTAACAAAACTTCCCGAAACGGGAAGACTGCCCAATTTGGTGCTAAAGCTAAGATCGCTTATCGTCTGGCAAAGCGTGGGGAAGCG
>QHZR01000049.1 GCA_003224755.1 Acidobacteriota bacterium
ATCCGGATTGAGGGGCACACCGACAATGTCCCCATACACGATTCCCATTTTTCTTCGAACTGGGACCTCTCTGCGGCGCGAGCGACTGCCACGGTCCGCCTGCTAATCCAGCTATGGCCTGCGGCCTGAACTGCTGGGGGCATCGGGCTATGCGGAATTTCGCCCCATGGCGAGCAATGACACTCCTGAGGGGCGCGCCGCGAATCGGCGGGTAGACGTTGTGATTCCGAGAAAGCACGGATAGAATTCTTTGCGAATTTTGCGGCGAAAAACCTCTGCAAACAATCTTAAACCGCAAAGGACGCCAAGGTCGCAAAACGAACCCATGCGCGGATAGAATGATGCCGTGTCCAGTTCAAGCCAGAAGAGACGTGGCAAACGCCGAGACAACGCGGGCGGGGCGCCCGCGCCACACAGACTGGAAGCCACTGGCGTGATTGTCATTGCCATTCTTATTCTTGCGATTACTGTCCTTCGCTACTGGCACAACATCAACTGGAGAGCCCGCTGATTGGCGCGTGACCCTCTGCTGGTCGTAATCCTCGGCCCAACCGGCAGCGGCAAGACGCGCCTCTCGCTGGAAGTCGCAACCCGCTTTCACGGCGAGATCGTCAATTGCGATTCGGTGGCGATGTATCGCGAGTTCCGCATTGGCACGGCCAAGCCGACACCTGAGGAACAGACCCGCGCGCCTCATCATTTGTTTGACGTAATCGATCCCACCGGCTACACGACCGCAGGGGAATACGCGCGGCAAGCACGAGAAGTCATCCTTGAAATCAGTACGCGCGGCGCGCTTCCGATTGTTGTTGGCGGGACCGGCCTTTACTTGCGCGCGTTGATAGAGGGGCTGTTCCCGGGACCGGCACGATCAGAGACGCTCCGCGACAAACTTCGGCTGCGCGCAGGTGAGAAGGGCCCGCAACATCTGTACAAAATTCTGCAGCGCCTGGATAAAACAGCTGCGGTCCGGATTCATGGGAATGATGTCCCGAAAGTCATTCGGGCAATCGAAGTCTGCCTCACTGCCAGAAAGCCGATGTCCGATCAATGGCAGCAGGGCAGGAATGCGCTCGAAGGCTTTCGTATTTTGCGCATTGGGCTCGATCCCGATCGCAAGCAGCTATATGACCGCGTCAACGAACGCGTGAAGCGAATGTTCTCCGCAGGATTGGTCGAAGAGACGAAAGGTCTTCTTCAAGAATACGGCGAAAGCGCGCGGCCTCTGACTTCTCTCGGCTATAAACAAGTCATGCAACTGATCAAGGGAGAGTTTGATCGCGAAGCGGCAATCCACGCAGTGCAGCAAGCCCACCGAAATTATGCGAAACGGCAGATGACATGGTTTCGGCGAGAGCAACATGTCAAGTGGATTGCGGGATTCGGAGATCAAGCAAGCGTAATCGAACAAGCAATTTCACTTATCGAAGAAAGGCGCTGACTTCGTCTGTGCTATGTTCCTCGTCATGGTCCGTCGCATTCTTGCCTTAACTCTTCTGGTCCTCGGAGTCTCAGCCCTCGCAAAAACCAAGTATCAGCCGTTGCCGGTTAGGCTTGACCGCGACGGCGAGAAGTGGGCGCAGAAAACTCTGCGCAAGATGTCACTCGAGGAAAAGGTCGGCCAGCTGTTCATGATCTGGACTCGGGCAGAATTTCTCAACTTAAGCAGTCCCGAATATTCGCATCTGCGAGACACGATAAACAAGTATCACATCGGCTCGTTTGCCATGACGGTGCGTTATGAGCCGCCATTCCTGTACAAAAACCAGCCCTACGAAGCGGCTGACCTGCTGAACCGATTGCAGGGTGATTCCAAATTGCCTCTGCTCATTGCGGCCGATTTCGAGCTGGGAGTTAGCAATCGTCTGAATGGCACAACGGCATTTCCGAATGCGATGGCGATCGGGGCGACCGGCCGCCTGGAATATGCGATGGCCTTTGGCCGCATCACCGGCGAAGAAGCGCGTGCGATTGGAGTGCATTGGAATTTCTTTCCGGTAGCCGATGTAAATTCCAATCCAGACAATCCCATTATCAACACGCGTTCTTTTGGCGAAGATCCCCAGCAGGTTGGCGACTTTGTAAGCGCGTATGTCCGCGGAGCACATTCGGCTGGACTGCTAACTACTGCAAAACATTTTCCGGGCCACGGCGACACCGCCACCGATTCCCATCTCGGGCTTGCACAGGTTACAGGTGATCGTGCGCGGCTTGAGTCGGTGGAACTGCCGCCGTTCCGCAAAGCAATCGAGGCTGGCGTTGATTCTGTGATGGTCGCCCACGTAAGCGTTCCCGCGCTGGACTCGAGTCCCAATGCAGTCGCGACCATCTCGCCTGAGATTGTGAGCCACCTGCTCAAGCAGCAATTGCACTTTCCCGGAATTGTGATTACCGACGCACTGGACATGGGTGCGCTCACACGACTTTACGTAAGCGACATTGGCCGTGAGGCGGTGGATGCGTTCAAAGCCGGCAATGACATGCTTCTGATCCCGCCCGATTTGGAGGCGGCCTATCAGGCAATACTGAAGGCCGTCCAGAGCGGAGAAATTCCACCGTCGAGAGTTGACGAGTCGGTCCTGAAAATTCTGCGCGTGAAAGCCTCGCTCGGGCTAAACAAGGCCCGACTGGTTGATCTCTCGGCGCTCGATTCAAAGATCGGCGTGCCGCAGAATGTCGCGCTAGCCCAGGAGATGGCGGACGCGGCGATTACTCTGGTTAGGCAAAACGGGGCGGCCCTGCCGATAAAAAGAACTGGAACAACCGACAGCCGCCTTCCGTATCAAACTCTGGGAGAGGTGCGTAATCAGCTCCTGGTGGTTATCGTGTCGGACGATGTGCGCCTCGAAGCCGGACGCGTACTGGAGCGGCAGATCAAAATGCGTGTTCCGGACGCGAACGTTATTTATACCGACGAGCAGCTTGCGGCAGTGATGTCGCTAGACATTGTTCGCGCAGCCGGTGAAGCCGCAAAGATCGTGGTTGCGGTCTATGCCTCGCCGACTGCGGGAAAGATGATTAGAACCAACTCGGGCGTACGGAACTCGCTATCCCTGGGTGGTGACAGCACAAGTCTCCTACTGCAGATCTTAAGGTCTCAGGTTCAGAAGACGATTCTGGTTGCGATGGGTAATCCGTATCTGGCAAAAGATTTTCCCGAGGTGCAGAATTATCTTTGTACGTTTTCGGCTGCGCCGGTCTCAGAAGTAAGCGCGGTGAAAGCGTTGTTCGACGAAATAGAAATTCACGGACAGTTACCGGTCAGCGTTCCTGGGATCGCTCGACGGGGCGCCGGTTTAAAGGTGTCCGCGGTGAAATAGGAGGAACGGGGATGCGAAAGTTCATCGGGCTAACAGCAATGGCCGCAGTCGTGATCGTGACCGCCTGCAGCATCAATGTAAAGAAGGACGAGCAGGGCCAAGACAAGAACGTGGACATCAACACGCCGTTCGGCGGGATCCACGTCAACGAAAATGCAGACGTTCGCGACACCGGACTCCCCGTCTATGCTGGCGCCCGGCTGAAAAAGAAAGACGACTCCGGTGACGAGAAGAGCGCGAATGTGAACATCTCGACTTCTGCGTTTGGATTGAAAGTGGTCGCCGTCGAGTACGAAAGTGACGCTGCTCCGGGCAAGCTTGTCGCTTACTACAAGAATGAACTGAAGAAATATGGGAATGTTTTGGAGTGTCATACCCAGGGCGAGCATGACACCTATGCGGGCAATTCGGACGAACTGAAGTGCGAGGGCAATAACAACGGCAAAACCGTGGAACTGAAAGTCGGAACGAAAAGCAATGAGCACCTGGTCTCAATCAAGCCGCAAGGCAAGGGATCAGACTTTGCCCTGGTGTATGTGCGCACGCGCGGCAAGGATACGACAATTTAGGTCGGGCTTTGCTTTTTGATCCCGTCCGGAGAAACACAAGGTCTCTCGACTTCGCGACACCCCCTGTGCCGCTTCGCTCGAGATGACAAGATTTGCTGCTTAGCCGCGAGTCCGATATTTTTGATTAGTGGACCATCCCTGCCAGCAATGCCACTCTTCCGTAACCGACAGCTCTGCATTTTGCCCAAGCTGCGGCGCTCCCCAAGTGCGATTCTCTCGTTCTGAGAGTTCGACGTTTCCAGTTGCGGTCACGGCTGGGGGCGCCCCTCCGGTTGCGCGGATCGAAGCCTCGTATTCCGTCCAGCGTCCCGCAGACGTGTCAAGCCGCCGCGCTGCGTTCCGCGCTGCTGTGACTGCAGGCGTATTTGCTGCAGTCCTGAGCTCGGTTCCTATCGGCGGATCGTTTGTTTTCGCATTGCCTCTTGCCGGATTTCTTTGCGTTTTGCTCTATCGCAGGCATAGCGCAACAGGAGAGCCCACTGTGGGCGTGGGCTTCCGCCTCGGTGCCGGAGCCGGGCTGGCAGGCTTCGCAATGCTGATCTTGCTAGGCACGATCGAGACCCTCGGCTTTCATACACAGAATGAACTGCGCGATGTAATGATCCAGGCGGTCCGGCAAGCACAATCCCGCTACGCTGATCCGCAGGCGCGACAGAGTCTGGAGTACTTTCTGACTCCGGGAGGCATGGCATTCCTTATGATCTTTGGCTTCGCGTTCATGTGTGTGCTATTCGTCATTCTTTCGGGGATCGGCGGAGCAATTTCGGCTGCATTCCTTCGACGTAAGCTGCCTCCGCACTAGGAGTTATGGCGCTTTCTTTCCTTGGCGCGAGCTGTCCAAATCGCGCCAAATGTTGCTCAGGAACACCGCACCCGCGTATCATGCACCGTTCATGACTTCTAAGGTATCCCGGCCCACCAGCACGCGCCAAAAAGCGCAATTAATGTCGGCTTCGGAAATCGAACGGACGCTGGTTCGTCTGGTCCACGAGATTATTGAGAAGAACGACGGCGCCGTGGATCTCGCGCTGGTTGGAATCCGGCGACGTGGGGTATTTCTAGCGCAGCGTATTGGGCAGATGATTGAGCGCATAGAGAAGGTTCCTATTCCGGTCGGCACCCTGGATATCACTTTTTACCGTGATGATCTTTCGCCTTTGGCGAAACCGGTGGTCCAGAAAACTGAGATCGGCATTCCGATCACCGGGAAAAAAGTTGTGCTGGTAGATGATGTTTTGTACACCGGACGCACGACACGTGCCGCAATGGATGCATTGTTCCGGCAAGGCAGACCGCGTCAGGTTCAGCTCTGTGTACTGATTGACCGCGGACATCGGGAACTGCCGATTGACGCGACCTTTGTGGGTCGCAGAGTGCAGACGTCGAATCAGGAAATGATCGAGCTGCATCTGCGCGACGTGGACGATAGCGAAAAAGTATTGCTGGTGGAGAGGCAAGATTGAGCACAACCGTAAGACAGCGAACAACCGGACAACAACCTGTGACGCGATCTGCGATACGGGGATCGGTGCTGGGCATTGAAGGAATGCCCATGCACGAGATTGATCGGCTGCTGCAGCTCGCGCGCAAAATGAATCCGCTGAAAGCCCGGCCGCTGTTGCGCGGGAAAAGGGTGCTGCTGCTGTTCTACGAGCCGTCCACGCGCACGCGAGCATCTTTCGAAATTGCCGCGAAATCTCTGGGTGCAATGACAACCCTTATTCTCTCGAGCGGATCGAGTATTGAGAAAGGCGAATCACTGCTGGATACCGCCTACACATTGCGCGCAGTCGGGGCGGATGTGATCGTCGTTCGTCATCCTAATGCCGGAGCGCCGCACTTGATGGCGCGACACCTTGATATTCCAGTGATCAATGCCGGAGATGGCATGCACGAACATCCGACGCAGGCGCTGCTCGATGCATACACCATCTTGCGTCACAAGAAGAAGCTGAACGGCTTGCAGGTGGCGATCGTCGGAGACCTTTACCACAGCCGGGTAGCGCGATCGGCAATTCATCTGTTCAGCAAGGTCGGTGCACGGATAACGCTGTGCGGGCCGCCGGAGCTTTTGCCGGAGATTTCTGCGACTCTGGCACCTGGGCTGAGAATCAGCCGAAGCTGCGAAGAGGCGGTGCGTGGCGCAGATGTGGTAATGGTGCTGCGAGTGCAGCGAGAGCGGCTCGCCGGCCTGAAGTTGAGCCTGCCCGACTACATCAGCCGTTACCAGATCACGATGACGAGGCTGCGGCTGGCGAAAAATGATGCGCTGCTGATGCATCCCGGTCCGATCATTCGAGGTTTGGAAATTACCTGGGATGTGGCCGACTGTCCGCAGTCGGTTATTGTCGAGGAAGTCAAGAACGGCGTGCCGCTGCGCATGGCGGTACTGGCACGGGCTTTGGGAAAGGCATGAAAACGTCAACTTCAATTCCACGGATTTACGCGGATCAACACGGAACACGGTGAATTAGCCGAAAAGGTAATTGGCATTTTCTTCGACATATACAACGAACTCGGGCATGGTTTCTTGGAGTCGGTGTATGAGGAAGCTTTCTCAGTGAGCCTTGCAGAAAACGGTATCTTCTTTCAGAGACAGCTTGCTGTTCCTGTTTGGTTCCATGGCCAGAAAATTGGAGACTTCAGGGCAGACCTGTTAGTGGATAGCAAGGTCATCGTGGAGTTGAAAGCTGCCCGACAGATGGATTCGTCATGTGAGAGGCAGCTTTTGAACTATCTTAGGGCCACCGACATTGAGGTAGAGATTTTATTCAACTTCGGTCCAAAGGCGGAAATTAGACGTTACGTTTTCCAGAACGATAAAAAGAATCCGCGTTAATCCGCGGAAAAGAAGTTAGGATTTCAGATTGAAGCAATCGTCACAATCTCACAGTCTTCTGATTCGCAACGGTCACCTGATTGATCCAGTGGCGCGGGTGGACGCGCTGATGGACATCCTGTTGCGCGACGGTCAAGTCTCGGAAATTGCTCCGCCTAACAAAATCCGGAGCGGCGCGGACGAGAAATTTGATGCCAAGGGTTTGATCGTTGCCCCGGGATTCATTGATCTGCACGTGCATTTGCGCGAACCCGGCCAGAATTACAAAGAGACCATCGCGTCAGGAACCGCAGCGGCAGCCGCCGGCGGATTCACCTCGGTGTGCTGCATGCCGAATACGATGCCGGTGCTCGATTCACCAGAGTGGGTCACCTGGGTCCGGCAGCCCCAACGCGGCGCCGTGGTCAATGTCTTTCCAGTGGGCTCTGCAACGCAGGCCAGCAAGGGCGCAGTGCTCACGGATTTTCGTGCATTGCAGCGGGCGGGCGCGGTTGCCGTAACTGACGATGGGAAGCCCATCCTGAATGAGACCACGATGCGGGACGCGCTTCGAAGTTCCGCTGAGATCAATTTCCCGATTGTTCAGCATGCCGAAGACACTCGCCTGACGCAGAACTGCTCCATGCACGAAGGCCCAACTTCGTTACGGCTCGGGCTTCGGGGCATGACTGACGCGGCTGAGGCGGCAATAGTTGATCGGGACGTGCAACTGGCCCAGCAGTTCAGCGGTGCACGGCTCCATGTTGCGCATCTCTCAACCGCGGAAGCCTTAACCGCAGTTCGGCGGGGAAAACGGAATCGCGCGCGCGTGACTTGCGAAGTCACGCCCCACCACTTTGCGCTTACGGATTCCGATGTGCGCGACTACGACACGAACTTCAAGATGAACCCGCCGTTGCGCTCGGCGAGTGATCGAGAGGCACTGCTGGCCGCGCTTGGTGACGGTACCGTAGATGCGATCGCCACAGACCACGCGCCCCACGCGCCTCACGAAAAGGTTGTCGAGTTTGAGCGCGCCGCTTTTGGGGTCACGGGTCTCGAGACCGCGCTAGGGCTGGCGATCACAGTGTTGCACGGCCGACAGAAGATGCCGCTGGCGCGTATCGTTGAGTTGCTCACCGCCGGACCGGCGCGAGTGGTGGATTTGCGTGGCCGCGGCACACTGTTACGCGGCAGCCACGCCGACGTGACTATCTTTGATCCCAAGAAACGTTGGACCTTCGACGCGGCGAAGTCCCGCTCCAAGTCCCACAACACGCCCTTTGACGGATGGCAGATGACGGGTAAGGTTGTGGCGACGATTGTTGCCGGAAGAATTGTTTACCGGTCGAGTTGAGCCTTTCACGGTTCGCGTGCGCGCTACTGGGCTATTCGGGCCATCGCCGCAACTTTCTTTTTCGCCGTAACCAATTCTGGCCGCTCGTCACCGACTGCGATCTCGGTCAATTTCTGAAAGAATTGGTTCGCGAGAGTTGCGTTTCCTGCCGCCTCAGCCGCACTCGCCGCACCGTAGAGCGCGTTGAAGCGATTTGGTGCAATCTTTAGCACCGCCTCGTATTCCTCGAACGCCGCTTGCGGCTGATTGTCAATAGACAAAAGCTCCGCCAGCATCTCTCGCGCTGGAATTACTGCTCCCGGGGTGACGGCGTGCTTGTCCATGCTTTCTTCCAGTTCCGCTGCTGAGCGCATAGTCGCAAGCGCATCTGATGCTTTCCCGTTCTTTTCAGAAATCCATGCAGCAACTTCGCGGCGCTGAACTTCGATCTGCTTGGACCAATATTGATCCAGACTCGCGGCGGAATCTCCAAGTGAGGCAAGCGTCTGTTCGGCCTTTGACGCGGCTGCAATATCTCCACTTCGTGCATTTCCTGTCCCGATCGCCATCCACGTGATGGCCCGAGCCCACGGGACGCCGCTCTCACTCGCTTTCAAAGCACTCGCCTCTTTCCACTCTCGCCGCTCGAGTGCATAGCGTGCGGGGATTGCTGTGGTGGCGTAGTCCCCGGTTAACGTCAAACCTGCAACAGGCCCCAGCGCATTCGTTTCGTCGAGCACTGCCCTCGCCTGTTTTACGCGCCCGCTCTGCAGATAGGCATACTCGAGGTAATCCATAGCGTGGAGCCGCTGGTCACGGGCCTCCCCATTGTGCGATGTGGCTTCGTCAATAGTGGCTAATTTAGCTGACCGAATATTAGAGCTGATGGCTTCATCCCAAGAACCGACGCGAGTGAAAATGTGCGAAGGCATATGGTTCGCATGGGCTGAAGCCGGAGCAATTTTGGCATAGAGCCGCGCAGCTTCGAGTCCTTTTTCCGCAAGCACCGGATTGTCGTAGCAGTGGATTATGTAATGCGTTACCCCCGGATGGTGCGGCTGTTTGACGAAAAGGGGATCGAGAATCTCACCACACTTGCGCTGATTGGCAAAGGTCTTGTCGGTCTTGGGCGCGGTGATGTACAAGGTCAGAGCGTGGAAGATCGCGGCTTCGGTGTCGTCCGGATAGGCCGCCTGTAACTCGGCCATCTTCTGTTCGAATCGCTGGGCGTGAGCGTATTTGTCTTTGTCGTCAACCTTGTAGATCTCGGCGAGAGCATCAATGTAGGCCTTTTCGCGCGCGGTAGTCGCAGTGTTCGCGGTCGCGATTCCCTGGGCACTGTGCAGCGCCGCACGCCCTGCGTTCAGGTCTCCGTTGTCCCAAAGTCCGTGATAGTGCGACATGGCGATTCCCCAGTACGCCATGGCACATGTGGGATCTTGCTTGGCGGCTTTCAGGAAAGTTTCACGGGTTCTTTCGTATTGGAAGGAATGCAGCAGAGCTACTGCACGATTGAACGACGCCGTGACTTGCGGCGAGCACGAAGTCGCAAACTGAACCGAGCCGATCTCATCTTCGGTCAAGGCGTGGTGGTGACCTTCATCGGCGAAAGATGTGCCAATGATTAAAAAGAAGCCGGCAATCAGAGCTGAAAATAACCGCATAAATCCTCCGAAAGCGAAGTCGAGGGGACCAGATTGGGAAGTATAAACCCAGGCAGCAGGAGGAAAGTAGAACTAGGGCCAGACAATGAGTGCTTCTATGAGAAGGTCATAAAAGTCAAGGCCGACGTGGCGGCATCCTTATTACTTTTTTCCGAGCTGCATTAGACCTCCGCTGGTGACTTGGGAGCTGTCAAGGGCGCCGTGAAGGGGCGTTCATCTTGACCCTTGACAGCTCCCAAGTCACCTCACAATCGAACTCGGAACGAAGCGAAACGCAGTTCAGTTGAGCTTCGTTCCTTAGTGGAGTGGGGTTCGCCTTTTCTCGAGCACTCTCGTCGTGGAGGTGTAAAAGGAAGTGTGTCAATCGCCATCGGTTCCCATTCTCCTCTTCCGATGGTCATTTACACACTTCCTTTTACACCCTCGTCTCGGCTAGGCCTCACCTAAACCGTCGCGCCACCCCTCGACTTCACCCAGTCATTCCGCGAACTAGAGAATCCCCATCCTCTTACCCACACGCTTCAGCGTCTCTAACGCTTTCTGTAACTCCGCGTGAGTATGCGTCGCTGTCATGATTGTACGCACGCGGGCTTTGCCTTCGGGCACAGTTGGGTATGTGATTCCTGTCCCGAGCACGCCTTCTTTGAACAACTCGCGCGAAAAGTCCATGGTGAGCTTGCCGTCGCCGATGATGATGGGTGTGATCGGAGTCTCGCTGGCGGGAGTTGTCTTGCCACCGATGTCGAAGCCAAGCAGCCCAAGTTCTTTCTTCCAGAAGCGCGTATTTTCCCAGAGCTTCTCGATGCGTTCCGGTTCATGTTCCAGCACGTCGAAAGCGGCAATGCACGTTGCCGCAACCGACGGCGGATGCGAAGTAGAGAATAGAAACGGACGCGCGCGGTGATAGAGAAAATCAATCAGGTCGCGCGATCCGCAGACATAGCCGCCCAGCGCGCCAATTGCCTTGGATAGCGTTCCGACCTGAATATCCACGCGGCCATGCACCTTGAAGTGGTCAATCGTGCCACGGCCATTCCGGCCCAATACGCCTGAGGCGTGGGCATCGTCCACCATCATGATCGCGCCATATTTTTCGGCCAGATCACAAAGCCCTGGTAGTGGCCCGATGTCGCCATCCATCGAGAAGACCCCGTCACTGATCAGTAGCTTCTTGCCGGGTTCATTCTTCACGCTGGCCAGCTTGGCCTCAGCATCCGCGAGATTCTTGTGCTCAAATACGAGAATCTTTGCGCGGGAAAGCCGTGCACCGTCAATGATCGAAGCATGATTGAGCTGGTCGGAAATGATGAAATCTTCCTTGCCCAACACTGCCGATACCGTTCCGGCGTTTGCGGCGAATCCGGATTGAAAGACCACGCAGGCTTCAACATTCTTGAAGCGCGCGATTTTCTCCTCCAGCTCCATGTGGATTTTCATGGTGCCGGCGATTGTGCGAACCGCGCCCGATCCAACGCCGTACTTACGAGTAGCGTCGAGCGCGGCCTCGCGCAACTTGGGATGAGTGGTCAGACCGAGATAATTGTTCGAGGCCAGATTGATTACACGCTTGCCATCGAAGGTGCAGACCGGCGCCTGCTCGTCATCGAGCACGCGCAACTGGAAATGGGTACCCTTGGCCTTAAGTTCGTTGAGTTGATCGGATAAGTAAGAAAGAGGATCGGTGCGCGTCGCGGTCGGCATTCTCCCAACTCCCATGAAACTTTCGGCGACCCATTGGGGCCGCTAAACGTCTAATCATATTCCAGGAGAAACCACCATGCCTGACCTGTCTCATTTCACGTTCTTCGTTGTAGCCGCAATCATGCTAAACGCCATACCCGGGCCGGCAGTGCTTTACATTGTGACTCGCAGCATTGACCAGGGCCGAGCGGCGGGGCTTATGTCGGTGCTAGGGGTTGCGGTAGGCTCCATGGTCCATGTGACCGCAGCGGCACTGGGACTCTCCGCACTGCTGCTTTCGTCTTCGATCGCATTTGAGAGTGTCAAGTACCTTGGGGCGGCATACCTGATCTTTTTGGGTGTGCAGAAGTTCGTCAAGCATGAGGATACGTCTGAGAGAATCGAGCGCGACGTTCCGGGCCCCTTCCAAATTTTTTATCAGGGCGTCTTGGCGAATACTTTAAATCCTAAGACGGCACTTTTCTTCTTCGCATTTTTGCCACAGTTTGTGAATATTTCGCGAGGCTCGGTCGCGCTACAGATTCTGTTTCTTGGGCTCACTTTTACTTTGCTCGGAATTTGTAGCGATGGAACGTGGGCGCTGCTGGCAAGTTCGCTGGGCGACAAACTAAAGCGCAGTACCTCATTCCTTCGTGGCTGGCGCTATGTCGCGGGCAGTGTGTACCTGGGCCTGGGGCTGGCGACTGCGTTTTCGGGATCGCGCAAGAGCAACTAAACACGAGATTCAACTGGCGGCGAGGTCCGCGAGTTCTTGCAGGGTGGCAACTTTGGCATCCGGCTCCGCGGAAGCTTTTTTCGCCGCACCAGCACCGGGACGAGCAGAAGCCCGATTCACCCAGGCGGTTGCAATGCCCAGAGCTTTCGCGGGAACGAGATCGTGATAGAGGCTTTGCCCGGCATGTAGCCACTGCGCGACGGGTATGCCGCTCTTTTTCTGTGCTAACTGGAATATCTTGTGCGAGGGCTTGTAAGCCCGCGCCTGTCCGGCAGTAGTCACGAAATTGAAATCGGTCTGTAGCTGAGGAGCGGTTGCTGCGAACAGATCATCATCTACATTCGAGATGATTCCGAGCTGAAATCTGGCATGAAGTTGCCGAAGCGCAGCGACCGTGTCCGGGAAAGGTCGCCAGTTCGCTAGTGAGTCCGGCAGTGAATTTTGCTCCGCGACAGACGCCTGAAAGCCGAGCCGCTCACCAAAGCCCCGTACAACGCCGCTCAGGACTTCGCGGTAGGGGCGGAATTCTCCCGCCTCGGCCTCGGCTTCGAGTTCGCCGTAGAGGCCCAAAATGTCTGCATCGCTCAGTTCAGCGCCATGCGATGAAAGAATCGGACGGACTGCAGAAAGAATTCCACTCTCCCAATCAATCAGCGTGCCGTAGCAATCGAAGGTAATTATGCAAATGGATGAGAAGTCTTTTGCGGAGACGTGCATGAAATAAAAATACCCCAGAGCGTGAAGTTCTGGGGTAGAGGGATTCCAGCATTTTTACTTTCTGATCTTCAACGGAGCTGACAATGCGAACGACACTGCTGTCTCCGCAGGCAGAACAATTTCTTTGTTTCCGGTGTAGGCGGCGCCGGCTGTTCCCGCCCCAGCCCCGGCCGCACCACCGATTAAAGCGCCTTTGCCGCCGCCAGCGAGCCCGCCGATTAGAGCGCCGAGTCCAGCGCCGCCTCCGGCCATCACCCCGGTTCGCTTACCCTTGCCCTTAAGCGTCTGCGTGAAGGTTGCGGTTTGTACCGGCAATTGCTCGCCGCTGACAGTAATCGAATTCAATTTCAATTGGAGCAGGGCACCTCCGGCAAAACGGCCAAGGGGCTTCGCATCTACGACTACTCCTTCCACTTTCGCGCCTGCGCGGATTGCCACTTCGCCATTAACATCCACCGCCTTCGCCAGGCTGCCACCAAAACTTTGGCCCGGTTGGCTGACCTTCGAGCCGACTTCATCTGCAAGACGCACGGTCACCACTTTGCCGCTGGGTACTGTGATGGTCTCGGGGACGCGGGCCTGCTTAGAACCGGCTTCCGACCCGGACGGAGTTCCCTGTGTATTGTCTGGACTCTGCGCAGCAGAATTGTCATTTGAAGTCTGACTCGGTTTGGTGCAACCGAAGCTGCCGAGCAAAACAA
This sequence comes from Acidobacteriota bacterium, assembly GCA_003224755.1. Lineage (GTDB taxonomy): Bacteria > Acidobacteriota > Terriglobia > Terriglobales > Acidobacteriaceae > Gp1-AA145. The sequence continues at coordinate 13,542 of QHZR01000049.1, forward strand.
AACTCAAAATAAGCACACCAATGCGAAACTTCATACGTCCTCCCTTGTGTACAACTGATTTATCAGACGGGAACCGAAGGGGCAACTCACAACAGTACAGGCGCTTCCGGGAAATTGGAAGTTAGATAATCTTGTCCCCCTGCGGAAGCGAAGGGGCTGCGGCCACAGGTTCAACGCTCGTCTGAGTATCGAGTATCGCCGCGGATTCGGCGGCGGAGGCAACGGCCGCGGCAGCCACCTTGACCGGCTCTTTTTTGAGAAACTTCGCCGTATTCAAGAGGACTCGGCCCAACGACGAGTTGTAGCTGGTCCAGTTCGAGTCGGTTTCCGCCTCACGTTCGAAGTGTGCCCGCATGCTCTCCATCTTCGAATCCAGATCGTCGAGGTAGTGCAGCATGAGCGCCTCGGGAAACATGGGAAGTTTCGGCGATCCAAACTCGTAGTGGCCGTGATGGCTGATGATCAGGTGCTCTAACAGCGTTTTCAATTCGTCAGGGAAACCAGGAATGGCCGCGATCTTGGCCTGCAGCATCTCCAGCTCGATGATCATGTGACCAAGCAATTGGCCACGGCTGGTGTACGAAAAGGAGCGTGTGTAAGCGAGCTCGTGGATTTTTCCGATATCGTGCAGAAAAGCTCCGGTCAGCAGCAAGTCACGGTCGATCTGCGGATAATTCCTGCAAACCAGATCGCAAGAGCGGAAGAGAGACAAAACATGGTCCAGAAGTCCGCCGATATAGGCGTGATGAAGGGTCTTGGCGGCAGGGGCGCTGCGATAAGCCGCGGCGATTTCCGGATCAGACATGAATGCCTGCACAACCGCTTTGAGATTCTCGTCCTGAAAGGAATTGATGAATTCGGCGAGGGTTAGCCACAACTCGTCAATATTTTTGGTGGTCTTTGGAAGGTAATCGGCAAAATCCACTTCCGAATCCGCCATCCGGCGCAGCTTGTGGATGGTGATCTGAAAACGGTTCTTGTACTTATTGAGCAGCCCCTTGACTTTCAGGAAGTCGTCTTGCTCGAAGGCGTCGAGGGCATCCTCGACGTTGTCCCACATTTTGGCTTCGATTTGGCCACAACGGTCTGCCAGCGTGAGGGCCAGATATGGCTCTCCGCTCTTCTTCGGCTTCACTTGCTTTGTGGTGACAACGAAACTCGAAGTGATGACTTTATTTTCGAAGCGCGGGCAATCCGAGAGGAAAAAATCTTTCATAGACTCTTGCGGGCGAACACCTGTATCAAAGTTGGCGGCCTTCGCCGCTTTTGGGCAAGCTTACTCTAAAACAGGCCGATTTTTTTCTTCTTTTTGAGTTCCCTGGCGCTGGATTCTTTCGCGGCGGTGGTTACCACGGGCTTGCTTTGGTTGGCGCTGGCACCCGTATCCACATAGCCAGGTTTGATGTCAATAAATGCTTCTTCACGAAGCTTCTTGAGATAGTCGCGCAGCGCCGGTTGCAGCTTCTGCATATAAACCGCTTCCTGCAACCTGTTCTCAATCTCACTGAACTGGGGGATGCCGGCAGCCTGGTGTTCGGTGACCTTCAAAATTACGAAACCCTGCTTGGTGCGGATCACGTCGGAAACCTGGTCTTTCTTCAACCCAAACGTGACATCTTCGAGTTGCTTGGCCAGCTTGCCGCGTTCGAAAGGCTCGCCTAGATCGCCACCTTGGGCGGCGGTGGCACCGTCGGAATTTTTCTTGGCGATTTCTTCAAAACTTGCCCCGGCACGAATTTGCTTCAGCAAATCCTCGGCCTTGGCCTGGGCGGCAGCAATCTTTTGCGGATCATCAGCGGCCTGTTCGGTCGAGACCAAGATTTCGCTCAGCCGTGCCTGCTCCTTACGTTCCAAATCGGCCTTGTGCTGGTCGTAAAATTTCTGCTCTTCCTCTTTGGTAACATTTAAATGCCCGCCAACCTCGCGCTGAATCACCTGCTGAGTAATGATCTCAGTGCGCATGTTCTGCTTGAAATCTTCGAACGAGACGCCCTGCGCTTCCGCCGCCTTTTCCAGGTCGTCTATGCTATCGAGCTTCATCTGCTTGCGCATCTCGTCGAGACGCTTGATGAGGTCGGTATCAGCGGTGATGCTGAGCTCTTTACCTTTGTCCAGCAGCAGCTGACGGTCGATCAGGCCCCGCAGAATGTCCTTTTGGCCCTCGTTGGCTATCTTCTCCGCCTGCTTGGGATCCTGTTGTTGGGCCTCTTCTTTGAGCTGCTGCTGTTCGCGCTGATATTGGGTGCGAGTAATAATCTGGTTATTAACCCGAGCGATGATCTCTTCGACAACCGAATCTGCCGAGACCAACGCAGGCACGGCAATGAGCGCAATCAGGAGCAAACGATAAAAGATCTTGGACATAAGCCTCGAGGAGTAAGATGCGCGGGAGTCGCGATCAGTGCTTGAGAAATTGTACATCGCGGGAAGCAGGCATTCCAACCCGCCCCGTCTAGTTTGTGCGGACTACAGACAACGCGGTCACATCATTGTGGGTGGGTGCGGTGCACATAAACTGCTGGACCTTAGAGAGGACCCCCACGCAGGTTTCGTGGGCAGTGTCAAAGTGTGCCTGACTTAGATACTCACGCACTCGTTCGATGCCATATTCCTCGCCTCGGTATTTGGCTTCGATAACTCCCTTCGATACCGTCAGAAATGTGTTGCCTGGCCGCACGGCTACAACCGAGGAGTCCGGCACGGAATGAGAGAACAGTCCCAGAGGAAGCGCGGTGGCGCTGAGTTCGAGAATCGTTGAGTCGTCACGGACGAGGCCCGGAGTGTGCCCGGCATTCACGTACGACAGGGTGCCGATTTCCTCATTGTAGCAACCCAGGAACGCGGGGCAGGAGTGGACTCCGCCTGCCGCTGTCATGACGGCCCGGTTGGTTTCAATCCACAGCTCGACCAAGCACTCGGGCTCATTCGTGTCTGCATTTTCGAATAATCGTGCACCGGAGGAACGAAACTTTTGCTGCAGCGCGACCACGATGGCGCGAGTCTGTTGCAGATCGCCGGCAACGTCGAACAGTCCGAAGACGACACGGTCCGGAGTAGGCCGGACAAAGTCATAGAAGTCTCCGCTGCGCCGTTGGCCGTAATAGACGGCGCCCATGTAGCCGTCCCGAATTTGTGGGATCTGCGCCTGAAGGGGATCCTTCCACGGCATGATAACCGGCCTTTCGTGATTCAAAACCGTTGACATGAGCGGGCATGGAAAAGGTAGCACCGATTGCATCGGTCGCCAACTCATACCTTGACCTTGGTTTCAGCACGAAGGTGCCGGACCGCCTCCGCTTAACAATCGTCAATTGCCGAATTGCCGAATCAGGAATGTTCCCACTTCGTCTTGCAACTGGCGATAATCCGACTGGACGGTCGAACGCAGGGCCGACTCTGCCGAGTCGCCATGACCGAGCTTTTCCAAAACGCGCAGGACATCGCTCATTCCATAAGTACTACGGATGTATTCCACGGTAGCAAGGGATTCGTCATACGCCAGCGCAGCCTGTGCACCAGAGAATGACGCAAAGCTGCCCTCTAAGACGTTCAGCGGAATCTCGCCTTCCTGCTTGAACAGCTCTCCCAACTGGGCGCCAAGCGGCGCCAGCGATCTTGGCTCCATGGCCTGGGCAATGCCTTCATTCAGCCACGTAGGGCATCGTCGCATGGAAAGCTGGTTCACGAAAGAATGCGCCAGCTCGTGTTTCAGGATTCGCGCAAGATCGGACGTCACCGAGTCGAGGCCTTGCAGGGGAATACGAAGCTTGCCGTCATTCAAGGCCCCGGTCCACGAAGGAGCGTGCGTCACGTCAAAAAAAGCCTGGTTGGTATAGAGGATGACCTGGATATTGGAATGCGGCTCGACGCCGAAACTTTGGGCAAGATCGGCGTAAGCAGCTTCCAGTGTTGAAAGAATCTGGCCACGAAATGCTTCGGAGCTCTGAGCACCCTCATAATGCAGCGTAAAGTGACCGGTCTCGCGCTCGGAATAATTATTTTCCGCAGTAAGCTCGCGGCTGGCCCGATCCAGCATACGCTGAATAGATTCATCTGGGCGCAAGGCAAGTGAATGTTTCCAGCTCTCCGCGGCCTCGCGGGAATGCCCGGCTGAATATTGCGCAAAGCCCAGTACTACCAACGCATCTGCTGAGTCCGGCGCCAACCGAACTGCCCGCTCGGCGTACTCGATCGCCATTGGTGCATTACCGGTCTTGATCAGCAGGGCGGCATAGAAATTCGCAATGGCCGGATTCTGTGGATCGTAGCGCATTCCGGCTTCGAAATCACGGCGGGCATCGGCGTATTTAGCATCCTGAAATTCCTGCTTTCCCGCGATGTAGAAGGCGATGGCAGTGGCGGGAGGGTTGCCGCGCGATTCGATCAAGTTCAGAGCTTCCCGGTTTACCGAGCCTTCGCGGACAATTTGACCCAGCAGATCCCCTTCCCCAAGGACTGGAGCGGTTGGTACAAAAGTAGGCAACTCAACATGGCGAACGGGCGACGGCGTCCCGATTTCGACGCGCTCAACTTTTGATCTCGGAACAGTGTACGAGTCGTCTCCAATTTCGTATTGCAGGGTATTCGTAGTCTCGCTAACCCGGTCTGCATAGATGACATCCCCGTTTTTCATGTGCACGACTTCAGCTTGGGCAAAGCAGGGGACGGCACAGGCGAGGGCGAGGGGGCCCAACCGGCACAGTAAGACAGGGGTGACAAACGAGCGCACTTTGGCGCATTCTAAAGGCATCAACACCGGGGCCGAAGGTGACTAACGTCACAGTTAAAGCTGGAAAGTTTGCGTGGCTGACTCTCGTACTAGGGTGCGTAGCATTGGCTGCGGGCGCGCAGCAGGCGGTTCCGGCGAAGCCACCCGGACCTGCCGAATCCCTTTACCTCAAGCTACGAAGCGTGGGCCTCGATCCAGGTAAGGTCTTTAAGGTTAGGGAAGCTACCCTGGATCGCGCGGCGGTTCACATTTCTCTCGACGACGGCGTGATCGCTTTCACGGAAAGCGTCGGGCGCCACATCACCGGCGCGTTCTTCCAAGGCGAGGGCGAGGTCCTGTTGTTTCCTCCGAACACGATGGAGCGCTCTTCTCTTGCCCTGTTCACAGGCGGGGCCATTCTCGAAGAAAAGTTTTCGACCGCCTATTTTCGTTTCAATGACGATGTGTATGCAGAGCTAACACCGTTTCTGCGAGGTCCCGACGATAGCGATGCCTTCCTTTCACGCTGGAATGAGACCGCCCAGGACCTCTCTGATCAGGACGCATTGCGGCTACTGCTGACGCTCGGCGACGGACTGGCCGGGGACGAAAAGGTGTCTCCCGCCAATACTAACGATCACATGCTGCACGCGATGCTGCAGGGGAACAAGCTGGGAGCATTCGACGTTTGGTACGACACTCTGATGAAGGAACAGATTGCCGCAGGGCAGCGCAAGACGGTCGCGGGCCAGAATTATTACGACCTCTGGATATCGTTTGCCGTACCTGGGCCGCGCGTTACCGAAGACGGCGAGAGCGCGGGTGCGGCGCCAAATTTTGACTTTGAGATCACCAACTTCAAGATTCAAAGCGAAATCAAGCCCCCGAAAGATGTGCAATCGAAAGCGGTGCTGAGCGTAGTGGCGCGCAAGGATTGCCGGCGAACGCTCGTGTTCGAATTGTCGAGGCTTCTGAAGGTCCAGCAGGTGCTGGCCGATGGCGCTCCGGTCGAGTTCATCCACAACCAGGCAATCGAAGGATCGCAACTGGCAAGGCGCGGTAATGACGTGGTGGCCATCGTCTTATGGTCTCCTCTCCGCGCCGGTCAGAAGATCGAGCTGAGTTTTGAATATTCCGGTTCGGTCTTGTCGGAGGCCGCTACCGGCCTGCTTTATGTAGGAGACCGAGGTACGTGGTACCCGAATAGGGGCATGGCCATGGCCTCATTCGATCTCGAGTTTCGATATCCGCCGGCGTGGACATTGGTTGCCACTGGTCACAAAACGGAGCAAAAGGAAGAAGGAGGCGAACAGGTCTCGAAGTGGGCGTCGGATCGTCCGGTTCCTGTGGTGGGATTCAATTTGGGCAGGTATTCCCAAAGCATCACTTATGCAGGCAAGGTGCCAGTGCTAACTTACGCTACGGCAAGCCTGGAGCGGGGTTTCCCAGGAACTTCAGTGCCATCCGGGCCCGACATTCCATTCATCGCGCCAGGGCAGAGCATCGCCGCTCTCGCTGTTCCCAGATCCATCCCGCCGCCCTCTCCCTCTGAGAACGTGCGCATGGTTGGCGCCACTTCGGCGAAAGCTGTGGAGTTCTACGAGCGATATTTTGGACCGTTTCCTTACAGTGAATTGGCGATTACGCAGATGCCGGGATCGGTGAGCCAAGGTTGGCCCGGTCTCATATTTCTTTCCAGTTTCGCGTTCCTGAACCCGGAACAGCGAGGCAGAGTAGGAATGGATCGAAACCGGTTGGCTATGGCGGAACAGGTCGTGGCACATGAGACCGCTCACCAATGGTGGGGGGATCTGGTTGGATGGAGCAGCTATCGGGATCAGTGGATGATGGAGGCTCTCGCGAATTACAGCTCTTTGATGCTGCTCGAATCGCATGATCCGGCGAAATTCCGGCAGATCATGCAAGCCTACCGCGACGACTTGATCGCTAAGAAGGACAAAGGGATGGCACTCGCGGATGCAGGCCCGGTCACGCTTGGTGTGCGCCTTTCATCGTCCCAGTTCCCGGAGGCCTACGATGCCATCTGCTACGGGCGCGGAACCTGGCTCGTCCACATGTTGCGCACAATGATGCGCGACGGAGAACGAAAGTCGGTTCCGGGGCATCCCAAAGCGGCTCCCGACGAACTATTCGTTCAGATATTGCGAAAGTTCAGGGCCGACTACCAGGGTAAGGCTGTGAGCACGCAGGAACTGATGGCAGCCTTCGAGGCCCAGCTTCCACGTTCGCTGTGGTATGAGGGCCATAAGTCACTTTCATGGTTTTATGATAGCTGGGTGGGCGGAAGTGCGGTGCCTGGTTACGATTTGCGTGGACTGAAGTTTACCGACAAAGCGAACTCAACCGTGGTCGCCGGCACCATTACTCAGGACCACGCTCCGCACGATCTCGTCACATCCGTCCCTCTGTATGCCTCCGTTGCTGGAAAGAGCATCTTTCTTGGGCGCGTTTTTGCGGAGGGGGAAGAAACGCAGTTTCGGATGTCGGCTCCACTTGGCACCAGGAAAATCATTCTGGATCCGGAGCAGACCCTCCTAGCCCGGAGCAGATAACGGCCTCACAGGTCGGCGCAACCGAGTTCCATATTTGGAACTGTTTTCCTGAAATTCATCCGACGAATTGTGCACGAATGGGACTAGTGCGTCCCCCCGTCACATTCCCAACTCGTCAGGCGAGCTAAGCTTCTGAACCTACGCAAACTGTCGTTTCCGAAAGCACTGAACGCGATGGCAAGCGTAATGCAATAAAGAAATGGGCATGCTGAATGCGATGGCGACTCTTGCTCAAAAGTGCTCAGGGCTAGTGCCAGATGTTTTAACGCGGCCTGAGTGTGAGAGGACCGTCCTCGTAATAGAAGATGATCGTTTTGTTCGCGAAGCGGCTTGTGAGGTCCTAGGAGAATCCGGCTTCGATGTAATAGCAGTCGAGAGTGTCGCAGGCGCTCAAGCTTGTTGCTTCTTTGACGCTGGCCGAGTTGACGCGGTGTTGTGTGATGCATGTTGCCGGATGGAAGCGGAGTTGAACTATGTCGCCGTCTAGTGGCGGAGAAACCAGCTCTGCGAGTGATTCTGGCTTGCGGCTATCCCTTGCAACATTTCGCTTCCACGTTTGAAGAAGAGTTCCATTTCCTGAGCAAGCCATACTCCGGAGAATTGTTGATGGCGGCATTGGGATTCGTTTTCACGAATGAACCTCAGACCGATGAGCGGCTACGGCCGCATACGATAGCAGAGAGCCTGCAGAATGTACCTGGATGGTTGTGGAAGCGGAACAATCTTTCGCAGGACGCCGGTTTCGGCACAGCAACGCGGCATGCCGGATCCAGCCTTCATGCCTTTGCCGTGCTGCAGAGTTGAGTTTCCGGTCCGCCCATGATCCGGTCAACGTCAAGCAGGATCAGCAAGCGGTCGTCCAGCTTGCCGACGCCGGAGACGAATTCCTGCTCAATATTGCCGAGGCGAGGAGGCGCTTCCACAGTGTCAGCTGGAATTCGCAAGACTTCCGAAACAGAGTCCACGATGAAGCCGAGCACCATGTTCTGGACTTCGAGCACCACGATGCGGGTTTCTTTATCGTGCGCTTGGTCCGGCAAGCCGAATCGCTTTCGCAGCGCAATGATGGGTATCACCCTGCCTCGCAGGTTGATTACTCCGGCAACGAAGACCGGGGAATTGGGGACACGCGTCAGCCCTTGAATGCGGATGATTTCCTGCACCCGCAAAATATCGAGACCAAACTCCTCGTTTCCGACTTTGACGCTGACGATCTGAAGCAAGCCCTCCACGCCCGAGTGCGACTGGTCGGGGGTGATGATCTCGGATTGGACGTTGCGCTCGCTCATGCTTTATTTCTTTTCACGCCGAGATTTGGCCCAACGCCGGCTATGGCCTTGAGCACACGAGCCCCGTGGGATTTACATCGGCGCAGAAAGGAGCACGCTTTAGGAGCGAAGCCACGAGAGAAAGCACGGGCGGGAACGTCCCTGCCCCCATTTGTTGGAGGGACAGGCGTCGCCGCATGTGCACGGAGATGCTTAGGCCGGCAAGAGCATGCCTTTTTCCAGGTGCCGGGTCACGTGGGCGTAGGACGCCGCGTGGGGATCGTGAGTGACCATTACAACTGTCTTATGAAAGGTTTCATTCAGTTGTTTCAGAATCTCCAGCACTTCTGTAGCGGAATGACTGTCGAGGTCGCCAGTCGGCTCGTCGGCGAGAAGCAGTGTTGGATCACTGACAATCGCGCGTGCTATAGCCACGCGCTGCTCTTGTCCGCCGGAGAGCTGCTTGGGCAAATGATGAACACGCTCTTCGAGCCCGACCAACTTCAGCGCGGTCATAACGTGATCGCGCCTCTGCTTAGAGTTCAGTTTGGTAACCAGCAGTGGCAACTCTACGTTTTCGAATGCCGTCAGGACTGGAATGAGATTGAACGTTTGAAACACGTAGCCGATGTGCTCGTTCCGCCACTTGGCGGATTGAGCATCGTTGAACGTAAAAATGTTCTGGCCGAGCACCAACAACTCGCCAGCGGTGGGCCGATCAATTGCGGCAATCATGTTCAGGAGTGTGGTTTTGCCCGAGCCCGACGGGCCCATTAAGGCCAAAAATTCTCCACCCGCAATCTCGATGGAGACATTGTCAAGCGCGGTTACCTTGAAGGCATCGCGCTGGAAAATTTTGCTGACGTTTCGTGCTTGAACGACCTTAGTTCCGGTTGCGACGTTATTTGCAATAGCAGTGCTCATGACTGTCCCTTGATCTTGATTTTGTCTCCGTCTTTCAAACCTTCAGGCGTGGTGGTGATGACGCTCTCACCACCGTTGAGCCCGCTTACCAGCGCGCCCGCACTCCGCTGCGAAAGGATCTTTACGTCCTTTTTCATCGCCTTGCCTTGGAACGCGATGAATACATATTTGTTGCCGTCAGCATCGCGAATCGCCGCGCTTGGAACAAACGCTCCGAGCGCTTGTTGCTGCGACGTGTTCTTGTTTTCGTCTGCGATAAACCGGACCGTCGTGTTCATCTCCGGACGCAGGTGCGAATCTGGATTGAGAATCTGAACTTTCACCTCAATGGTCGCTTTCTGGCGGTTGGCTTCCGGCGAAACTTCCGCGATCACGCCGTCCCATTTGAGATCGGGAAAGGCGTCAACCGTCACGACGGCTTTCTGATGCGGAGTAAGTTTCGCGAAGTCGTCCTGGGAAATATCGAGGTCTGCTTGAATATCGTTGAGATTGGCGAGCGCGAATACCGGTCGCGCCGCACTTGCGAACTGTCCTGTAAGCAGCTCTCCCTTTTCAACGCTGCGCTCAAGGATTGTGCCTGTGATGGGAGCATGAATCACGGTGGCATCCAGCTGGGACTTGGCATAAGCAGCCTGGCCCTCAGCTTGAGTAAGTGAGCCTTTGGCGCGGGCGATTTCCTCTGCACGCGGTCCAATCTTAGCCAGGGTGTGAGTTTGTTCGAGCGAATGAGCGCGCTGCTGGCTGGCTTCGTACTTTGCGGCTGCGTCGTCTAGAGCTTGTTTCGAAACCACGCCCTGCTCAAAAAGATTCTTTGTACGATCGAGGTTAATTTTGTCATTCGCAGCCGTCGCCCTGGCCTCGCTCAGATTGTGTTCTGCCAGCTGGATTTCCTCAGGACGCGAACCGTGTTCCAACTGTTCAACCTGTGCACGCGCGCTGTCTGCGGCGCCTCGCGCCTGGTCGTACTGCGCTCTGAACTCCTGATCTTCCAGACGAACCAGCACTTGACCTTCCTTGACTTGATCGCCTTTCTCAACCCCAATCCAGGCAACGCGGCCGGTGACCTTGGAATTAGCCTCGATCCTGTGATGAGGAATAACGTAGCCCGTCGCGGTCAAGACAACGCTGCCGGAAACGTTTCCACCTTCCGCTGTCGCACGAACTACTTCGACCTCCGGCGCAGATGCGAGAAGGAACCGGTACGCTAGCGCCCCAATCCCAAGCAGTACGACGACGATGATGCCGCCAATGATGATGCTCTTCGCCCATGGCGAGGGCCCGCTGGGCTCGGCCATTGCCGAGCGGTCAATCCGCAGCCCTTCGAGGTCCTTGTGTTTCGTGTCAACGGACATAAATTCTTAGTCTCTTGTCGCTAATCTCGCAGCGATGCGAGAATTTCTCGCCGCGCTGCGTTCCACGCCGGCGCCACGCCTCCGATCAACCCCATGGCGACCGCGAAGACTACTGCATTGATCACCACCGAAAGAGTGATCCGCATGCTGAATTCGACTTCGCTGAAGGTGACGTTATTCGCTGTGGAAGTGCTCATGCCATTAAACGGAAGCATGAGAACGATGCCTACGGCGGCTCCCAATAATGCGAGCAGCACCGCCTCAAACACGAATGACATCACGATGCTTGCGCGACGGAATCCCATGACGCGCAGAGTTGCGATCTCACGCGAGCGGTAAGAGACAGCTGCATACATCGTGTTCGCTGCGGCAAAAACAGAGCCGATCGCCATGGTCAAGCCGACGAAAATGCCAACGAAACGAATCGCGCCTCCATTACTTGTCTGTTTCTCGTAGTACTCGGTTTCCAGCATGCCTTCGAGTTGTAGTTGCTGATCGTCGGCAACGCGGTGCTTCAATGCGTCAGCCGCAACAGAATCGGTCGCGCGAAGATATACGTTTCCAACGGCGTTCTGCCGATTGAACTGGTTCGCAACCTGGTTGAATTCACCCCAAATTTCCGAGTCATAAGCACTGCCTCCGGCTTCAAAAATGCCGGTTACCTTCCATGGTCCCTTGCCGAAATCGATGATGTCTCCGACGTTGGTGTGGCCGAATCGATCATGAATCGAGCGACTGAGCGCGACCTCGCGCTGGCCCGACTGAAACCAGCTGCCCTCGACCAGCTTCACGCGGTTGCGGCGGAGTTCGAGTCCATCGGGTTCCATACCGCGCAACGTCACATTCACTTCGCCGGTGCCATCTTTGTGCGGAAGCACCACCACGACAACCCATTCGCCTGAAGTCATCGGCTGGCCGTGGCTGTCGAGAGCAATACCGGGAAGCTGGCGAAGGATTGGTAGCTTGTCTTTCGTGAAGCCGCCGGTCAGTTCGGAATTAGACCCTTTTCGAATTACGAGCACGTTCAGGGGATCACCGCTCGAAACGAATGCTTTCTTCAATCCGGCGAGCAACATCATCAGGAAAACCGCCGTCATCACGGTCAAACCAATTCCCAGTGCGGTCATGGTTGTGAGACCGCGGCGAAGTTTCATGTTGCGAATGTTGTAACTGATCGGTATCGCCATAGAATGCCCTTATCCGATGTGTCGCAATCCTTCCACAATCCCGGTCTTCGAAGCGCCATAGGCCGGAATCGCTGAACTCAAAAATCCGGCGAGAATCGCGACTCCAATGGCAGTCGGTGCGGTAAATTTCCATGCATGCTGAGCAATGACGAACAAATTGCCAGCTCCCGGAGCCTTCGTTCCCCCGGTAATCAAAAGCAGAGCAAACAAAGATCCCAATACTCCGCCAATCAGGCCTACCGTGGCCGACTCCCCCACAAAGATGGCGAGAATGACTTTCCGCGTGAAGCCCATGGTCTTAAGCACGGCAACTTCGCGCGTGCGCTCACGAATGGACATTGCCATGGTATTGCCCGAGACCAACAGAATGGTAAAGACCGCAGCTGATGCGATGATCAAGATGAATGCCTTCACGTTCCCCAGCATTGCCAGGAAACTCAGCCCGAAGGCTTTCTCAGTTTCAGTACGCGTGGGCTCAGGTGCATTGGCAAACATGGCATCTACGTCATGGGAAACCTGATCCACATGCTGCGGAGAATCCACCAGAATTCCGTAGAAGCCAGCCGCTCCTTTCGCGAACGGCACTCCCTCTTCAACGTATTTTTCGTTGAAGTAGAGCGAATTGTTTGGCAGTTTGGCGATAAAGATCCCACGCAGGGTCAGTTCCAGCTTGATTGGATAGATGTCGCCCTGAAGGATGATCTTGTCGCCGAGCTTCCAGCCGTATTTTTTTGCCAGTTCGGTATCCGCAATAGCACCAGCCCGATCTTTTTTCCATGCATCCAATTGGTCCCTGGGGATTTCCAGTTCCGGGTAAACGTCGAAGAACTCGTCAGGATCCGTTCCGAACCGTGCAAAAAAGTTCTTCTGGGTTGCGTCTTTATAAGTCCCGCCAAACCAGTTCATCGGGATCACTTTCATGACCCCTGGAACGTGACGGATTTTTTCGCGATAAGAAGCTGGGATCAAATTTGTAAGCGAGACTTTGTGCCGCACAATCAAGCGCTGCGCTGATTGCTCTGAGCGCAGATTATTTCCGTAGAATGCCTGCCACATAGACATCAGAAAAGACAAGAGCGCCAGAGAGAAGGCCATGCTGCCGACCGTGAGCCAGAAGCGCAGTTTATTGCGATAGACGTTCTTACGTACAAAGCGGGCCAGGGTCATAAGACACTCCGGATGAAGATCGGATCAAGGCTGAAACTGTAAGCCTGGAGCAGAGCAACAGCATAGCCGATCTGTGCCCAATCAACAACTTAGAGGATCGTTTTTTGATGGCCCTTCTGCCAGTGCAGATCGTCAGCGGATATAGCTGACATTTGTCACAAAACAAGCTTTCAGCTTTTAGCTCTTAGCTCTTGGCTTTTAGCTCGATTTCTCGTAGCAATCCGACCGGTAGAACTGCCCGCACTCCGACCCTTCGGATATGCATCAGCTTGAGCTAAGAGCTAACAGCTAACAGCTAACAGCGTTGTCTTGGGTACTTCGGTAATTCCCGCACGACGGCATCAGAACTTATGATTTGTAGGACCGTTCCTCATCCGCGTGGATACTGCTGAATGCAGCGCTGAGGCAAAAGATGTCCGAAAAAATCGACCGTTTCGAAATCGTAAGCCAACTCGCGCAATCTCCTCTGGCGACTGTTTACAAAGCGCTCGCCTCTGAGGGCCAGCAGACGGTCGCGCTGAAGGTCGTTCGTCTGGATCAGGCCAAAAACCGTGCGGCGCTCCTAAAACAAATTTTCGAAGAAGCAGAGCAGGCAAAGCCGTTAAGCAGCCACAATATCGCGGCATTGTACGGTGTCGGCGATGAAGGCGATCAACTGCTTGGCGCTGCTGAATACGTGCAAGGTAACTCAGTTGCGACGACTCTGGCCCGCAAAGACGGCTTTTCGATTTGGGACTTGCAGGACATCGCACGCCAGGTGTGTCAGGCGCTTGACCACGCCCATGGCCATAGGGTAGTCCATCAGTCGCTCGAGCCCGCCAAGATCATGGTGCAGTGGGACGGCATGGTGAAGGTACTCGGTTTTGGGATGTCGGCCATGAACTCCCATGCCATTGAGTCGGCGGCGCTGCCGGAAGTCCTGCACTATACGTCTCCAGAGCAGTTACGTGGCGAAACGTGCGATCACCGTTCCATGCTATTCAGCCTGGGCGCCATTCTTTACGAGATGGCCACCGAGCAGAAAGCGTTCACGGGAGAAACCGCGGAGCAATTGCGTGTAGCAATTCTTGAGCAGACGCCTCCGTTGCCGGTCCGCCTGAAAGCAAATGTGAATGCGGGATTGAGCGGCCTGATCATGAAGGCCCTGGCAAAGTTGCCGGATGAGCGCTATCAGTCGGGTCAGGAACTGGTTCGCGATCTGGAGCAGTGCAAGAATTCCACCAGCCCGCTTAAGTCAGCACCTGTCGTAGCACCTGTGAAAGCCAAAGCATTCTCCGCCGCGGCAGGAGCAATTTCTAACGGGACTCCGATCGCTCAAGGCAGCACGGCGCCGTCTCAGGCATCGGTTTCATCACCGAAGATGTCCGCAGCCCCTGTAACCCAAGAGCCGCCAGCGAAGACAGGTTTCAAAGTTGATCCGATGATGGCGGAAGAAGACGAATCGAGCCCGGCTGCTGTGGCGAGAAAAAGTTTCTCGGACATGAGCGAATTGCCGCCGCTCAAAGAAATTTATGTAGCGCCTCCACCGCCGCCTGCCGCCGAGCAGCCGGAAGCTGAAGAAGCTCTGCCGCAGGTCGTGTTGAGGAAATCGGCTCCCGAAAAGCCCAAGGTGCAGGTTCGTGAAGCCGCACAAAAGGCGGTCTCGGAAATTCGCAAAACGCCGCCGAAATTGTACCTCTACGCCGTAGGTGGCGCGGCGCTGCTGATCGTGCTGATTGTTGTCGGGATCAGTCTGTTTAATCATTTCGGAGATCGCGACGATAGCAGTTCGCGCAGTTCCACGCCTCTTGCAACGCAAAGTCAAGCTCCTGCATTACCAGCACAGCGGAAGAGTGCGCCTCCACAAGCACCAGCGGCCCAACCCGAAGCATCTCCGGAGCAGGTGGCGCAACAAGAGACGCCAGCGCCCGAGGCTACAGCTCCCGTGGCAACGCCTCCAAGCCGAGGAAGAAAATCCCGAGCGCGATCGGCACCAGCAGTTGTTCCTGCGCAGCTTTCTGTCTCGTCTAATCCGCCGGGCGCGCGAATTTCGTTTGATGGCAGCGCGCTGTGCGACAGCCCCTGCACACTGACGGGCATCGCGGCCGGGCAGCACGTAGTCTCAGCCAGCAAGACGGGCTATGGAGCAGCAACCCGAACTATCAACCTGACTTCCGGAGCGAATTCTTCCATTTCCATTGAACTCAGCCAACAGATTGCGAAGGTTTCAGTTGCGAGCACTCCCGCAGGCGCCGCGATTCTGATGGACGGCAAAGATACAGGCAAGCTGACTCCTTCTCAGCTCACGTTGGATAAGCCTGGCACTCACACCATTATTGTGCGGAGATACGGCTATCTCGACGAGTCCAGTTCCATCAATGTAGAAGCCGGGCAGATTTCGAATCTCAACCTGGCGCTCAAGCCGCTGGGAAGTACCGACGAAATTCGCGCCGCCGGAGGTAAGTTCAAGAAGGTCTTCGGCCATGGTGAAGACTCGAACATGGGAATCGTGAGCGTGAAGACCCAGCCCAAAGGCGCGCAGATCATGGTGAATAATCGTGCTCTCGATAAGACTGCGCCGTTTGATTTTTATCTAAATCCTGGAACCTACGTGCTCGACATCAACATGTCCGGCTATCGTGGCGTGCATCGTGTGATTAGCGTGGAATCGAAAGAACGCGTTGCAATTGAAGAAACTCTAGTTCCCGAGTAGGACGAGCAAGTAAAAAGGCCGCCGGCGCCCCGCCCCTCTAGCAGCGCTTACCTGTAATACCCACGTCCTCGGAAAGTGCTCTGATAGCCCTCACGATATGCCCCGCTGTAGCGCTCGCGATATTCATGTTTGTTTCCAAACTCGCTGCGATAGCCGTGGTCGGCGTCGTCATATCGTCCTCGCGGATTGGGATTGAATCGCTTGCCCCGCCACATATCCTCGCGGGCGACTGCGGCCCCATCCCGGAAACCAAACTCGCGAGCGACATGGAACCCATAACGGAAACGATCATCGCGATCGTAATAACGGTTGTCGTCGCGGTCGTAATACCGATCTCCGTCACGGTCGTAGCGATAGTCTTGCGCGGCGGCGTATCCTACCGTGCCGGCCAACACGGTGACTACCAACGCTGCCATCGTGAATTTGCTTTTCATAGGGCCTCCTGTGAGCGCGCCGGCCCGGTTGTTTGCGGCTCTAAATTTCTAATCGCGCTCAGATATTGCAAACCCAAAGACAGGCGAAAAGTTGTGAGGTCAGGAGATCGCGCAGTTGTAAGAGCGAGGTTGGAAGGGCCGAATGGAGACGTTGCAAGCAACGTCTCTACGCATTCAGTCGTGGTGCTCGTGTCCGCCGTGGTGTTCGTGCTCTTCGCCCTGGTGGCTTTCGGGCGAAGTACCATACACTTTCTTCCACTTCTCTTGCACGGCCGGCGGAAGCTTCTCCAGGCGTGAAAGAAAAGCCGTCACTTTCCAGATATCCTGATCGCCCAACGCTTTGTTCCAGGCCGGCATTCCGGTGTAACGGACACCAGTACGAATCGCGTAGTAAAGATGCCACTCGGGATCATCGAGCGGCTCCAGAATGATCTGCGGCGGCGGCGGATACATAGAATGCTCTAGCAGGCTGGGCTTGTAATCCAAAGTGCCATGGCAGACAGCGCAGTTCATGCTGTAAATCTGCATGCCCTCCATCAGGGTCTGGTCCGTGGCAGGAACTGGATTGGTCACACGCGGGGCGTGACGTTCCATTGAGGCATCCAGAGCGTTTGCGGCAATGCGAGTTTCAAAAGCCGGCGGTGTGGCATCAGCGTTCGTGGGCATCAGGCCAAATTGGGCAATGACGATGCCGGCCACGAGCGCCACAACAACAGTAACGATGATCCCGAGTATGAAAGAACGCATTGTTCCTCCTCAGGTTTAAGTTTCAGAAATCTCAGTGGCTAAAGCCCGGTTCAACACTGACTCTATGCAGGGCTGAAGCCCCGCTCCACCTAAAGGCCCTCAGTATGCCTTCAGCCAGCGCGCTTTCTCGACTACGTCGCGCAACTGCGGCAGAAATCTCTCCTCCTGCGGCGGTGAAAACGGAACCGGCGTGTCAATGGCGGTGATTCTGACGATTGGCCCATCCAGATCGTCGAACACCTCTTCGTTGATGATCGCGGCAATTTCGCCTGCGATCCCGCCGGTGCGGGTATCCTCGTGCAGGATGATCACCTTATTCGTCTTCTTCACGGTATCCGCAATCGCCTGGACGTCAAGCGGCGCCAGGGTGCGCAGGTCAATCACTTCGACTTCGATTCCCTCTTTGGCCAGCAAATCAGCGGCTTCGAGCGCGGTGTGCACCATGGCAGCGTATGTAATCACACTGATGTCGCGACCGTCGCGCGCAATTCGGGCCTTGCCCAGAGGAACAACATACTCATCTTCCGGAACATCTTCTTTGATGCGCCGATACAGATACTTGTGCTCAAAGAAGAGGACGGGATTGTTGTCGCGGATCGAAGCTTTGATCAATCCTTTAGCGTCGTATGGTGTCGCCGGACAGACGACTTTCAACCCAGGATTGTGAACGAACCACATTTCGGGGTTTTGTGAATGAAATGGACCACCGTGTACATTGCCGCCGCTCGGGCCACGCAACACCAGAGGCGCAGGCGCCCCCCACAAGTAATGCGTCTTGGCGACCATGTTGCTGATCTGGTTCATGGCGCAACCAATGAAATCCATGAACTGAAATTCGGCAACCGGACGCATTCCCGTCAGTGATGCGCCAAATGCTGCGCCGACAATCGCCGACTCCGCGATGGGAGTGTCAATCACACGCTCGGCACCGAAACGGTCAATAAAGCCATCGGTGATTTTGAACGCGCCGCCGTAAATACCGATATCCTCACCGAGGCAGAACACCGCAGGATCGCGCTCCATCTCTTCCCAAATTCCTTGGCGGATGGCTTCGAGATATGTGAGTTGCGGCATAACCGGAAAAGAGTTTACTACGGGCAGCGAGTGCGTGTTGTTGTAGAGACGTAACTAGCTACGTCTCTACGAAAAATCGTGCGGCGACGTTGCGCGGCAAATCATCACCATCTATAGTCTTAGGCTTCGGAGAACAACGTGCGCGTTCTTATCAACTGGATTCTTAGTGCCCTGGCGGTCTGGGTGGTGTCTCAGTTCGTGCCCGGATTTCACGTCAAAGGCGCAGTTTCGGCTCTGATCGCGGCTCTGGTGATCGGATTTGTGAATGCGACCCTCGGCGCTTTGTTGAAATTGATCACGCTTCCACTGACGATCCTGACCCTGGGCATCTTCTGGTTTGTGATCAATGGCTTAATGCTCGAGCTCGCAGCCGCAGTGGTCCCGGGTTTTCGAGTGGACACGTTCGCGTCCGCGTTTTGGGGAGGCATAATTCTCAGCCTAGTCAATATGCTGCTCCGCTGGCTGGCAGGCACATCCAGGAAGCAAGACTGATCTTTGGTTTAGCGCATCTAGATTTGCTATTGACTCACCCAAGCCCGTCCGCGCTAGACTCATAGCAACGGATTTTCCCGTCCTGAAAATTTTTGCGTTGGAGTGCAGGATGAGCCATTGGGTTCTGTCTCTGGTCGTGCAGTTGTCTTTGACCTTCGGACTTGCGGGGTTGCTCTGGCCGGAGCGACTGATCGCATTCTTTGACGTGTTGATGTTCCCCTGGCCCGCAACCCACAAATTTGTGCGCGCTAACGGTTGGGCCGCCATTTTGCTTTCCTTCCTACTTTTTTTGGGTTTGGTCGCCCGCCGATAGTTTGTCTTTGTGCCGATGAAGTTTTCGCGAGATATCTGGCCAAAATTCGCTCCCCAAGCCTCCTAAACTTCCGTACAGAAGTGCAACTCCTGACCGGGTCATTGTCAACCCGAACCCACGGTCCTCTGCGGGATAGTAAGTGTTTGAAATGCTGCCAGCAGTGAGGGCACCCAGAGCAGTTGGCCAGTTAAAGGTGGCGTCTCCGCCATCTTTGTGGCCGACGAATTCCTGGGCAAGGGCATGTCCGATTCTGCGCTTCACCGAGCCCTCGCCCATCCGGAAATAGCGCGGGTCTTGTTTTAGGAGAACTGGGTACGCAAAGTTGGTGAAGAAGTCGCTTGAAGCCTGGTCCGTAAAGGCGGCACCGTAGCGTTTGGCGTACCCCGAGGCACCCTGGCCGTATCCCGAAAAAGAATCGTTGGCCTGGCTGATTCCTGCCTCAAACCCTACGACTCCGAATTCCACGGGATCGAAGGCTGTTCTATAGCACAACCTGAATTTTTGCCGCGGCATGAGGGGCGGAGGGTGCTTTTCATTGGTGACGGCGAATTGGGGCAGGACTCCAAGCATCCTTTGCGAGTCTTCCTTCTGCTGAGCCTGCTTCGTCTGTTCAGCAGACTGCGGTACGGATGGCGAGGTCTGCTGGCCAAACGCGAACTGCACAGTAAAGACAGAAGCCACCGCGAACTTGATCGCCCATGAAGCCATGTGTTGACCCGACACAGCCAATGTAAACGGTTCACACGAACTTCGCCATTCAGACGTACACGAACGCCTTGATTGACGTATATGGCCAGAGCGTTTACGTTGTATCGCCATGCGCAAAATTTTGAAATTAGCAACGATTGCGTTGCTCGCAACCTCGTGCTTCGGACAGAATGTGCCGGACTATCGCAACCCGAAGCTACCCATTCCCGATCGCGTTGCCGATTTGCTCAAGCGGATGACGATAGAGGAAAAAGTTGATCAGCTTGCCGGCGGACGCCGACGCATGATGACGACGACAGATCCGGAAGGACAGCGGATTTTTGGACAATTCCGCGAAGTCTTCAAGGTGGAGTCGCAAATCAGTCCGCATGATGCTGCTGAATTGCGCAACGACGCGCAAAAATATTTGCTTGAGAAAACGCGGCTTGGCATTCCGGCAATTTTCCAAGGCGAGGCGTTGCACGGCTACATGGCATACGGCAGCACCAGCTTTCCACAGGTCCTCGGACTGGCCAGTACCTGGGATCCCGCGTTAGTCGAACAGGTCTTCACTGCGGCCAGCGATGAGATGGCGTCAACCGGAACGAACCAGGCATTCACTCCAGTGCTCGACCTCGCGCGCGATCCGCGCTGGGGGCGCACGGAAGAAACTTACGGCGAAGATCCCTATCTGGTTTCGCGCATGGCCGTAGCGGCGGTGAACGGATTGCAGGGCACATCGTGGGAGATTGACCGGCGCCATCACGTAATTGCCACGGCCAAGCATTTCGCAGTGCACGGTCAGCCTGAAGGTGGAACGAACACCGCGCCCGGAAATTATTCTGAAAGAGTGATTCGCGAATCGTTTCTGGTTCCGTTCCAAGCCGCAGTGGAAGAGGCCCATGCCGGCAGCATCATGGCTTCTTACAACGAGATTGATGGGATTCCGTCACACGTCAATCAATGGTTGCTCGACCGCGTACTGCGCCAGGAGTGGGGCTTTCAGGGATACGTGACTTCCGACGGTAATGGCTTGCAGATGCTGGTCGAAACGCATCACGTCGCTGCTGATAAAGCCGAGGCTGCGCGCAAGGCGCTTGCTGCTGGCGTGGACTACGATCTTTCCGACGGAACGGTTTACGCGACGCTGACCGATCAGGTCAAACAGGGGATCGTTCCCGAGGCAGAACTGGATCGAGCGGTAAGCAGAGTTCTGGCGACAAAATTCCGGCTCGGTCTGTTCGAGAATCCATATGTTGATGCTGACTATGCTGCGAAGACGGTCAACAGCCCCGCACGCAAGACTCTTGCGCTGAAGGCGGCGGAAGAAGCAATCGTGCTGCTGAAAAATGACGGCAACCTCTTGCCGCTCGATCCGAAGAAGGTGAAGACAGTGGCGATAATCGGACCCAATGCGGCCGACGTGCATCTCGGAGGCTACAGCCGCGATCCCGGACCAGGAAATCAGATCAGTATTCTGGACGGAATCAAGAAGCGCGTTGAACCCGGTGTGAAGGTGCTTTATTCCGAAGGCTGCAAAATCACGAGCGGCAAACAGGGCTGGAGTGCATGGTACGAAAACAAAGTCGAAATTCCCGATGCAAAGTCGCAGGAAGCAAGTATTCGGGCCGCCGCTGACGTGGCTCGCAAGTCCGACGTGGCGATTGTCGTTGTTGGCGAGAACGAGAGCACGAATCGCGAGGCTTGGTCAGAGGAGCACCTGGGTGACCGCGATTCGCTCGACTTGATCGGGGCTCAGGAACAGTTGGTCGAAGCAGTTGTCGCCACGGGAAAATCGGTGATCGTGCTTCTGATCAACGGACGCCCGCTCTCGATCAACTACATCAAAGAACATGTGCCAGCGATTCTCGAAGGCTGGTACCTGGGCGAACAGGGCGGCACCGCGGCGGCGAACGTAATCTTTGGAGACGTGAATCCCGGGGGCAAGCTGCCGATCACGTTCCCGAAATCGGTTGGCCAGCTGCCCGATTTCTACAGCTACAAGCCGTCGCGGAATCGCAGTTATCTGCAGGATGGCCGCAAGCCGCTCTTCCCGTTCGGCTACGGCTTGAGCTACACAACTTTCAAATTCGAAAACGTGCGCGTGGAGCCACAGACCATATTGCCTGGAGGGACGACTAAAGTTTTCGCGGAAGTTACCAATACCGGAAGTCGTGAAGGCGACGAAGTGGCGCAAATGTACATTCATCAGCGAGTCGCTTCGGTTACGCGGCCAGTGATGGAACTGCGCGGTTTCAAGCGTGTCACTCTGAAGCCGGAAGAAAAGACGACTGTCGAATTCGAGCTCACGCCCGCAGCGCTCTCCATGTTGAATGAAGACATGCACCGCGTAGTCGAGCCCGACACATTCGATGTCATGGTGGGCCCGAGTTCGGTTGAAACCACGACTGTTCCGCTGCAGGTCCAGGAAAAATCCAGCGAGGCAGCCGCCAAATGAAGAACATTGGCATTTTGCTCTCCGGGCGAGGTTCGAACTTCGAAGCGATTGCGAAGAACGTGGCGTCGGGAAAAATCCCGAACGCCCGGATTGCGATTGTGGTTTCCAATCGCGCGGATGCTGGCGGAATCGAAACTGCGCGACGCCTTGGACTGGAAGCCTTGGTGATTCCTTCCAAGGGCAAGGCTCGCGAGCATCATGATCGTGAAGTGGCGGCAGCGCTGCAGCAGAAAAAGGTTGATCTTATCTGCCTCGCGGGATACCTGCGTCTGCTTTCGCCTTGGTTCGTGAAACAGTTTCCACACCAGATTCTGAACATCCATCCATCTTTGCTGCCGGCGTTTCCTGGCCTCGAAGCCCAGGAGCAGGCATTTGCCTATGGAGTCAAGGTGGCCGGCTGCACCGTCCATTTTGTGGATGAAGAGCTGGACCACGGCGCCATCATTGTGCAGAAAGCGGTAACTGTCCTGGCGGACGATGACGAACACACACTGGCCGAGAAAATCTTGAAGCAAGAGCACGTTGCCTATTCAGAAGCAATAAACACTGTGCTCGCCGGTAATTACAGGATCATCGGCAGAAGACTAGTGCGAAGCTGAGCTGCGCCTGTATTCTGACGTGCCCTGTCCGACTTCCTTATAATGCTTGAACCATGCCCAATTTCGCCCCTGTTGACGAACAACTGACATACATCAAAAAAGGCTCCTCGGAAATTGTGAAGGAGGCTGAACTGCGCGAGAAGCTGGCGAAGTCCGTCGCTTCCGGAAAGCCGCTTCGAGTCAAGGCGGGATTCGATCCGACCGCGCCCGATCTTCACCTTGGCCACACCGTTCTGATGCGCAAGCTGAAACACTTCCAGGACCTCGGCCATACGGTTATTTTTCTGATTGGCGATTTTACGGGCATGATCGGCGATCCAACCGGACGTTCCGTCACGCGTCCGCCGCTCAGCGCCGAAGAACTAATGAAGAACGCCAAGACCTACATGGAGCAGGTGTATAAGGTCCTTTCCCCACGCACCACCGAGGTTCGCTTCAATAATGAGTGGTTCGAAAAGATGAAGTCGGCGGACTGGATCAAGCTGGCGGCTAAGTTCACTGTTTCGCAAATGCTGGAGCGTGAAGACTTTCACAAGCGCTTTCAGAACGAAAAGCCGATTGCGCTCCATGAGCTGCTCTATCCGATTTCGCAAGGCTACGACTCGGTCATGCTGAAGGCCGATGTCGAGCTCGGTGGCACCGATCAGAAATTTAACCTGTTGGTCGGACGCGAATTGCAGCGCGCCTACGGACAGGAATCGCAAGTTGTGCTGACCACGCCCCTCCTTGAGGGACTTGATGGCGTGCAGAAGATGTCGAAGTCGTATGGCAATGCGATCGGAATTAAAGAACCGCCGCTCGAAATGTACGGCAAGCTGATGTCCATATCTGATGAGATGATGTGGCGCTACTACGAACTGCTGACGGATGTGCAAATGGCTGAAATCGAGCGCATGAAGCGCGAAGTGCATCCGATGCAAGCGAAAAAAGATTTGGCGGCGCGAATTGTGAAGGACTTTCACTCCGTTAATGCAGCAACGAATGCTGCGGAAGATTGGGCGAAACAGTTCCAGAAGCACCAAAAGCCTGACGCTGTGGAGTTGGTCTCGGTTCCATTCGCGAGCGTGGCGATGGGCTCGGGCGAGCCCATCTCTCCGAGAAACGCGCCGCCGGACGTGCATATTCTGGCCGAGGACTCCGAACTTCAATCCGCGACTGTGATTCGGATCGACAAGCTTTTGGTAGTTTCAGGGCTAGCCGATTCGGCTTCTGATGGTGGACGTAAAGTCAAGCAAGGAGCCGTCGAGATTGAAAATGAAACGATTTCTAAGCCAAAGTTAGCCGTCCCAATACCAGCACGCCCTCTGGTGGTGAGGGTCGGGCGTTCCATAAAGCAGGTTGGTTTTACTTATGCGGCCACTGCGTAGCCATGTCATCCTGTCTAACGGCGGCTCATGTCAACCATGTCTTGGCGAATACCTTGCCACCGACGCGGAAACAAGCGCCATTTCGCTGTCGTAGAAGGGACACTCACTTTCCCACCCACTGGTCCACCCAGTCATTCACGGTCTTGTACCAGACCTGAGAATTCTGCGGCTTGAGTACCCAGTGGCCCTCGTCGGGGAAGTAGAGCATTTTCGACGGCACACCTTGGCGCTGCAGTGTTGTGAATAAATCGAATCCCTGCGACACATCCAGGCGGTAATCGAGCTGGCCGTGTACGACTAGCGTCGGCGTCTTGAAATTGGTCGCGCTCAGGTGCGGAGACCACTTCCGGTACTGCTCGCGGTTCGCGTACGGCGTGCCCTTGAACTCCCATTCGTTGAACCACAATTCTTCCGTATCGCCCCACGCGGACTCTGTGTTGAACATGCCATCATGGCTCACGATGCACTTGAAACGGTTGGTGTGTCCGATGATCCAGTTGGCCATGTATCCGCCGTAGCTTGCGCCCAGCGCGCACTCCCGATCCTTGTCAATAAACGGATAGTGCTGCTCGGCGTAGTCCAGCCCCTTCATCAGGTCTTCAAACGCAGCCCCGCCCCAGTCACCGTTGATCGCGTCAATGAACTTCTGCCCGTAGCCGGTCGAGCCGTGGAAGTTGATCATAATGACCACGTATCCCGGGCCTGATGAAGTTGGAGCCGCGAACAGCTCGGGATTCCAGCGATAGCTCCAGTCGTCTCCCCATGCTCCCTGAGGCCCGCCGTGGATGAGGAACTTCACCGGATATTTCTTGTTGGGATCGAAGTTCGGCGGGCGGACGAGGAAGCCTTGTACCTTGTCACCGTTCGCGCCCGGGAACCAGAAGGATTCGAGGGGGGACATGGAGACTTGGGAGAGAACGGAGTCGTTCAGGCGGGTTAGGACGATCGGCGTGGCCCCATCATCGAACGGACGCTTGGGCTCGATTGTAGGGCGCCGAATTGACAGTACCTGGATCTCGTTTGGCGCGCTGATCGACATGCGCGTGAACAGCAATCTTGTGCCGTTGCCGACAATCGTGAGGTCGTCATTGTACCCACCTTCAACTTCGACAGAGTATAGCCTTGCCCACTCTTGCTCAATGAATTTGTGTTTTTCCTGTTGGCTTCCAGTCTGCTGCGCGTCCGACGCATCGTGTTTCTCGCCGAACAAATCTCCGCCGACAAAGAAATAACGGATAGGTGATTCGCCCTTATCCTCGGTGCTAAGGTAGATGGCTTTTGAATCCGGAGCCCACGTGAATGAACCGACCCACCTGTCCAGGTCCCCTCTCAGTGTGTCGTACGTTTTCGCCGTCTTCCGGTCATACAGCATTAGCCGCCAGCGATCGCTCTCATATCCCGGACGCTGCTGCGCGCGATAGGCGATGTACTTGCCATCCGGCGAATAGAGCGGAGTGTTGTCGGCGGCCTTGTTCTCCGATGTGATGTCCTTCGTCGCCGCAAGCACTTGGGCGGGCGAGTCGCCCGCCCCCACACGGACTGGAACGGTAAACAAATCATTGTTGGTCGAAATGGCCGGCTCGCGGTCGTGATTCGAGGCGTAACAAATCTCCTGCCTATCGGGCGAGAAAGCATAATTGTCCTGCCCGCCAAGCGAAAACACTGGCGCGTCGTAATCGCCAGGAGTTAGGTCGCGAGCCACTGAGCACGGACCCGAACCCTTTTCATCTCGCGTAGGGGCGGGTGCCCCCACCCGCCCAGCCGCGCTCTGCGCGGCATCTGGCGAGTGGAGCTCGCCTGCCCGGGTGAGGGCACCCGGGCCTACGTGATTCGTGGCACATCCTTCGACCGGAATCACGAACAAATGCGTCCGCTTGCCCTCTTTATACGCGTTCCAGTGCCGATACAGCAGGTGAGTAAATATCTGAGCCTTGACCTTGGAATTCCTCGCCTCATCCACCTTTTTGGCATTGCAAGCGCTTTCTTTCGCAGGAGTCGCGTCGCACTCCGGATAGACATCCGACTTGAACAAAATGTTCTTCCCGTCCGGGGACCACAGCTCACCGCTGGCTTCAGTCGCTATATTCGTCAGCCGATGCTTCGCAGTCACGGTCCCGCTTGCGCCATCAAAATCTGCAACCCATATTTGCGATCCTTTTTCTTTGTTAGATACGAACGCAAACCGCTTCCCATCCGGCGCCCAGCGCGGCCGGTCCGCATCCTGGTCGGAGATAATTTCCCTCTCTTTATTCGCTGTCATTCCGACCGAAGCAGGATCATTTGCTTGCGAATGATCCTGAGTAGTGGAGGAACCTGCTTTTAAGGTTTTGTCATTCGTGTCACCCACCCTAGCCAAAACCGGGCTAGCACGCCACCCCATAACGCCAAAGACGGGCGTTCTGGGGACCCCGGGATGGGGCACTCTTGCCTCTTCATCGTCAAGGCCTAGACTTCCCAAAACCGGGCTAGGACGGGGCATCCCAGATTTCTCTAGGTTGGAATTTAACGGCACCACCCAAACGTGTGGCGTTTTCGTGCTCGCCTTCAGATCGACGTCAACAGCCGCGAACAGCACCCACTTTCCGTCCGGAGAGACTTCGGGCTCCTCGACGCGCTTGAGCGCCATCATGTCTTCGAAGGTGAAGGGGTGTTTCTGGGCCTGAGCGAAGGAAAGAAGTCCGAGAACAGCCAAACAGAAAGCTACTGCGGTGCGCATGAAGCCTCCAGCCAAACCGAACGAGTTTAGCAGCGGAGAAGGTCATCCTTCCAGGTGCGGCGCCCGCGAAAATCAAAATCCCCACCCTGTCGCACAAAACGCGACAAGGGTGGGGGTGGGGCAACCTCGGCATTGAGAAGGGGTAGTCTAATCCACCCAGGGATTCACGAGCCGAATGCCGCAATTCTCGAAGTCGGCAATATTGTGGGTGGCCAGAATGGCATCATTCGCCTGATGCGATCTGTACGTCGAACTCAGAAATGGGACGGCCCATTAATCGTCGCGCAGCGGCAATTTCCCCGAATGCACGCGCCGCAGGCTCATCGAATGACAGAATTCGATCCACAAATTCCGTTGCGCGGCATGGCCTCAGCTCGTCGCGGCGTTTTCCTTTAGGAAGCAGCTCCACGCCGTACACTATTTCGGCGACATTAATGGCGGTCAGCCATCCTTCGTCTTTCTTCCGTTGCTCTGTAACCCAGGCTTGGACTCGCTCTGAGGCAACCGGTAGCATGAGCTCGGAAACAACGTTCGTATCCGCAATGATCACGTCGTGCTACCGACTTCTCGGTTCAGGAGTCGGCTCACGAGGGGGAATCTCCAACTCCACCCCGCCGAACCGGGCGAACCGGTGACGGATCGCTTCAGCGAGGTCTTTGGGTTGCTCTCTTTTGGGGCGTTGCAGTGCGCCCTTTAGAAAATCCCGCGCCTCTTGCTCCATAGACCTGCTGTGTTCAGCAGCGCGGATCTTGAGCTTGCGCTTAATTTCTTCCGGCAACTGACGGATGGTTATGCTGGCCATGCAATCAATGATATCACTGCAATCAATGATTGCACGAGGGATTTGCCCTGGATCTACATGGGTTTACATGGAATCCTTCGGTTTTAGATCACTGAAGTCTTGTGAAAATCCTTGGCTAAGTCGGTTGGTAACTTCGCGGCCGAGGGCGCCCGCTCCACATTCCAACCTGCTATCATCTCCCCACCGCTTTTCATGAGAATTAAGCGCCGTCTACCTGTTCTGTTTGGCCTTCTGCTGTTCGTTGCCGCCGTGGGCGCGGTGGTTTTTCTGCGGAAACATGCTCCGCCGGAGCCTGCGCGCCTACTGCCAGGCGCGGACGGCTTCGTCTATGCCGATCTAAGGTGGATGCGTCTTGCCAATGTCACCGGCACCTTGCCCTCGGTCAAGCACGATTCTGACTATGAGCAGTTTATTCAGGGCACGGGGTTCGAATTCGAGCGTGATCTGCAGGAGGCGGCGGTCGCCATCCACAATGCCAGCCCGGCGAGCGGCCCGGAGACGCGGTTCTCTTATGTTTTCGTGGCCACGATTGACGGCGATAGATTCCGCACATACTTGAAAGGACTCGCGGCCTCCACGGAAGAATATCGGTCCGTGGCGATTTACAACATTCCGCTCGATGGACGAACGTTGCGGGTGGCCATTCTGGGTGTGGATACTGTTGCGGTCTCAAATCACAACGATCCCGCAGTCATCCGCGGCATCATTGAGCGGTCGCGCAAACTTGCATCGCCATTTGGCGGCCCGGCGTTGTTGCGGCAGTTCTACAAACATGTTCCGCTTACAAGCCTGGCATGGGCTGTGGTTCGAATGAATCCAAGCGATCAGTCCACGACGGGCTTTGTCCTGCCGAACGCGAGTGCCGCAACCGTGGTGGCTTCCGTTCGTTATCGCCCGCTGGCTGGTGTGCACTTCCAGGCCGAAGCTTTTACCGCAAATGAACAATCAGCCGAACAACTGACGCAGCAGGTGAACGCATTCCTCGAAGTCTTTAGATCTGCTGAAATCTCTGTGGGCGGCCAGAGCTCGGATCCTGACATGAAGAAGACGATCGAGAGCTTTAAGATCGAGCAGAAGAACGAGCGGGCAGTGCTGACTGCGACCGTTCCGGCTGAACTGATTCGTAAATTGGTGGCCGCCGCGCCCGCCGAGATCGGTCCCAAAGCACACCAGTGATGCGCGTACAAGGGCGGGCCGAGTGCGGCACGGCGCTATAGCCGACCGACAGGTACAATATCGCTGAATGTCAAATTTGCCCCTACCTATTGCCGCCTTTTTGGCTGGCTTGGTATCTTTTCTCTCGCCCTGCGTATTGCCGCTGGTTCCGGGATACGTGTCGCTGATCTCCGGCGTCGGCGTGGAAGAGTTAAAGGTGCACGAAGCATCAGTTCTGCGAAAAGTAATGCTGAACTCGTTGGCATTTGTTGCCGGATTCAGCATTGTGTTCGTAACGCTTGGTGCGATCTCAACTGAAGTCGGTCAGCTTGCGGCACAATACAAGGCGGTGCTCGCCAGGGTCGCCGGTGTTCTGATCATTGTTTTTGGTCTGCACCTGACGGGAATTCTGCGGATCAAAGCCCTCTACGCCGATAAGAGATTGCACAGCGTGAAGGGCGGCAGCACCCCGTGGGGTGCGTTCGTCATTGGATTCGCGTTTGCTTTTGGCTGGACGCCATGCGTGGGCCCAATCCTAAGCGTTATTCTGGGTTTTGCTGCGGCGCAGGATTCCGTCTCCAAGGGAATCCTTCTCTTGACTATTTATTCCCTGGGACTGGCAGTACCGTTCCTATTGACTTCGCTTTTGATGGAGCGGTTCCTGAAATTTTACGGACACTTCCGCTCATTCATGCATGCGATAGAAGTGTTGAGTGGCGGTCTTCTGATTGCTCTCGGTTTGCTACTGGTTTTCGGGAAGTTCACGGTGTTGGCACGCTATTTTTCAGCCTTGAACCGCTTCGTTCTCTGAGGGGGGCCTGTGAGAGCGAGGGTCCGGCGCAAGCTTCGCGATTTTCGCGATTAAAGAGGAGTTTTGTGAAACGTGATCCTGTCGTATTGATTGTTATCGCCATCGTCATTTCGGTGATGCTGGTTTTTGGGATCCAGAAGGCCCGACACAATCCCACAAGCGCAGGTGGCGCCAAACTGCTGAACCAGCCAGCCCCCGATTTTGCGCTCGCCTCGCTCGACGGGAAGACCCTGAAACTCTCCGATTACCATGGCAAAGCAGTCCTGCTCAACTTTTGGGCGACGTGGTGCGAACCCTGCAAGATTGAAATGCCCTGGTTCGTGGACTTGCAGAGAAAGTATGGGCCCCAAGGACTACAAGTACTCGGCGTTGCGATGGATGACGCACCTGCCAAAGACATTGCTGGTTTTTCGCAGAAAATGGGAGTGAATTATCCCATTTTGATAGGCAAAGAAGAAGTCGGCACGCAATACGGTGGTGTGCAGTATTTGCCTTCGACATTCTACATCAGTCGGGATGGCAAAATTATCGAGCGCGTATTTGGATTGGTAAGCCGCTCGGAGATCGAGGCCAACGTACAAAAGGCGCTTGGCGCGCAGGTGGCGGCGAAGTGAAAAGGGTGAACCAGGGCAGGCTGCTTTCGGCTGCAGTCTTCGTCCTCGGCGTAGCTGGCCTCGCACAGGATTCGCCCGGGAACCGAAGGCCGTCGGTCACGCTGCAACCGACCGAGGTCGTCTCCATAAATCGCGGCCACTCCGGGACGGTGGAATTGAACTTCCGCGTGCCAGGAGGGTTCCACATCAATTCGAACATGCCGCACCAGGAGTATTTGAAAAAGACTGAGTTGAAGCTGGACGCGCCGACGGATATTGTGGTGCGCAAGGTCACCTACCCCGAAGGCGAGGACCGCACGTTTCCTTTCGCGCCCGATGAGAAGATCAATGTTTATAGCGGAGACTTCACCGTTACGGTGCTAGTCCGTCCGCTGAAAACCGTGCTACCTACTAAGTATGCGGTGCACGGAAACCTAAAATACCAAGCCTGTGACAACGCAGCCTGTTATCCGCCGAGGCAATTGCCAGTGACGTTTGAGGTGAGGGTGACCAAGGCCGCGAGTGAAAACAAGAAGAAGTCCCCGCCGCAAAGCCCGCGCGCGCACGGGTGAAGAGCAGTATTGGTAGAGACGTAGCTGGCTACGTTTCTACGATTTTGTGACGAGAGCACGGGAGGCGATCGATTCGACGATCTTCATCCGAGCTACGGTTTTCTTCTTGCCCAGCGCCACCATCACCGCAAACAAACTCGGCGCAACAGCTTGTCCGGTCAGCGCCACGCGCGCGCCGTTGATCAGCGCACCGGCCTTCACGCCCTTTTCTGCGGCGAAATCGCGCAGGATTTTTTCGATTGAGGCCTCGGTGAAGTCGGCGGCTTGGGCGTAGCGCTCGCCGAGCTCGACAAGCAACCGGCGCACGTTTTCATCTTTGAGAAATTTTTCGA
>QHZR01000104.1 GCA_003224755.1 Acidobacteriota bacterium
CGGCCTTCGACACCGAACTTCAACGTGTGCGCGCCCTTGATCCAAGTAACGTTGTCAACCGCCTGATAAAGGTTCTGCTGACTGTACTGAGGCGCGTTTGGATCTGGACCAACATTCAGCCCCAGATCGTCCATCGTCACGTTCGGGAACGCATCCAGAGAGGGAAGGAAAGTCTGGTTGCCCACGACGTAATTAAACCCCGTCCGCAAATATCCGACGCGCACTTCGTTGCTGAGAGCAGAGGTGAACGTATGAAATTCAGCCAAGCTGACCAGATGTCCGGGAATAACCACGTTCGTATAGAAGGCCGGAAGCGTGGCTGTATTATCAATTTGAGACAGCTTGTTGTAGACATAGCGTCCGCGTATTTGATCACGATCGCTAAGGTTGTAGTCCATCGACGTCGTTAAATCTGAGTTGTTCTGAAAGAATGGTGCCTGGATGGGGAGAGTTCCCACGTCAATCGGCACTGTAGCCGCGCAGGCGGCGGAAGGAGTTTGGCTCGTACACATATCGAAGGGGCTACCGTTTGAGGACGGCGCTACCGCCCAGTTCTGGAGGGCGTCTACATTGGCAGTACTGGCGCCTGCCCCAGTAAGAGCTGCTTGCAATTGAGTGTAACCCAGAGCTGTGGGTGCCAACACCGCAGCCGGTGTGCTCGCTTCGCCGATCGGAGTGCGCTCGTAATTAACGAAAAAGAACAGCTTATTCTTGAAGATCGGCCCACCCACCTGGCCGCCAAAGCGGTTCCGGTCGAATCGTGGATTCTTGGGCTTGGTGCCTGGCGACGTCGTAAGAACGACGGCGTTGTCAATGGCGTTCAGGTTGCGATTCTGGAAGTACTCATACGCAGTGCCGTGGAAAGAGTTGGTGCCACTCAGGATGCTCGTATTAAACTGTCCGCCCGTCGAATGCCCGAATTCAGGGCTGAATTGATTTTGCAGGATGGTGAAGTTCCCGACCGCGTCGTTAGGAACATACATAATCGGCCCAGTCACGCCTTTATCGTTTTCGTCGATGCCTTCAACGGTGAAGTTATTGTTGCGGGGACGTTGGCCGCTAACGGACGGCCCAGTCCCGGCGCCTAGACCGCCTGAGCTACCCACGCCACTCTGCAACAGTGACAGATTGATTACACCCAAGATGCCCGCACCTGCTGTGGGTATGCTGCGGAGAGTATCGGTTTCGTAAGTGGTTCCAATTTCCGGCGTGGCTGCGTCAATAAGAGGCGGAGCGCCTGAGACTTCGATGGTCTCACTAGTCGAGCCTGGAACAAGCGTCAGGTTCAATGAAAAAGTCCTGCTCACCTGGACATCCGCAGTTTGAGAAATTGTCTTGAACCCCGAGGCTTTGGCGGTAATTTTGTAGGCGCCGGGAAGGAGGTTATCGAACCTATACAGACCCGTATCACCGGTCTTCGCTGTTGCAGCGACGTTGGTGCCGACACTTCTAGCCTCCACGTCAGCGTTCGCCACTGCAGCACCGGTCGAGTCAATGACCGTTCCGACGATTGTTCCGCCGGTCGCCTGGGCCGCGAGATAGGCGGAAGGGAGTGCGATCAAGCACACCAGAGTAAGCGCGATTGCGGTAAATTTTGCGACAGGCAGAGCGCGATTCATGCGGTTTCTCCTAAATCTGAAAGAAAATCTAAATTCTTGTGCATACCTGGGATGGGCGGTGATTTTCGCCCACGCGTATGCCCTCAATTGTGCAACTCGCATTCCAAAGCGTAGATCTGGTTAGTTTCGCTTAATCAATGAGTTACATTGATAATCCTAAATTGCGATTCCAAAAACGGAATAGATTCGGCGTCGGTATATATGGAATCCTGTAGATTCCTGGTGGAAACGCCGTATCTCTTGTTTAAGATTTATGGGCTAAATTCTGTAGGCGATCGGGATGAGCCGCCGCCCTGCCAATGTCTCCTGAACTGACGGAAGAAGAGCAAAAAGTGGTGGTCAATGCAATTGCAGAGTTCTGTAGCTAGCTGCAGTTAGGCCGCCGCAAGCCGCGGGGCTGGACAGGCGAGCCACCTGTCCCATGCGATTTTCGCTGAAAGGCCGTTGGCTACCCGACCCTTCTTACGATGGGCGTATTCATCTTATATTTGCGCTCGACGACGTTACCGGCATCGTCTTTCACGCGCAACGTAAAGGTCGGCAGCTTGCCTTCTTTCCCGAAGTCCTCTTCAGAAACCGTGACTGGCAGGACGCCATTCAGCTTGCGCTCACGATAGGCGGTTTCATAACGATGCTTCCGTACGTTCCAGGTGAAGACCCGTGCCTGATTGAAGTCGAACGGCATGCCGTCTTTCGGTTCGGTCAATAGCATGAGATACTGCGCAACTTTCTTGTCTCCGTCGGTGACCTGGTTCAGTTGGAAATAAGCGACGATTCGCTGACCCTCGGCATATTGGGCGACCTCAAGCGGGACATCCAGATCGATCATTCGCCCGAGCACCCATCCTACGTGCGCGCCGGAGTCGCGGACCAGCCACCAGTCCTCCATGGGCTTGCTATCTTTTGCCGGATTACCCGGCGCCTTGAACGCAGTGGAGGCAGCGCTCTTTTCAACTGTCGCGCGCTTCAGCACCGAAAGTTTTGCTCCGAGTGCGAGTGTCGCGGCCGGGCTCCACGTGCAGATTCGTCTCATTGCGCGTGCTTCCCGTACCTTCGACTGGCGAGTCCTTGGCCTGCTGGGCCAAGCTTTGGAACGCTTGAAAAACTTGCTGGCTTACCAGATAGCGCTGCTCTACCCATCCCTCGAGACCCGTTGCAGTGCGGACCTTGGCGAATCGCTTCTCGCGATCGACTACATCAACGCGATCGCCATTTTTTGCGGTGCCAACTCTGTTGTATACCTGAGCAAGCTGGTCGCGGAGCGTAACCTGCGGGGCGGAGACATAGTCAGTCTCAAGGACGCGCGAGTGCTTACGCCCGCAACCGAAAAGCAGTCCGGCCGCGAATATAAGAATAATCAATTTTCTTAAGGCAGCACTCACGAGACAAAATCAATATAGCGCAGCCGGGCGGGCCTGCCAGTTACGAAGGGATGTTCGAAACTTCCTCGGGGTTGAACTACAGAATGCGCTCGTGCACGTATCCGCTGGCGCTGAGGGCTGAAAGCAACTCGGCGATGTGGTCGGGGCCGCGGGTTTCCATGGTGATGTCAATTGCAGTGTCGCCGAGGTTCACGCCGTAGTAGGCGCGGTCATACGAGGTCTCAACTATATTCGCGCGATGCTGCGCCAGGATTCCGGTTAGGCGGTGGAGAGCGCCAGGATAGTCGGGCAAATGGACCCGCAGACGCACGAGGCGTCCATCCTTGACCAGGCCGCGCTCCATGATCCGGGACAACAGGCTCACGTCAATATTGCCGCCGCAAACCAGCACGGCGACTTTCTTGCCGCTCAGTGAAGTCTTGCGATTAATGAGAGCGGCAATCGCCGCGGCCCCCGCGCCTTCGGCCAAAGTTTTCTCACGCTCCAAAAGAAGGAGAACGGCATTTGCGATTTCTTCTTCATCAACCGTGACAATGTCATCCACATATTTCTGGATCAGAGGCAGCGTTTTCTCGCCGGCGCGCCTTACCGCAATTCCGTCAGCGATGGTCGGTGCCGGATTCAAAGTAACTGGATGGCCCTCAGCGATTGCCACCTTCATCGACGGCAACCGCGCGGGCTGCACTCCGATGACTCGCACGTGCGGATTTGTTTCCTTTACAGCGCAAGCGACACCTGAGATCAGACCTCCGCCGCCGATAGGGGCGATGATCGCCTCAACATCCGAAACCTGCTGGAGGATTTCCAGCCCCATCGTGCCCTGACCTGCAATTACAACCTCGTCGTCAAAAGGATGGATGAAAGTCATCCCCGATTGTTCGCTGCGCCGTCCGGCCTCCTCGCAGGCTTCGTCTTAGTTTGCGCCGTGCAGTACAACTTCCGCGCCATAGCCTTTGGTCGCTGAAACCTTAATCAGGGGCGTCGTCAACGGCATCACGATCTGCGCACGAATTCCGTGCCGTCCTGCGTGATAGGCAACTCCTTGCGCGTGATTCCCTGCCGAGGCGGCGATCACGCCGCGCTTACGCTCGTCCGCGGTCAGTGTAAGGAGTTTGTTGAGAGCGCCACGCTCCTTGAACGCCCCAGTGCGCTGCAGGTTGTCGAGTTTGAGATAAACGGAATTGCCGGTGTGCCGTGAAAAATCTTCGGAGCGGGCGCAGGGAGAAAGGTAAATGGAGTCGCGGATGCGCGCCATGGCCGCATGAATTTCCGTCAGAGTAACCTCTGGTTGAGCAGCCTTTGCCTGCTTTGCGTGCATAAGTATTGGTTTGGACATTGGCTGAGGTTCGGTAGTGAAGCTTACACCGAAATCAGATCACGCCTTGCTTTGGACTTGGCAGGCGTCACCGCCGGTTGAGCGCTGCTGAGATACTTGTCAATTCCTGCGACGGCCTTTCGGCCTTCGGCGATCGCCCACACCACCAGGGATTGCCCTCGTCGCATATCCCCGGCAGCAAAGACACCCGACACCGACGACATGTAATCCGGTCCGGTCTCGATGTTGCCACGGGCGTCGAGTTTCACGCCAAGCTGTTCAATCATGCCGCCGCGTACCGGGCCCGTGAAACCCATCGCTAGAAGCACAAGATCGGCATCCATCACGAAATCCGTGCCTCCGATGGGTTCAAACTTCGGCGGAGGGCCAACCTTAATTCCATGCAACTGCTTCACATTTCCGTTGCTGTCACCGCTGAATTTCGTGGTAGCGATGCTCCATTCACGAATACCGCCTTCTTCGTGTGCGCCTTCGATTCGGAGTTGCATAGGCCACAGCGGCCAAGGTGTGAGCTGAGAGCGGTCCGCCGGAGGCATCGGCATGATCTCGAATTGATGAACTGACGCGGCTCTCTGACGGTGAACTGTGCCAAGGCAGTCCGCGCCGGTGTCACCACCTCCGATAATGATGGCGTGCCTGCCCGTTGCCAGAATGTCAGCGGCAGGGTCGAGAGAATCGCCATGACAACGCTTGTTGGATTGCGGCAGGTAGTCCATCGCGAAGTGAATACCATTCAATTTCCTCCCCGGAACATTCAAATCACGAGGCGCCTCGGCTCCGCCAGCCAGCAAGATGGCATCGAATTCGCGCTGCAGGTCCTCGACTGGCACCGAGTGACCGACATGAGCATTGGTCACAAACTTCACGCCTTCGGCTTCCATTTGTTCGAGGCGCCGGTCCACGATGTGCTTTTCCATCTTGAACTCGGGAATTCCGTAACGGAGCAATCCTCCGATTCGGTCGGCCTTCTCGTAAACCGTGACCCAGTGCCCGGCGCGATTCAGTTGCTGCGCGGCCGCGAGACCTGCCGGCCCGGAGCCGACGATTGCTACTTTCTTTCCTGTACGGAATTTTGGCGGCTCAGGACGAATGAATCCCTCTTCCCATCCGCGCTCGACAATGCTTTTTTCAATCTGCTTGATCGTGACAGCGGGCTCATTGATTCCAAGTACGCATGCGGCCTCGCACGGCGCAGGGCAAATGCGTCCGGTAAATTCCGGAAAATTGTTTGTCGAGTGAAGCTGCCGAAGCGCCTCTTTCCAGCGCCCGCTATAAACCAGGTCATTCCAATCTGGAATGAGATTGTTGACCGGACATCCGGTGTGACAGAAGGGTATGCCGCAATCCATGCATCGCGCGCCCTGCGTACGCAACTTCTCTTCCGGAAAGTCCTGGTAAATTTCAAACCAGTCGTTCACCCGTTCGGTCGCGGGACGCCGCGTGGCCGTTTCGCGCTGATACTCCATGAAACCCGATACCTTACCCATGCAGCGCCTCCGCCAACTCAGGCACCACCACTGGCTGGCCAGGAATGTATTGCTGCCGGGTGCGAGTTATGCCCAGCACGCGCTTGAATTCGTGCGGGAATACTTTGATGAAGCGTGGCAGCATCTCAGGCCAATGGTTGAGAATGCTTTTCGCTCGCTTACTTCCGGTGAGCTCGAAATGCCGCTCCACTAATATCTGCACGAGTTCTAGGTCGCGTGGCTCAATCACCGGCTCCAGATCAACCGCCGCTAGATTGCACCGCTTCTCCGTAAAATCCATCTTTTCGTCGAACACGTACGCAATGCCACCACTCATGCCAGCGGCGAAATTTCTCCCGCAGGAACCCAGCACTACGACCAGTCCGTTGGTCATGTATTCGCAGCCGTGATCTCCAACTCCCTCCACCACGGCTGTTGCACCAGAATTTCGAACCGCAAATCGCTCTCCGGCGACGCCGCCGAAGAAAGCTTCGCCGCTGGTAGCGCCATAGAGGACAACGTTGCCGATCAGAATATTTTCTTCCGCAGCAAACCGAGCATCTTTCGGAGGATGGACTATGACCCTTCCTCCCGAGAGGCCCTTGCCAACGTAATCGTTGGCATCGCCTTCGAGCGTCATGGTCACGCCTTTAGCCAGGAATGCCCCGAAGCTTTGTCCTGCGGAGCCAGCGAAGCTGATGCAGATGGTGTCATCGGGCAAGCCTTCCGATCCGTAGCGGCGCGCGATCTCCCCGCTCAACATTGCGCCGACGGTACGGTGCACGTTGCGAATTGGAAAACTCATCTCCACTGGCGTGCGGTTCTCAAGCGCGTCTTTGGCTCCCGCGATCAAATCGTGATCCAAGGCCTTGTCAAGCCCATGGTCCTGCACCTGGACGCAATGCCGGGCAACGCGGCCGGGTAGGGGTGGGTTGTAGAGAATCGCTGAAAGATCCACGCCCTTGGCCTTCCAGTGATCAATCGCCGGCTGTACATCGAGCATGTCCACACGCCCGACCATGTCATCCACTTTGCGGAAGCCGAGCTCGGCCATGAACTGCCGCACTTGCTCGGCCACAAAGAAGAAGAAATTGATCACGTGCTCGGGCTGGCCAGCGAACTTCTTGCGCAGTTCAGGATCTTGCGTAGCAATACCTACCGAACACGTATTCAGATGGCACTTGCGCAGCATGATGCATCCCATCGCAACCAGCGGCGTCGTGGCGAAGCCGAACTCCTCTGCTCCAAGGAGCGCTGCGATCACGACATCGCGTCCAGTCTGAAGTTTGCCGTCCGTCTGTACGCGGATGCGGCTACGCAGGTCGTTCATTAACAAAACCTGTTGCGTCTCCGCGAGACCTAGTTCCCATGGAATTCCAGCGTGCTTAATCGAACTGAGTGGAGATGCGCCAGTGCCGCCGCTGTCGCCTGAAATCAGAACAACATCGGCATGGGCTTTCGCAACGCCCGCTGCAACCGTGCCAACGCCGATCTCGGAGACCAGCTTCACGGAAATACGCGCCTGCGGGTTCGCGTTCTTCAAGTCGTAAATCAGTTGCGCGAGGTCTTCGATCGAATAAATGTCATGATGCGGTGGCGGAGAAATCAGGCCAACACCCGGGATCGAATGCCGTAAGCGGGCGATGATCTCGTCCACTTTGTGACCGGGAAGTTGCCCTCCCTCCCCCGGCTTCGCGCCCTGCGCCATTTTGATCTGCAATTCATCTGCATTGACCAAGTAATTCGTCGTGACGCCGAACCGCGCGGAGGCCACTTGCTTGATCGCACTGCGGCGCCAGTCACCATTGCCGTCTTTCTTGTAGCGCTCTTCGTCTTCGCCGCCTTCGCCGGTGTTCGACTTGCCTCCGATCCGGTTCATGGCGATAGCGAGCGTCTCATGCGCCTCTTTACTGATTGAGCCGAACGACATCGCGCCGGTGGTGAATCTCTTGACGATCTCTTTCGCGGGCTCGACTTGTTCGATCGCAACCGATTTGCGCGCCTTCTTGATCTTCATCAAGCTGCGCAGTGTCGCTAGGTTGCGACCTTGCGCATCGATCAGGTCGGCGTATTCCTGAAATGTTTTGAAGTTATTGTCGCGGACGCTGTGCTGCAACTTGCTGATAGTGTCCGGATTTAGCAGGTGATACTCGCCATTCACGCGGAAGTGATAGCCGCCTCCAACCGCGAGTTCGGTATCTGCATCCGTGACGGAACGGAACGCAAATTCGTGCTTGAGTTGCGCTTCGCGCGCGAGAACGTCAAGACCAACGCCACCAATGCGAGAGGTCGTACCGGCGAAATAGGCGTCCACCAATCCTTTATTCAGCCCGATCGCTTCGAAGACCTGCGCGCCACGATAACTTTGCAGCGTCGAAATACCCATCTTCGAGAATGTCTTGAGCAAACCTTTATTTACAGCTTTGATGAAGTGCTTCACCGCAACATCGGGAGTCATGCCGCCAGGCAAATAACCTCTGGCTGCCAGGTCTTCCAGCGTCTCGATCGCAAGATAAGGATTGATCGCACTCGCGCCGTACCCGATCAGCAAAGCGAAGTGCATGACTTCTCGCGGCTCTCCCGATTCGATAATCAGCGCCACCTGAGTACGGGTTTCGTCGCGCACAAGTAGATTATGGACAGCGGCAAGCGCCAACAGGCTGGGAATCGGAGCGTAGTTCTTATCTACCCCGCGGTCGGAAAGAATGAGCAATGTATAGCCGGACTTGACTGCCAAAGATGCCCGGCGGGAAAGCTCATCCAGCGCCATCCGCAGGCCTGTCTCTCCATCTTTGGC
Organism: Acidobacteriota bacterium; assembly: GCA_003224755.1. Taxonomy (GTDB): domain Bacteria; phylum Acidobacteriota; class Terriglobia; order Terriglobales; family Acidobacteriaceae; genus Gp1-AA145. The sequence continues at coordinate 8,601 of QHZR01000104.1, forward strand.
GCTGAACAGCGCGGGCAGCGTAATCGCCAGCAGGTCTCCGCGCGAAACCCGGCGCAACTTTTCCAAATCGCGATTTGTGAGAATCGGATGTGGCAGCTTCAGAGTGTGGCAATTCTCTGGAGTCTCATCCAAGATGTTGCGCTCGGTACCGATATAGCTGATGAGCGACATGACCATCTCTTCGCGGATTGGATCAATTGGTGGATTTGTCACCTGTGCAAAAAGCTGCTTGAAATAATTGAAGAGAGGTTGCGGCTTGTCGCTCAAGCAGGCCAGCGGCGTATCCGTCCCCATCGAGCCGACCGGTTCCTCGCCTTTGGCCGCCATTGGCTCGATGATCATTTTCAAGTCTTCATCGGTATAGCCAAACGCGCGCTGGCGCGCGAGGATAGTCGCGTGATCAGATGCATGCACGCGCACCGGCTCGGGCAATTGGTCGAGCGTAATTTGATTTTCTTTCAGCCACTCGCCGTACGGCTGGCGTGCCGCTAGTCTCTTCTTTATCTCCTTGTCTGAGATGATCCGGCCTTCGGACATATCCACCAGAAACATCTTCCCCGGCTGCAAACGGCCTTTGCGCTTCACTCTTTCGGGTGGGATTGACAGCACTCCCGCTTCCGACGCCATCACAACCAGGTCGTCATCCGTAACCACATAGCGGCCCGGACGCAAACCATTGCGATCAAGAGTTGCGCCGATCATGCGGCCGTCGGTAAAAGCGATGGCAGCGGGCCCGTCCCAAGGCTCCATCAACGAGCAGTGATATTCGTAAAATGCGCGTTTCTCCGGTTTGATGTGAGGATTACCCGACCACGCTTCGGGGATGAGCATGGCCATAACGTGCGGCAGGCTGCGTCCAGCCTGGAACAGGAGTTCCACCGCGTTGTCGAAACTGGCCGAGTCGCTGCCGCCGGGTTCAATGATCGGGAACAGCTTTTTGATGTCGTCGCCGAATAACGGTGTCTCCAGAATGGACTGGCGCGCATGCATCCAGGCGACGTTGCCTTTGAGCGTGTTGATCTCGCCGTTGTGCGCGATGTAGCGATAAGGGTGCGCGAGCTTCCAACTTGGAAAAGTGTTCGTGGAAAAGCGCTGGTGCACCAGGCAAAGCGCGCTCTCGGCATCGGGATCGGAAAGGTCCCCGTAGAAGTTGGCGATTTGTGGCGCGAGCAGCAGACCTTTGTAAACGATGGTGCGACAAGACAACGAAGGAACGTAGAAAAATTCTTTGTCTTCGATGTCAGACTCGGCTATCTCGAGTTCCGCCCGCTTGCGGACCACATACAACTTCCGCTCGAAGGCATCCTCATCAATTTCCGGTGGGCGCGCGACAAAAATCTGCTGGATGTAAGGCTGCGATGCCCGCGCAACTCGTCCAATAGCGTCGCCATTTACGGGAGTATCGCGCCAGCCCAGAACGCTCAGTCCTTCTTCCCGAATAATTCTTTCGAGAACTCCTTCACAGTTCAGACGCGGATGCTTCTCGACCGGCAGGAACGTTATTCCGACTGCATATTCACCCGGTGCAGGCAGTGTGAACCCCAGGGTTTCGCATTCGCGGGCGAAGAACTTGTGGGGAATTTGAATGAGCACTCCGGCGCCGTCGCCGGTCTCAGGATCGCAACCGCATGCCCCACGGTGGGTCAGGTTGATTAAGACCCGAATCCCTTGCTCGATGATCTGGTGGCTCTTCTCACCGCGAATGCTGGCGACGAAACCCATACCGCAGGCATCATGCTCGTTCGCGGGATGATAAAGACCCTGCGCAGGTGGCAAACCGTTGATTGTCTTCCAGCGACTCAGGGAAATCTCCTAAGGAAAAACGTCGTTAGTCATGCGTCGTCGGCTGAGGACGCCGCTGGGTGATCAGGAGGTTCGGGCCAACGACCAAGGGACGAACGACCACGGCTGGTTTCTTAGATCGCGCACCACGACCTGTATATATCTTTGGTACAGCGGGTTGGGGTCAAAAGTACAATTCAGAATTTCGATACAAGTGATGGAAATTTCAATATCTGCCATCCTGCGTGCGCATATGTCCGCGCGATGCTTCGCGACCCGCAGTTGCCGACCATTTGGCCAGGTAAAATGAGCCGGTCTCCGGTTTTTCGATGCAATGAATCCAAAACTCCAATACTCACTCGAACCGCACCTACGTTATATTTGAGTGAATGTCGTCCATGCTTCAGACCGGATCGCCCGCCCCGCGAATGACGGTGGGGACACGAATTACCGTCTGGCGTGGGCGTCGTTGAGCTGGGCTTAAGAGATCTGCTCAAGACCCACAGCCGAATCAGCCGGCGGGTGGGTCTTTCGTTTGTGGGCGTGATTTGAAACCTAATTTAATCTGAGATTCGGGAAGTAGCCTTTATCGAGCTGGAACAGTAGGGAGCTACAGCGCAGATGATCGTCATGAAATTTGGCGGGACGTCGGTCGAGAGTACCGATGCCATTGAGCGTGTGGCCCGCATCGTCAGCAGCCGCCTGAAACGGTCGCCCGTGGTCGTAGTCAGTGCCATGGCCAAGGTTACTGACCAGCTCGTGGCTATGGGGAATCAAGCCGCTGCCGGTGATTGCAATGCAGCGATTGAATTGCTGCAAGCATTGCGGGAGCGCCATCTGCAGACCGCGCGGGAGCTGCTGGGCAGCAAACGCGGTGCCAGCCTCGCTCCGCGGCTGGAAGGCTATTTTTCTGAGTTGGAAAACTTTCTACGAGGATTAGCTGCGGTCCGTGAGCTTACGCCCCGGGGCAGTGACTACTTACTTTCATTTGGGGAGTTGCTTTCCAGCGTTATCGTGGCAGATGCGTTTGCCGTTCGCGGATTAAATGCCGCCTGGGTGGATTCGCGTCAATGCCTGGTTACGGATGCGAACCATACTCGCGCAGTACCGCAAATGAAACAAACGCGTGAGCGTTGCAAGAATAAACTTGTGCCGCTTGTATCTAAGAAGCGCATTGCGGTGATGGGCGGATTTATTGCAGCAACCGAGAATGGTGTTCCGACTACGCTCGGCCGCGGCGGATCAGACTACTCAGCCGCCATTATTGGCGCGGCTGTGGATGCGGATTGTATCGAAATATGGACTGACGTCGAAGGCATGATGACCACCGACCCCCGGCTGTGTCCGGACGCCAAGACCATCAAGCGCATTAGTTTTAATGAGGCGGCGGAACTCGCGTATTTTGGCGCCAAAGTCTTGCATCCGGCGACATTGCTTCCGGCAATTCATCAGAACATTCCGGTTTACGTGCTCAACTCCCGTAATCTCAAGAGTACTGGCACCGAGATCACTGCACAGGCGCCACCCAGTCGTGACACGTTTCGTGCCATCACGGCCAAAAACGGGATCAGCATTGTGAACGTGGTAGCCTCACGCGGAGTCATGGTGCACGGCTTCCTTCGTTCGGTATTTGAAGCGCTAGACCGGCACTCGAGCCCGGTGGATATCGTCGCAATCTCGGAAGTCAGCATGTCATTCACCATGGAAACCAAGCGATTGCCAAAAGCTCTACTATCAGAACTTGAGCAGATCGCCGATCTGGCCCGCGAAGATCGCCAAGCGATCATTTGCTTGGTCGGTGAAGACATTCACGGCAAACCGGGCATAGCGGCTAGCGTATTCAACACAATTGCGAAGGCCGACGTAAACATCCGCATGATTTCCCAGGGTGCGTCGGAAATTAACATCAGCTTCGTAATCCAGGAAAATGATGTTCCCAAGGCCGTGCGCCACTTGCACGCACAGTTCTTCCCTGGTAGAACCGCCAGAAAGATTGCCACAGCTAAAAAGAGTGGCACAACGAATGGACTGGGGCGGCGGCGCACAAAGGGTACTGAAATCTCCGGGGTGCATGAAACGCGCGCGTCAAATGGAAGAGCCGCTGCGGCGTCTCGCCCCTAGCCCTCTGGATGCGACGCCGTCTTTATCGATCGTAAATGGAATGACGACAGCAAGCACAAATTCGATCTCACTGATGGCGAAGGAAAACTCCAGCCGCAAACAACCCTTGCGAATCGCCATTCTCGGTTTCGGCACCGTGGGCAGTTCCGTCGCGCGAATTCTCGCCGAGAACGCTCTAGGCGGACTAGAGCTCACGCACGTCTGCAATCGCAATGTCGAGCGCAAGCGAGTGAACTGGCTGCCCAGCACTGTTCGGTGGACGGATGACATCAGGGACGTCCTTTCCTCTGATGTCGACATCGTTGTGGAGCTCATCGGCGGCTTGGAGCCAGCCGGCGGTTGGGTACGCAAGGCGCTGCGCGCAGGCAAGTCCGTGGTTACTGCGAACAAGCAGCTCATCGCCCGCCACGGGACTGAGCTCGTTCGCCTGGCGCGCGAGAATAATCAGCATCTGGCTTTCGGAGCGTCCGTCGCGGGGGGCGTTCCGGTCATCTCCGGTCTGCAGGAAGGACTGGCCGGAGACGACCTGGTGCAGCTTTGCGGCATTCTCAACGGCACCTGCAATTACATTCTCACCCGTATCGAAAGCGCCGGAATTTCTTTTGACGCCGCGCTGCGAGAAGCCCAGAAGTTAGGCTTTGCCGAAGCCGATCCTTTCGAGGATATCGAAGGCCACGATGCTCGCGCAAAATTAACCATTCTTGCGCGAACGGGATTGCGCGTTTCAGTTGATCCTCTGGATATTCAGGCACGGTCGATCGCCAAGATCGAGCCGGTCGATTTTGAATATGCAAAGCTGCTGAATTGCACCATCCGGCAGATTTCGCGCGCGGAAAAGACGTCGGATAAGCTGTTCGCCTCCGTGCAACCGACCCTGGTACACGAATCTTCGCCTTTAGCAGCGGTCGAGCGAGGGCAAAATTTGGTGATGTCCACAGGGAAGTTCGGAGGCGGGACCGTTTTCGCGGGTCACGGCGCGGGTGGAAATCCGACAGCGGTGGCCGTCGTCTCGGATTTGATTTCTATTGTCCGCTCGCGTCAGATCAATGGCGTTTTGGATGAAGGCAGTACTTCATCCCTCCCCGTCAGCGCCGATTTCACCTCGCGTCATTACTTGCGATTCACCGTGAGAGACGAGCCCGGAATCATCGCAGCGCTTGCGCTGATCTTCTGCCGATCCGGCATCAATATTGATTCGGTATTTCAGAAGCCGGGGTACCCGAAGTCAAAGCTACCGTTTGTGATTACGCTGGAGCCGTGCGGCAACGCTCTGGTCGAGGATGCTTTGAAGCATATCGCGGAACTAACTTTCCACGTCCAGCCCTGCTTGAATCTGCCAATTCTGGATTAACGCGTGCTCCGTTTGCGTGACCTTGGCGCAAAGAACGCAAAGGAATTTGCATTAGAGGCGTTGGAGCGGATGATCAGGCAAATAAAGGCACACCGAACCCGTCCGGCAAAAAGCCCACACGCTCCATGGCCATGCTTGCTTCGGTATTGCGCATAAACGTATTCCATACGAGCTGCGAGCGCGCGTTTTCCGCCATGAGCATGCTGATTCCCACGTCGATACCTAGCACATACTTGCTGGCCCAGCCGGTGAGTGGATTGAAGGCGTCCACAAAACCGTACTTCTTCCAGATTTGGTTGCCGTATTGGGAACGCAGATTTTGTAGCGCTGTCATTGATTCACGAAAAGTAAACGGGAGAGATCCAGCCGCAGCGGCCGGAACTAAGCTACCGTCAATCGGGCCCAACAACGGTGGCCCACCCCACGCGACATAGCCTGCACTGGAATCGGAAGCGGTGATGCCCCAAACATCACCCGAGTAGCAAGGGAACTTCTGGCCCAACTCGGCGCAAAACTCACGATGAGCGTGGGAGGCAACCGCTGAATTCTCAAAATAGTTGGCGTAGTCATCGTGCTGGTCACGAAAATCGAACCATGCATGGGAGAACTGGTGCACAAACAGCGGCGCTGGAGATGAAATGTACTGCTTGCCTCCGTAAACCATCTTTGGCCGCCGGACCGCACGCCAACAATCCGCTGGAATTGGGAAGGTTGGAGATCCGATCGCAAGCAGATACAGCATCATTGATTCGCAATACGAATCCCATCGCAAGTGGCTGAAACCGTGCTCGGGCTTCCACTCAAGCGCGAACGTGTCGCCGCCGTTCAAGGCCCAAGGCCACTCCACCCGATTGAAGATCGTCGTTGCGTCGCGCTTGATTCCGCCGGATTGAAAATACTCCCGACATGTGAGGACACCACAGAGCAGAATCGAGTTGTCAATGGGCGAGATCTCAGAGGTCCTGACACGTTTGCCGTTGCTCGGATCCACAAAGTGATACAAGAAGCCATGTTCTAGCTGTGCATCCTGCGCCAGGAATCTCAGCGTCTTCGCAACACGCTGCTCAATTTGGGACTGAGGACGATAATTGCGCTCGTGGCCAATGCATAGGGCAGTCAATCCGAAGCCCGTGGCTGCGATGCTGGCAATACCTGGCGATCCGCTTCCATTGGCATTGGCTTTGTCCATTATTAAGCCAGTTGCCGGGTGGACTTCATTCCAGAAGAATTCAAATGCTGCGCGCTCGAGCTCCTCGAGCAGGAGGTCGTCGCTGAGGGAGATCTGGGGACGGCGTGCCAGTACACTTGACGCCAGAGCCTTCCCAGTCAGCGGAAGAGCTACGGCCCCAGTCAGCGCCACGCGAAGGAATTGACGGCGGGTCGGTTTCATCTACAAACGAATTGTGTTGTGATTATCAACGAAAGTTAGTTTTCCCGGTGCTGTGGAGCAACAGGAAAATAGAATTTTTTCTCCGCGCCGTGAACATTTTTCACAAATCGTAGGTCAAAGCGCGACAATTCTTCTCTCTTCGCATGTTGTACCGTGCTTGATCGCGAGTCAAAGAAATCCCGACACGCCGGATAACGCGAGTAATTAAGACGAACGCCTTAGCCCGCGTTCGCGAGAGGATGTGCCTGAGGCGGTGTTTATAATCCTAGCGGGCGCCCACTTCGCGATATGGGAAGTCCAGTCACGCGGAATGTCTGGCACGCCGGCCGACAAACCTTGCACTTGTTTTGAGCATCTTTGCAGGGGCCATCGCGTCAGCTGCGACAACCGTGCCGGACCAGGATTCGGGCTAAATGTCACAAAAAGAAAACTTCTGGAGCAGTTGGCGGGAGCGTCTC
>QHZR01000105.1 GCA_003224755.1 Acidobacteriota bacterium
AGGCCGGCCCGTTGACGAAGTAGCCGCGCTACGGAGCGAAGGCTGCCTGGTTGTTAATCGCGTCGAACGTGTTCTTGGCTAGTTGCTGCACCGATTTCACGTTTCCGTACCACATGCTTCCGCCGGCGTTCGACTGGCTCGCGGCATAAGCGAGAATCTGCGAAACCGTTAAGCTGGTCGCGCCACCGAAAGCGCTGCTGGCATTTAGGAAGCTTCCAGAACATGTCCCGGTTTCATTCGAGCTATCGATCATGCTGCAGACCTTGGTCAGATCAACGGTCACGCCGCCGATTGGCGCGGGAGCCATGATCTTGTTACCTCCCAGCGCCGGATTGCTAAAGTACACGTCCAGCGCCGTGGACAGCATTTGTGCCTTGAGCATCGCGTTCATGCTAATTTGCAGACCTGGGTATTTCGTGGATGGCGGGTTGTTGTACAGCCTCAACGCGAGTCGGAAGGCTGGTTCAACGGACCAAGAACGCGAAGATGAAAGGTACGTCCTGAAGTGTGTGCAGTCAATTCCGCAAAAGTTGCAATTTGTGTGCAACTTTTGGTGTATGCCGGCAAAAAATTTGGGCTGGCTTGGAGACTATGAGCAGCCAGCCCAACACGCCAAATGAACGAAGGAGCAGCGCTACGGAGCGGTCTTACCATCCCCAAAAGCCAGTTCGCGCTGGCGTAGAGCGCGAAATCAAAACTTAAGAGACTCTGCCCATGCGGTCAATTCCGCTAAAGTTGTAGCTGTTGCTACAACTTTAGTTGTAGAAAAAGCACTCAGCACTCAGCATTTAGCCCGTCCGGACCGCTCGGCGCTCATAGTTAAGTTAAAGATCAAATCCAAAACTGGAATTCATCTGGCTATAGTAGACATCAACGGCACTGAGCGCTTGCTAAGTGCTAATCGCTGAATGCTGAACGCTAAGTACTAATTGCTAATTGCTAAGTGCTAAGTGCTAAGTGCTGATTGCTGAGTGCTGGTCTATAATCCTCCCCGATGCGGCCGGTGCCTTCAGTCTTGGATCTTGCAAGCCGCAGGCTGGCTTCGCCCCGCAGCCCTCGCGGACTGGTTGACACTGAGCGTGTCCTGGCCACGGTTCGTCTCGTACTGGCGATCAGCTCCCTCCTCTTTATTTGGTTTGACCCCGATGCCGTTTCGCGGGATCGAACTCTGGTATCTTACGTCGTCATCGGTCTGATCGTTTATCTGGCTACCTCGGTCTGGCTGCTTTTGGTGGTGCAGCTTCGTTCCGAAGTCTCACCCGCATTTTCTCGCTGGGCGCACATAACCGACATTCTGTGGCCCGCCGGCATCAGCATTTTCGCCGGCGGCTCCAACAGTCCTTTCTTCCTCTACTTCATTTTTGCTCTTCTGGCAGCAGCTTTTCGCTGGGGCATGCGCGAGACTTCGCTGACCACAGTTGCGGTGGTCTTCACTATGGCCGCCGATGCTGTTGTCATTGCACGCACGCCGCTGGGTACAGCCATTGGGCAGCACGTGGATGTGGTGCATTTTGTTATGCGCGCTGCATATCTTGTTATCTTTGCCTTCCTGATCGGATACGTCGCCGAGTCGGAAAAGCGCCGCGTGTCGGAAGCCCTCAGCATTTCCCAGATGACCGCGAAAATCCGGGTGGAGGCTGGCCTCAAAGGCACGATGCAGACTGTATTTCAGGGACTGCTCAAACTTTTTGGCGCGCGCGAGCTTCTGGTCCTGACCCGCGAGGCTGAAGCCGAACGCGTCATGTTATGGCGGGCCGAGATCCTCGAAGGCAGCAACGCCGTCTTTACCTGGAGACAGCTCGACGAAGTCGAAGAGCAGGAATATTTGTGCGTGATGGGAGATGACTGCGCTGGCGCGGTGTGGCGCGATGGCAACAAAGCCAGCGCTATTGGCCTGGACAAAGACGGCGTGCGTAGCAATGGCCAATCTTATCTAGGCTCGAAGTTTACTGCCGCGCATCCCTTTAAATTGCTACTGGGTTGCGTGATCTCGGTCGCTCCAGACGTTTCAGCGCGCGTCCTTCTCCTCGATCCCTTGCGAGGTGGCCGGCCCGAAACCCAGCTTCGTTTTCTGCAGGACCTTGCGAATCTCGTCGCGCCCTCCGTGTACAACGTTTACCTGCTTCGTCGCCTGCGGTCGCGGGCGGCAGCCGTCGAGCGTGCCCGCGTGGCGCGTGAATTGCATGACGGAGTGGTGCAATCTCTGCACGCGATTGCGTTTCGTCTATATGCGCTACGCACGCGTTCCACGTTTGCCGCTGGCGAACGCGAACAGGAATTGCTCGACATCCAGCAATTGGTACAAAACGAAGCCGCAAACGTGCGCCATTTGATCCAGCAACTCGAGCCTCTCGATTTCGACCCGCGGCACCTGGTGGATTTTCTCGCAGGCATGGTGACGCGCTACCGCCAGGATACTGGCATTGGAGCGCAGTTTGTCTGCGACGTCGCCGACGTCAGTCTGCCTCCGCCAATTTGCCGCGAACTGGCCGGAATCCTTCGTGAGGCGCTGGCCAATGTGAGACGTCACAGTGGCGCGCAGAATGTGGTGGTCCGGCTCGCCCGCCAGCGCAGCGGATGGACACTCACGATCGAAGATGACGGACGTGGCTTCGAATTCGCCGGCACTCTCTCTCATGTCGAACTCGAGGAATCCCGCCGTGGGCCATTGGTGGTCAAGCAACGCGTGCGCGCCATTGGCGGAGAGCTGACCATCGTTTCAAAGCCCGGGCAGGGTGCCCGCCTTGAAATTAAGGTACCGGACTTGGCGCGCGCCAGCATCGCATAAAAACTATGGAACCAAACCCAATTCGAATTCTCATCGCCGATGATCATGCGATTTTTCGTGACGGCCTGCGACGCCTACTTGCCACCCAGGAGGACTTTCAGGTAATTGCCGAAGCTTCGGACGGCAAGGACGCGATTGCGCTGGCGACCGAGTTGAAGCCCGACGTTCTTCTGCTGGATCTCGCGATGCCGCGCGTGCCGGGAATGGAAGTGCTTCGCGAACTTGCGCGGCAGGAACTGCCTCTGCGCACCATCCTGCTCACCGCCGCCATTCAGCCTTTTGCCGTGACCACGGCGTTGCAATTGGGAGCGCGTGGGATTGTGCTGAAGGCGTCGCCGCCTGAGTTGTTGCTCAAGAGTATTCGTTCGGTCTGCGAAGGTCAGTTTTGGGTTGGAAGCGAACCTGTCAGCGCCTGGGCACGCTCCGGCCAGCCGTCCGGCGGCGGCTTCGGCCTCACCTCGCGGGAAGTTGAAATTATCGCGGCCATCAAAGAAGGAAACAGTAATCGCGAAATCGCCAGCAAACTTGCAATCAGCGAGGAGACGGTGAAGCGCCATCTCAGCAACATTTACGGAAAGTTAGGCGTAAGTAGCCGGCTCGAGCTGGCTGTGCTGGCGAGCGAACAGCGTCTTGGGGCGGAGTAGGGACACTGCGGAGTCACTTCGAGCAAAATGGGTGTTGCCTGAGTTAGATGGCGGCCGCTCCACGTTCCTGATTGCGGATTCGGATCGCCTCATCAATCTTAGATAAAAAAATCTTGCCATCCCCAATTTTGCCGGTGGCGGCTGTTTTAATGATGGCATCCACCGCGGAATCGACAAGTTCGTCCGGAATTACCAATTCGATCTTGATTTTTGGCAGAAGATCCACGCTGTATTCGCGGCCTCGATAGGTCTCCGTGTGACCTTTTTGGCGTCCATGACCGCGCACTTCAAGTATGGTCATGCCCTGGACCCCGAGCTCCATGAGAACTTCTTTGACCGATTCAAATTTGGAGGGTTGAATAATTGCTTCAAGTTTCGTCATGGTTGATCTTCCTTATCAGAGCTCCGCCGCTTTCCAGAGTCAACATCCTAAGTTGAGATTTCAATCACTCCAAGCACAAATTCTCTATTGCGGAAATAAGATTTTTGTATTGTGATGTTTGATTCTACAGGCGAAGGCTGGGGTGAGTTCTACCGAGCCAGCCGAGGTTCCCATTCCATGAAGCTCTCGGGTTTCTTGCTGCTGCTGGCAGGAGGCGGGATCGTTCTCGCCGCGGTGGCGCTGCTTACATCGTCACTATCGCGAACTGGTTTTGTGCTCGCGGGAATAGCTGTGGAGGTTTTAGGGCTAGCGCTAGTCGCGCGCTCCCATCTGGCGGAGCAGGGGGATAGAGTGTGATACCTCTCCCCATTCCTATGCTTTCGGAAACGTCGACCGCGCTGTGCTTTGTGTTCATCCTGCTCGTTCCTCTTGCCGGAGCTGGGCTGGCCCTCATCAACACTGGATTAGGGCGCTCGCGCAGCGCAGCGCACTCCATGATGACTTCGCTGATCGTGATTGCGATTGCTGCCGTCGTCTACTTTGGCTGCGGATTCTCGTGGCAAGGGTTCGTCGGACGCCCGGCGCATTTCGTCGCTATCGGCCATGCCGGATGGAATTGGATCGCAGCGGAACCGTTTTTCATGCGTGGACTGGCACTCGATGGCTCTCCTGCCTCGTTGACGGTGGTGTTACAGCTGTTCAGCGTTGGACTGGCAGCGTTAATACCGGTGGGCGCAGGAGCTGATCGTTGGCGGTTAGGAGCGATCTGCGCTTCCACCGCATTGTTGGCAGGTTTGACCTATCCTCTGTTCGCACATTGGGTGTGGGGAGGAGGATGGCTTGCACAGCTGGGAACGAATTACGGGCTTGGCCGGGGATTTGTGGATGCGGGTGGTTCGAGCACAATCCAAGTTGTAGGGGGCTTAACAGCGCTTTCGATTGCATGGATCCTGAGGCCTCGCCGGGGCAAATACTCAGCCCAAGGCATGCCTGCCGCAATCCCTGCGCACAACATCGTCTTTGTAATTTTCGGCTGCGTATTGGGATTAGTGGGATGGTTGGGACTGAACTCTGCCGGGGCTCTGCTTTTTGCCGGCGTAGGAGTAGAGCGAGTCGTTTTGATTGCGGTCAATACGATTTTGGCTGCGGCATCGGGAGGATTAACGGCCGCTATGGTTACTCGCCTGCGCTTCGGTAAGCCAGACGCTTCTCTCACCGCTAATGGTTGGATGGGCGGGCTAGTGGCCAGCAGCGCTGGGTGCGCTTTTGTCAAACCTGCGGTTGCAGTTATCGTCGGCAGCGTGGCCGGCGGACTGGTCATTTTTGCGATAGAGTGGCTGGAATTCAAGTTGAAAGTTGATGATCCGGCAGGCGCGATTTCGGTACATTCAGTGGGCGGCATTTGGGGAGTATTGGCGGTTGGAATCTTCGCTCAGATACCCGGCGAAAATGCTGGCCAACTCCTCGCGCAAATCGTCGGAGTCGCAGCCCTGGTGGGTTTTGTTCTGCCTATGACCTACGGACTGAACTGGCTATTAAATAGCTTCCATCAACAGCGAGTGGCGGTGGACGGCGAACGTCAGGGTATGGATTTACACGAACTGGGGGCGGAGGCCTATCCGGAATTTGTGACGCACTCCGAGGAGTTTATTCCACGCTAGCTAGCTCTAATTACCCGATTACCAGCGCTTCTAATGCGTTGTGAGTTTCAGTGCTGGGCTACCCACAGAAGTAATCCGAAAACCACGATAGGAATCAATGCCAGCATTACGTAGAAAAGGATTCTTCTCGCCCAGGGTGTTCGCCGTTTCCTCCAGTCTGTCAGCTCTGGCCGCTCTGCCACTCCGACTTTGTCCGGATGTTCCAGGTCCCAGATCAGCTCGTGGGCGTTGGCATAACGCTTGTTGGGATCGCGTTCCATGGCGCGATAGATGATTTCCTGCAACTGCGGGGCGATGGTTGAATCGATTTCACGCGGCGGCACGGGATTATTGAGGAGGCGGTCATTCATGATTACGAACGCATTCGGCCCGGTGAACGGCACTTTCCCAGTGACCATTTCGTAGAGCATGACGCCCAGAGCATAGACGTCGCTACGAGCATCGCCGCGCTTTCCTTTTACCTGCTCGGGCGAAATGTAGTCGGGAGTGCCCACGGTTTGTGAGAACTTTGCGAAGGTAATGCGGCGCGAGCTCAGCTTCGCGGCAATGCCAAAGTCAATAAGTTTGATGTGGTCGTTGGCGTCCACCATGATGTTTTCAGGCTTCAAATCACGGTGGATAACGCCGTGCCCGTGTATGTATTCGATCGCCGAGGCGACTTGCAGCGCGATCTTGACGGCGCGGTCCTGGGGAAGTTTCCTTTGCTCGTTCAATAGCTGGCGAAGTAAGCGGCCTTCAACCCATTCCATCACCATGTAATGCTGGCTGTGATGGTCGCCCGGGAAAACCTTCATCACCCCGGGATGGTCCAGCTTCTGCCCGATCTCTTGTTCGCGGTTGAAGCGCTCAAAAAAGACCGGATCCGCCTCCATATCAGGATGAGGAACTTTGATCGCCACCGGGCCGCCCGTGCGTTCATCCGTGGCACGGAAGATGGATGCCATGCCGCTGCGCTCCACCAAATTCTCAATCACATAGTGGTCAAGCTTGTCACCGGCACGCAGTAATGTCATCGATGGGGTCATGAAGAATGAGCGCGCGCCAGAAGACCGAGACTTACTTTCCTCATGGTTCCATCATGCCAGAAGTACCATAAAGAATCCGCTAGATTTTGGCTTGCCCAGCGTTCAGCGCAGGTTATAAGGCCTCCCCCGATACACGCCCACGCGTTCGATGACCTTTATTCGAATGAGCTGAACGCTGATATTATCGCTGCCGTCCCTTTCACAAGCCAGAGAGACCAGCGTCCGCGCCGCTTCTCCGAGGTCAGGGAAACGCGAGATGAGTGAGGCGATCTCTTCCGCACTAACCGACCCGTGCAAGCCATCGCTGGAAAGCAGCAGAACATCCCCTGGCAGAAGCTGGTGCTCGTCAATGTCTGCATTTAGGACCAAATTGCTGCCAAGTGAGCGGCTGAGGTAATGTCGTGTCTCGGAAGCTGCTGCCTCTTCTTCCGAGAGCAGTCCCAGCTTGACTTGCTCGTGGACAACGGTGTGATCTTGCGTAAGAAGCGAGGCTCGGCCACGGCGGGTCAGATAGCAACGTGAATCACCCACGTGGGCAACGGTTGCCCGGTCCTGGCGGAGGGCGCAAGCCACCACGGTTGTCGCCAACGTGGTACTCCCCGGACTCGCCGTGGCCGCACAGTCACAAATTTTGGTGTTCGCTGATTGAATCAGTCGTTGCAGTGTGTTGCGAGTCGCCTCTGCCCCGCGGTCCGCGTAGAAACTTGAGACCAGCGTATCCACAGCCATCCGGGATGCGATTTCGCCGCGATCGTGCCCGCCGCAACCGTCAGCCAACGCGAAGAGCCAGCCGTGGCTGCGAACCTGCTCTGGTGTGCGCGGCTCGGCGTAACCTATGAAGTCTTCGTTGTGCTCGCGCACCTTTCCGGGGTCGGAAAGCTGTGCAAACTCAAGTTCGAACATGGAAGTTCCAGAGACAGCTTGGCTGCCAGGATTGGTCCCGGCCGCATTGAACGAAATTCCTCGACGACTTTGTA
>QHZR01000610.1 GCA_003224755.1 Acidobacteriota bacterium
CATGGTCGAGCCACTCGGACTTCTCGTTCCGTCCCTGGTTTCTCATGCTGCGGCAGACTTCGGCAATGCTGTCATCGTCGGTCACGATCATTCCGCCCTCGCCAGTGGTCATTTGCTTGTTCGGGTAGAAGGCGAAACTTGCCGCGTCACCAAAAGTTCCCGCAAGACGGCCGCGGTATTCCGCGCCGAGAGCTTCACAAGCGTCTTCGATTAGAAAAAGCCCGTATTTTTGCGCGAGACGTCGCATTAGATCCATATCGCACGGCATACCAAAAACGTGGACAGGCAAAATCGCTTTAACGCGACGGCCAGTATCTTTGTTGACGCAATGTCCTTCGGAATTGCGTGCGCATCTCTCGGTGAGAAAGTGTTGTACCTGCGCAGCAGAAAGATTGAAGCTTTCCGGGTCGATGTAGAGGAACAGCGGCACGCCGCCTTCGTACAGCTAAAAGAGGACGTGATTACTTCGTCTTCCGGACCGATTCCCATTGCCCTGATGCATAAATGAAGCGCCGACGTCCCGCTATTCACGGCGACGGCGTGTTTACGGCCAACGTAGGAGGCAAACCGGTTCTCGAATTCGGGTACTCTAGGGCCCAAGCTGAGCATTCCAGATCGCAGCACATCGGTCACGTATTGGATTTCCAGATCACCTACGTTGGGACGCGAGAGTGGAATTGAAGCGCTCAATTTGTTCTCCCTGTCGCCACTATTGTCGTAATGGGCGCGGGTTCGATGTCGTACTGGATTTCCTTACGGTTTCTTGCAAACTGCGGAACCATTCGATACACGTAGTCGCGAAGCCCGTCGCGATCGTTTGCGGCGAGATACATTTCCAACTTGTGTATTTTGTCGAGCACCTTTTCGGAGGCAGGGTTGCGATCGCTAATCACGAGGATTTCCTTGATTGGAGTTTTCGCCGGGCTTTCCCACTCCTCCCACAACTCCTCGGCCACCTTCTCACCTAGCTGCAGCCCGACAAAGTGGATGGATATGTCCTTGCCTGGCATCCGTCCAGCCAACAAGCTCATGCTCTTGGCGAGCTCATAGATATTGAT
>QHZR01000611.1 GCA_003224755.1 Acidobacteriota bacterium
AACGTAATCCAATAAGCCTTGTTCAGGATATCGGACGAGCCGGCCGATTTTTTTGAAGGGCGGACCTTGGCTTTTGTTGCGGCTGTGTTTCATGCGCCACTTTCGAAGCTGGGAAAGTGAGATCTGGAGCATCTCCGAAACTTCGTCTTCCGTATACATACGGAGAGGTTGGGGCAGTGATTGTGGCCTTGGATGCAAAGGCTGCACTGCCTGAGTTTCGATGGGGCGTACTGGCTTTCGGCCGGGACCAAAGGGTTGCAAGTCAGCCGGGTGAGTTTGCTCTGGTGTGATCGGATTTCGTACAACGCTTGTTCTCATAGTTAACACCGTCAATTCCGACCGCGAGCATTCTTTGCTGCCATGAGTTCCCGCGGCACATAGTCGTCCTGCCAGCAAGGTTCCTTTTATCCGGGATTCAGATTTCGGTCAAAAATCTTTCCGCCTTTGCCGTGAACTGTGAGAGTGCCAGTGGTCCAATCGATATCATCGAGTGTGAGAGCTTCTACTTCCCCGGGGCGGAATCCGAGGCGCGCTAGCAATAGCAGGATCGCGTAGTCTCTTCGTCCGGTTCGGGTCTGCATGTTGCAGCTCGCCAAGACACGGTGCACCTGATCGGCAGTCAGATGTCGTGGAATGCCGAGAAACGGGCGGTTCGGCGCACTTGGAATCGCTATCGAAAGATCCCGATTAAGATGGCCAGTGAACAGCAGGTATCTCATGAACGAGCGCAACGCGGTCTCCACGGCCTTAATGCTGTTACGCCGTCTGGCTGCTTCCTTCTGCACAAAACCGATCAGGTCTTCCGCCTAGAGGTTGGAAAACTTAAAGGACCGCTTGCCAAACCTCTGAGCAAGAAATGCCGTTACGATGGTCTTTCGGTTATTGATCGTCCGGGGGGCAAGCGCACGTTCCTCACTCAAGAAATTGCCGAACTTTTGAACAACGAGTTCCACCTGGGACTTCGGTGCGTTCATCGGCGATACGCGGCCTTCTTGGGCAAGCACTTCGAGAAGGCGCTTCAGCGCGAGTAATGCGCCGAACCCTTTCCGCCGGCGACGAAGACGGACATACCTCCGCGCATGGGCAAACGTCGCATCGTGAAGAGCGATACGCCATCGCTGCAACCAGCGGCCAAACTCCTCCACAGTGAGAAGGTGTCGCAGAGCTTGATCCCGACAGTATCCTTGCTCATACAAACAGTCTGCCAACCGTTCAATGTAGGGGCCGAGTGGACTGGATCTGTATCTTTGAATGGTTCTTGAATCTCTGAAAAATCTTTCCATGACAAATCCTCCGGGCGTGAGTGTCTCACGGAGGATTCACCGGAATTATGCCGAGTACCCGACGCGCGAAGGATTCAATTGATTGCAGCGGATCTTACGGTACGTCTCCGGCCACGAAGCCTGCTGTTAGCAGCCTGCCTGCCCTTTGCAGCCCATCCATACTGCTTACAAACCGCCTTCCATCGAAGGAATCAGCATTATACACTTAATCGCATTGCACACAACTGTGTGTAGACGTGCCGATGTCAAACTTGAATCATTCTCCGCGTGCGGAACCCAGCCCCCCGCCGTATCTTCGGAAAACGACTTCGGGAGTTGCGAATGGAACGCGGCGTATCGCTGGACACGATCTGCAAACTTGCCCATGCCCTCAAAATGAAACCAGCCGATCTTCTGAAGACCATTCCCTAACAGACCAAGAGCCTACGCTTGCAGCTTTGGCGGATGAGCGCCATTCCTTTACTATCTCCTGCAAACTGCAACATGAATTGCTCCTGGTGCTTTTCCTACTTCTCCTCGGGCATTTTCTTACAGACTACGACCATCTGCCCGGTCTTCGAATCAATCTTGGTCGTAACAGGTAGGCAACGGCAAGATACGGTATTTGCGTTCTCCTCCTTCGTCACTACACAGTGCTCAATAAGCTCTGCATTCGGCGGCGGCGTTTGACTGCGGATCACCGGAGTTGGAGCTGGAGGCGTCGCAACGGGTCTCTGTTTGGATGCACAGCCCAAGGCCAACAGAAGAGGTATCA
>QHZR01000050.1 GCA_003224755.1 Acidobacteriota bacterium
GTTTTTGCCCTGCATCACGATGCAAAACGATGTTCTCGACGACGACAATGGCATCGTCAATTACCAGCCCCACGGCTGCGGCCAGTCCGCCCAGGGTCATCAGATCAAAACTTTCACCGAGTACTTTCAGAATGACAAAGGTGACCAAAATCGTGACAGGGATCACCAGGCCGGCAACTACTGAGGTTCCCCAATCATGCAAGAACACGACAAGGATGACCGAAGCCAGAATTACGCCGATCAGGATCGCGTCGCGCACGCTGGCAATGGAATCGGTGACCAGTTGCGACTGGTCGTAGAATGCTTCGATCTTCACTCCTGCCGGCAGCATGGCGCGGATCTTTTCGACTTCCTGATGTGCTTCGTCAGCCACTTCCTTGGTGTTGCTGTCGGGCTGGCGGTTGATATTGAGCAGTACCGCCGGTTTTCCATTGGCAGTGACAATCGTATAAACCGGTTTCACAGCCGGGACCACGTTCGCCAGATCGCCAACCCGCACCGGAATTCCTGCCGGCGTGATCTTCACCACGACCCCTGCAAGCTGCTCGGGGCTGTGGACCTGTCCGCTGATCAGTCCGAGCACAAGCTGATGGTTTTGCTCGAACAATCCCGGAGAGTCAATCAGATTGGTCTTCTTGATCGCGTCGAGAATATCGGTGACCGTGACACCGGCAGTGAGCAACTTTGCCGGATCAGGCTCAATGTGGAACTCCGGTTCCTGCCCGCCTTGTACCATTACCGTGGCAACGCCATTCAGGCGATTCAATCTCGGCTTGAGCTCGTACGTCGCCATCTCCCAGAGCCGCGTCTGCGGAACCGCGTCCGACATAAGGCTGTAGCCAATAATCGGAAAGCTGGCGAAGGTCATCCGCCGCGTATCAATTTTGGCTGTCGAAGGCAGTTCCGGCTGGACGCGGGAGATCGCCGCATTGACGTATTGCAGCGTCTGGAACATGTCTACGTTCCAGTTGAAGAAAAGATCTATTTCCGCCGAGCCGCGGCTGGTAGTTGACCGCACCTCTTCGAGTCCGGGAACACTGTTCACGGCTTCTTCAACCGGGCGCGTGATGGTGACCATCATCTGGTCGATCGGCATCACGCCGTTGTCCACAGCCAGCACAATTCGCGGAAAGTTCGTGGTCGGGAAAACTGCAAGCGGAATGTTGAAGGCAAGGTATCCGCCCAGCGCCGCAATGGTGAGGATCAGAAAGACTAACGGCTTCGAATGGCGCGCAAACCAGTAGGAAGATTCGGGACGGTTCACCCGCTACTCCTTCTCATTCTTCGCTTCTGGTTTGGCCTCAGCGGTCGTGATCCTGCTCTTGTCCGGCAGACCGTACGCACCGGAGGCGACGACTTTGTCTCCCTCGTGCAGGCCTTCAACGATCTGCACTCGGTCCCCATCGCGAATGCCAGTTTTCACTTGCTTCTGCAGCGCGCAGCGATCGCTGGCATTTTTGCTGTCAGAGCAAGTGCTTTCGACCATTACCGAAGTGATTCCATCCGGGGCCGTTAAAAGTGCGGCAGCCGGTACGGCCAAAGCGCCGGGCAGAGAGCGCGCCACCATCGAAACCTGTACCGTGGTCCCGGGCTTCAACTTTTCACCGGGATTCTCGATCTGCATCCAGACTTCAACGGTGGTGCTATTCGTATCGAGCGCTGGACTCACCAGTGAGACCTTGCCTGTCATGGGCTGATCCAGTCCGGGAACAGTGATTTTGGCTTTATTTCCAGATTTCAGCAACGCCGCGCTCTGCTGCGGAATATGCGCGCGGGCGGTGACGGTCGAGATGTCCATCACAGTCAACAAAGGCGTTCCGGCGGCAGCCATTTCCCCCGGATAAAGCGGACGGTCTGTGATGATGCCGTTGATCGGACTCCGCACTTCGGAATAACCAAGTTGAGCCGCCGCGCCTTGATACTTCCCCTGCGCCGACTCGAGCTGTCCCTTCGCCGATTTCAAGGTCTGCTGCTTGCCGACGGCGTTCAGTGCGTCCAGATGTTTTTGCGCAATCTCATATTGATTGCGGGCGTTGGTTAAGTCCACCCCAGCCTGGTCCAATTCTTTGCGGGGCAAAGCTCCCTGCTGAAACAGTTCCTGCCGGCTGTCATACACTTTTTGCTGCGCGTCGAGTTGCTGCTTGGCGGCTTGTGCATCGAGTTGCGCCTTCTGAATTTCCGCCGGCAGGTCGGCGGCAGTGGTGGTTGCATATTGGGCCTGGGCTTGATCGTAGCTGCCCTTATTCTCCTGCGCAGCGGCGGCCAGATCACGATTTTCGAGGACCGCGAGCAATTGGCCGGCGCGGACGTGGCTCCCGCGATTGACCAGAAATTTCTGAACTGGGGCGCTGATCTTCGGAACAATCGCCGATTGCGCGATCGGGAACAGCACTGCATCCGCTGTCACTTTTTGCTCTAACGTCGCCTTCGCGACTTGCACCAGTTGCACCGGTACAACCGGCGCCTCATCTTTGGCTGTACCCGAGCAAGCCAGCAACATCCCTAACGCCGAGACAAGCACCGTCGTCACTGCGACGCGGGATCGAAATCCTCGACACGGTCCTTTTCGATTGAGCCAGTTTTCCAATCAGAATTTTCCCGTCAGTGTCTGGAGATTTGCCACTGCCACTCGAAACCGCACCTGCCCATCGCCAAACGCATTCTGCGCCGTGGTCAGCGTGTTCTGCGAATCTACCACTTCGAGAACTGTGGCTTCGCCAGCCTGATAGCGCAAGGTAGTCAGGCGCTGACTCTCAGCAGCCAGATCAGCAGACTGACGCAACGATTCGAGTTCGGAACGTGCGGTCTGTGCTTCTCCATAGAACGCCTTCAGGTCCGCAACCTGTTTTCGCTGGGCAAAACTCAATTCCCGCTTCGCCTGATCGCGCTGCAACTCCGCACTCTTTACCTTGCTCCGGCCCGCTCCCCAATTCCAGATCGGAAGCTGCAATGTCGCAGCCGCTGAGTAGCCCAAGTTACGGAAAGTGCTGCCGGTTGCCGGATCGAACCCGTTCACCGCAAATCGGTTTGCATCAATCCCGTAAAAGTAGTCCAAGCTCAGCGATGGCAGGAAGCTGTTCCAGGCAACGGCGACTTCCTGATTTGCAGCCTTGAGCGACGCCAAGGCCACGCGAAGCTGCGGATTCTTGTCTCCGGCCGCGGTCTCCACTTCCTGGTACGAAGGCAGTGGCTCGACATTTTCCAGATCGTCAACAGTAGTAAAGTTCTCGTTAAAATTCGGGAAAATCAGTACCGCAAGTTCCAGCCGATTTCGTTCCATTTCAAGCTGTGCATCCTGGAGGGCGCGCTGTTGCTGCTGAAGCTGAAGTTGCGCCTTGATAGTATCGGAGTGGGCGATCTCACCGCCGCGCTCGAGTTTCTGCGTGATGTCGAAGAAGTGTGCCGCCTCCCCCGCTGCTCGCTGTGCAGTCGAATACTTGCGCTGCGCCACCACCGACCCGTAGTAGGCTCCAGTTACCGCCACCACCAGTCCCCGAGCGGCAATCTCCGACTTGGCTTTGGCCAGTGCTTCGAGAGCGCTTGCGCGCCGATACTCGGCAACATCCTGCAACGAAAGCGCCTGGTGCGCATTGCCTTGGCTGATGTATTCATGCAAGCCATTATTCGCAATGTACCGTCCGGTGTTGGAATGGGTGCCATTTCCTTCCGTGTAAATGAAGCCTGCGTCATAGTTGAGATTGGGCAGCAGCGCCGCGCGGCTTTGCATCCGCTGCTCTTTTGCCACTCCGTATTCGGTCAATGCGGCGTGGTACTGCGGTTCGTTTGCCTGCGCGCGCGTTAGCGCGTCCTGCAGGGTAACGGTGACTGGCGCAGACTGACTGGACGGTGCAATCTGGTTGGCAGCTGGTCCGGCGCTGCATGGACTTAATAAGCCACCGAGCAGCGCAAGTCCCGAAAGATTTTTAATCGCGAAGCGAAGGCCGCCTCTCATAGTTCCTCCAACAGTGTTGCTCCAACAATCGCCTCCAGCGAGTTTTCATTGTGGCACAACTCCGCCCGATAAGGGACTGACCTCGGGGTTTCATCACACTCAGGTCACTGCCCTCTTGCCCCTAAGTGCCGTCTCCGCCGGTATTTGTCCCGCCGTGCGCGACGGCGAAACTTTGGCGAAAGACGTTGCATTGAAAATTCTGTCGTTGGTCGTCGGCGCTCTCGGTAACCCACAACTAAGAAGGAGCTCAATCATGTTAAGCCTCGATCAAATCAAGATCACCCGCTGGTACAGGGCTGCAGCAATAAGGAGATTGCATTGGAGCTCAGAATCAGCCCACGTACGGTAAAGCAGCATCTGCGCACGCTATTTCTGCGGTCTGGAACCAAGCAGGGACGCAAGCGCGTCATCCTGGCAACCGCCATCTTCGAAAAGGAGCGAATGAGTCATGTCGCCTCGTGATCAATTGAGCCAGAGGGAAGTTCAAGTCGCCACCATGGTCTGGGGTAAGACCAACCCGGAAATTGCCACTGTCCTGGGCAGCACCGAGCAGGTGGTGAAAAATCAGTTGCGCGGAATCTTCGACAAGCTGGAGTATGGAGCCGGCTCGAACTGGCTCTCTACGTGGCTTCCCATGGGGGACGAAGCTGGGCGACAACGGAGTTGCCCGCCGTAAAAGCCGAAGCCGCAACTCAGAGTGTCGCTGCCCGGATTGCATAGCGTCCCATCGCATCTGGCGGCAGCCTTAGGAGGCGATGCCTTCCATGTGCCGGCGCAGGAATTCTTGAGTTTCGGGCGACACATCGGTGAAACGCATGCCAATGCCGAAACCCGGCGAGGTGCTGGCGACTTGTCCGTGCAGGCGCAGCTTGGTTTCGCCCAACCAGAGCGCCTTCGCAAGCCGGTTTCGACTGGCAGAGGGATGGGCATTTCAACGAAACAGCCGCCCACGCTCAAATCCGAGGCTTTACCCCAAATCACCGGCTGCCCGTCACAATGCAGCTCTACCGAGATCGAGCACTTCATTCGCGGAGAGCGCCGCCGCTCAACCGCCGAAGGAAGTTATCGACCGCAATGCCATGAGGAACGGGAAAATCCCAGAACGGCTTCTCCGGGCTCAGATTCAACAGCCCTATCTGGCCTTCGCGCGGAGAGCCTGCCCTCGCTGCCCATTTCATACGGAAATGCACTTTGCTCTTTCCGTAGGTCAGACCGACGATTTCGTCCAGTTTAATTTGAGAGCGCACTCCGCCCAGCCGTGCCCCGCTCTGACTGACGTCCAGGGCTGTAACATTCTCCGAGAATATCTTGCCGTGGGCGTCCGTCCCAAAGATGCGCACCGGCACTTCCACTACTTTCCTGGGCTCTCGGCGCTTTCCCATCTCGACGGTCCCGTCGGCTGGTTATCCTACTGGAGAACGGGGCGACTGGGCTGGAAATCGCATGTATAAGGCCGCACCATTGGACGCGCATCAGCGGTTGCCGGCCGCATGGGGAAACGGTTGCAAACCGTTGCAGAGCGAATTCGAATACGCGCTAAACCTGCCAAAAAGCAACCAATTAGCGCGACACTTGCGGCACTCCAATTGCTCAGTAACAGCTGCGGAACATCGCGTTTCCCGTTTTGGAAGCGAACTAAAGAACACGACAGTTACGTGAAATCCTCCCGGGGCGAAGCTGAATGATCTACAAGGAAACGTTTTGGATGGCCTGCGACTCCACCGAGCAGTTGCGGGCCGAATACGGGCCGTTCCACACTCGTGCCGAGGCCGAGCGCGAAGCCGGTAAGCTGGGCTTTGATTACATTCTGCGCTACGAACATGTCATCGGCGAAAATGACGACATCAAGGAAGTTCGCTGCATCTTCATCGAACTTCAGCCGCAGCGTTCGTTGCCGCTCGTGCCCACCAAACTGCACACCCGTTGCGCCAGCTGCGGAGAGTCGGCAGTCCACGAGCTGTCCTGGCAAGCCGAAGTCTGGGCCGATATCCACGAGTTCGAACACTCCCGGCATCGAGTGCGGCTTTTCGAGCACCGCGGCGAGGGGCTGAAGGAAATCGCCGGTTGGCGCGACTTGTGCGCCTGAGTCAGGGTTCGGGCATCAGAGTTGAGCACCTAGCATTCAGTAATTTTCAAATTCCTCGCCACGGATTTACCCGGATTAGCGCGGATCAACACAGATCAAGGAAGGGGTTTCCATATTTTCCGAGCCAATTCGTGTCAATCCGTGTGAATCCGCGTAAATCCGCGGCCCAAGAATTGGGTCTTTTCTCCACGCCTCCGAGGTGACCTCGTAGTGGACATCGCAAGGAACTGGTTGGAACCACGTTCCCACTGCTAGCATCTTCTCAGAATGGCCTTTCGCCGCCTCACTTCAAAACTCACCGACGCGACCCGAAAGCTAAAGAAACCGCTCCCGCATGATGGCCGGCCCGCGGGCGAACTGGTCGTCATCACGGGGATGAGCGGTTCGGGAAAGGCCTCGGTCCTGAAAGCTTTTGAAGACCTGGGTTACTACTGCGTGGACAACCTGCCGGTCGGCTTGATCCCGCGCTTTGCCGAACTCGCTGGCCAGTCTGCGGAGATCGAGCGAACTGCGCTTGTAGTGGATGTGCGCGAAGGACGCCAGCTCGAAGAACTTCCCGCGATCGTCAAATCGGTGCGGCGAATGATCGCCACCAAAGTTATTTTTCTCGAAGCTTCCGATTCGGTCCTGCTGCGCCGCTACAGTGAGACCCGCCGCCCGCATCCCCTGGGAACGCACTCGCCGGTGAAGGCATCGCTCGCCGCCGAACGCCGCCATCTGCGCCACATCCGCGCCATGGCCGACTTGGTCATTGACACCTCGAAGTTCAACGTACACGAGTTGCGTTCGCACATCATCGAGCTGTTTCAAAAAAAGGAAAAGGGCAGGAACATTCTGGTTTCGTTCGTGAGCTTCGGATTCAAGCACGGCGTCCCGGACGACGCAGACTTGATGTTCGATGTCCGGTTCTTACCCAACCCACACTTTGTTCCCGAGTTCAGGCCTTTGACCGGACGCCATCCCAAAGTCGCGAAATACATTCGCTCGTTTCCGCAGACGACCGAATTCATTCAGCGCATCTCCGATCTGCTGATTTATCTTCTGCCGCATTACATCCACGAAGGCAAAAGCTATCTGACCATCGCCTTTGGTTGCACCGGGGGCCAGCACCGCTCGGTGATGATTGCCGAAGATGTGGCGAAACACCTGAAGAAGGCGGGCTATCGGGTAAAAGTCGCTCACCGCGACAGTCCCAAGTGAGATATGCAATTGCGCCCTGTGCCATTTTCGGGAGGGCTGATTCAGGCGGCGGTTTTTTGGATTGCTTTCGCGCTGTGGCTCCTGCCGGAAATCATCGCGTCAATATTCAAACGGTCCGCTGCCTCGGCGCAAGCCAGAGATCGGGGATCTCTTGCTTTGATTGCACTCCTATGGTGGGTGGGGATATTGTCGGGCTTTCTCATATCATTTCTCCTGCCAAAAACGGCCATTCACTGGGAAAGAACTTTGGTTTTCTTAGCCAGTATTTGCCTGATGATTGCCGGAACTGCGTTTCGTTGGTACTCAGCGCGACTATTGGGAAAGTACTTTACTTTCGATGTCGCAACCCAAGGCGGTCAGGTCCTGATTGAGTGCGGCCCCTACAGATACGTCCGTCATCCGTCGTACAGCGGTGCTCTTGTCAGCTTGCTCGGGTTTGGGCTGGCGCTTGGAAACTGGGCGGCGCTGATTGCATCGGTCTCTTGTTTGAGCGCCGCCTACGCGTATCGCATACCTGTCGAAGAGGCCGCGTTGAGCGCGGCGCTTGGCGAGCCCTACAGACAGTACATGCGTCGAACGTGGCGACTGGTGCCCTTTTTGTTCTAACGCAATTCGGGAGGCCAAGAGTGATCTCAAGACGCGAATTCGTAGCGGGCTCCGCTGCTCTTGCTATTGCGTCGGCCGCTCCAGCTGCGGTCCGGAGACCTGAATTACCCCTCGTCAACGATATTCATTCGCAATTGAATCCCACCCGGGTGCTAAAAATCCTGGAACCAAAATCTTCGCAAGACGTGCAGGAGATCGTTCGTACGGCACGTAAGAACCGGCAACATATTTCAATTGCCGGCGGCCGGCACGCAATGGGCGGGCAGCAATTTGGCACGGACACGCTCCTCATCGACATCCGAAAGATGAACCGAGTGCTGCATCTCGATCATGATCGCGGAATTGTAGAAGTAGAAGGCGGAATCGAATGGCTGGAACTTATCAATGGCTATCTCGCACTGCAGGATGGTAACGCTCAGCCGTGGGGAATTGCCCAGAAACAGACTGGCGCCGACCGGCTCACCGTCTCTGGCACCATTGCGGCCAACGCGCACGGACGCGGCCTGAAAATGAAACCATTCATTAACGATATCGAATCGTTCACGCTCGTGGATGCTTCCGGGAATGCCCGCACTTGCAGTCGAACTGAGAACTTCGAATTGTTTCGCCTGGCGCACGGAGGATACGGGCTCTTCGGCGTCGTCACATCTGTGCGACTGCGGCTCGTGCCTCGGGTAAAGGTCGAACGAGTGGTGGAAGTGCGCGATGTCGAAGGCCTGATGCAAGCCTTTGAGAAACGTACTTCCGACGGATTTCTGTACGGCGATTTTCAGTTTTCCATCGAGCGCGATTCCGAAGACTTTCTAAGGAAAGGCGTCTTCTCCTGCTACCGGCCAGTTCCGATGGCAACTCCGATATCGCCAGCCCAGAAGGAATTATCCGATGAGAATTGGAGACAGCTTCTTTATCTCGCACACACCGACCAGAAAAAAGCGTTCGAGCAATACGCGAAGTATTACCTTTCGACCAGTGGACAGGTGTACTGGTCGGACACACACCAGTTGAGCATTTATCCGGAAAACTATCACCGCGAAATTGATGCGAAGCTCCATGCTCCATATCCGGCCACGGAAATAATCACAGAGATCAATGTTCCCAGAACAATGCTGAGTGAGTTCTTTGATGAAGTGAGGGCCGACTTTCGAAAGAACAAAGTTGATTTGATCTATGGCACCGTCCGTCTAATCGAACGCGACGACGAAAGCTTTCTGGCCTGGGCGAAACAATCGTACGCCTGCACGATTTTCAACCTGCACACGGTCCATAGCCCCGAAGGACTGCAGCGTTCCGCGGACGCATTTCGCCGCCTTATCTCGATGGCAGCGAAGCGCGGAGGTACTTACTATTTGACCTATCATCGGTACGCATCGCGAGAGCAGGTTGAAAACTGTTATCCGCAGTTTCCCGAGTTTCTCCAATTCAAGAAAAAGTACGATCCGGACGAGCGCTTTCAAAGCGATTGGTATCGGCATTACCGAAGCATGTTTCAGGCCTGAGAGAACCCCGGGCGATTTCTTATTCCAGCAAACAGAATCTCACTGTACTGCCGGAGCAGAAGAGACTCACTCTTTTTGGCCCTCGGGCGAGCCTTCTCTGGGATCAGTGAGCTCCATCCGCCAGACCGGCCCGCCTTCGTACAGCTGCCCTTGGAACCTGACGAATGTCGGGGCCTCGCTCTTGATGAGCCAAAGATGAATATCCGCGGGCTGCTTTCCTACCAGCGGTGCGATTTTCCCCTTCACTCCGCCAATTTCAATCTTGAGCAGATACTGTTGCGCTTTATATGGGACCGCACCCACGTGAAACGTGGTTTCCGGCTGTGGCGAGAAACTCACCTTTACAACACGTGGGCTGGTCGAAACCGCTACCATCGAAACGGTAGTTTGCGGCGCGCTAGGGTCAACATTTTTTGCCAGGGTCAACAGCAAACCATTGGCCAGGTCCGGCGGCAAATCTAGCCGTTTCGTAGTTAGTTTTTCTTTTCCCTCTTCAGAGGTGCGCACTGTGACGGTCCCGGCCGTCGCATCTACCCACGATTCCATCGGCTGCTTGAACGAAGGCCCTCTTTGGATTACTTGATCGCTTAACAACCGGAACTTGCCATCCTGAGTGAATTTCGTGATCTCTTCATAGAAGGACCCGTCTTTGAAATAGAATTTCATGTCCTCCATGACGTGGTCTTTCTTAGCCACCTGTTGCAGATCGCCATAGGCGATCGGAGTGCCTTCTTCCGTGCGCAGCACCAGAAATCCCAGGCTCACCCCCTCCGTGTGACGCACAGGAATCTGCTCGGCCGTTGCGCATTCACACAGTGACGGTAGCAACAACAGAGTGAGCACGATGCAGTAGACAAATCGGATGCAAGACGATGTCATCTGGCCACTAATCTAAGATGCTGGCCGGCCTCCCCCCGGATTCCAGGTGCCGTAAGTTTCCCGCGGTTCATACGTATTTTCCTGGTGTCCTGGTTTCAGGCTTTACCAATGCAGCCGGTGACCACTAGAATTCCGACCACATGCCGATCAACCGTCGTCAATTTCTAAAGCGGGCGGGAGTGGTGACCGGCGGGCTGCATTTCGCCTTCCGCTCTGGCTGGGCAATGCCGCAAGCCGAAGTTCCCAGGAACTCGAGTGGCAAGCGAGTGGTGATACTTGGCGCGCGCCTCGCGGGGCTTTCTGCTGGATGGGAACTCAAGGAAGTCGGATACGAGATTGTAATTGTCGAGGCGCAGCTTCATCCCGGCGGCCGCGTACACACGATCCGGGAAGGACTCTCCGACGATCTTTACTCGGAGGCTGGTGCCGGACGCATTCCGAATACACATGCAATTACTCTCCAATGGGTGAACCATTTTGGACTTGAGCTGGAACCGTTCTTCCCTAAGGAACTCTCGGAAATTGCGTTGCTCAAAGGCAAACGGGTCAAAATACCCGTGGGAAAGCCCGTGGACATGTCGCAAGTTCCTCTTGAGCTCACTCCTGATGAGCATCGCGTGGGTCTAGCTGGCCTCGACGAGCACTATTACGGCGAAACTATGCGCAAGATCGGCGACGCCATCCGCGAGGACTGGCCGCCGGAGATAGCACGGCTCGGCGATGTCAGCATGAAGGACTTCCTGCGCCAGTGTGGAGCGTCAGACGATGCAATCCACTATTTGCTTTTTGGTTTCGAAGAAGACGCTGCGCTCGATTTCATGCGCGATGCCTACAGTCACCACACCGAGTCGCTGTCAAAGATCAAAGGCGGCAACGATCAGCTGCCGCGCGCATTTGCAGCCAAACTCAGTGACGCGATCCGCTATAGCTGCGTGGTCGAACACATCGAAAGAGCTGAATCGAAAGTGACGAATCGCGTACCGACGCGCCGGAATGCTCGACCATGTCAAGGCCGATGCTGTCATCTGCACTATCCCGTTCGGTGTATTGCGACACATCGCGGTCACGCCCGATTGGTCTCCCGAGAAACGCAAAGTGATTGATGGACTGGTTTACGGTCCGGTGGTACGCACGACGTTTCAGGTAAGTCGCCGTTACTGGGAAGATGAGGGCTTGAACGGCTTCGGTTCTTCCGACAGGAATTTCGAAGTATGGCACCCGACCTACGGTAAGTCTGGCAGGCGCGGCCTGCTGCAGTCGTATTGTTACGAGGATTACGCCCACCGCCTCGACCAACTTGATCAGGCGGAAAGAATGCAGCAAGTCATCGCCGACATGAATGAAGTTCATCCTGGGCTCCGCCAGCACCTGGAGACTGTGGTGACAAAATCGTGGGCCAACGATCCATACCAGCACGGTGCCTACGTCGTCTATCATCCCCACCAACGGCAGTGGTATCCCGCCATTTGCCGGCGCGAAGGCAAAATTTGGTTTGCCGGCGAGCATGCCTCCCCGTGGCCGGGATGGATGCAGGGCGCGATTGCGTCCGGCATGAAAGCTGCTCGCGAAGTCAGTGGGGCACTCGGGTAATTTTTCTTCTCAAGTAGAATAATAAGGACTTGCACCCGACGCTCTATTCAACTGACGGCTGCTCCACCCTTTGCGGTTTTCAAAGGGTGTGCAGAAGCGGAATGTCGTACTCACCCGGCAGGAGCACCGCATGCGCCAACTGACGCGCCTTCTGCGCTTCCTGGTGCCTTATTGGTGGCAGTTCATTCCCTCGGTTTTGTTATTAGCGGCCGTCGGATTCTTCGACGCATTCCGCGTATTGCTGGTCGGGCCCATTCTCGACCGGGTTTTGAATCCTGCCTCCGGCTCGGAAAACATTCTGCTGTTCACTATTCCTCATACTCATCGCACTATCTACCTACAGCGTTTCGTTCCCTCTCACTTTCACAATGCGTGGACCGTCGTTGCGTTTGCGTTTGTGGCTTCCACGATCCTCAAGGGAATCTTCGATTACGCGGGCACGTACCTTGTGAACTACGCGGGATACGGACTGATCACTGACCTTCGCAATTCGCTCTACAACTCTGTCTTGCGCCGATCAGCCGCATTTTTTCAGAAGCACACCACCGGAACTTTGGTTTCGACCATTGTCAATGACATTGAGCGCGTTCAGTTTGCGATGTCCAGCGTTCTAGCTGAGTCCCTCCAGCAACTGTTCACCTTCATTTTCACGGTTGCCGTGGTGATTATGAAGGGGAAGGAACTCTCGTGGCTGCTGCTTCTGTTCGTCCCATTCGTCATTTTCTCGGCTTGGAAAATCGGGCATCGTGTCCGAAGCACGACTCGTGGCGGTCAAGACAAGCTTGCGGATATCCAAAACATTCTTCACGAGACCATCACGGGCAACCGCATCGTGAAGGCCTTTGGCATGGAGGCATGGGAATTCGCGAAATTTAAACGAGCTGCCCAACGCCTCTTTCGAGCAAATTTGCGCTCGGTCGCAGCTTCTTCCATAAGTTCCCCCCTCATGGATATTTTCGGGGCGATCGCTATCGCCCTGCTCTTGCTGCTTGGCCGCGAGCAGATCGTTCATGGGGGGATGACCACGGGCGACTTCTTTGTTTTCATTGTTGCCGTTTTCAGGCTATACGACCCCGTTCGCAAGTTCGCTCTTTTCTATAACAACTTTCAGCAGGCAATTGGCGCTTCCTCAGAAATTTTCAAATTCATGGATGTGCAGGACGAGGTTCGCGAAAAACCCGGCGCTCCTGCACTGCCGCCGTTCTCGAAAAAGATCAGTATTGAGAATGTGAGCTTTTGCTACGAGTCGGAAGGCGTGCAGCGAGAGGTCCTTCGCAAGATCAATCTGGACGTAAAAGCGGGAGAGATACTCGCACTGGTCGGATCGAGCGGTGCGGGCAAAAGCACGCTGGTTTCGCTGGTTCCCCGCTTCTTTGACGTGACCTCAGGCCGAATTGCCATTGATGGCCAGAACGTTCGCGATGTCTCGGTCGCATCCATTCGCTCTCAGATCGGAGTCGTCACACAAGAAACGGTGCTCTTTAATGACACTGTGCGCAATAACATTGCGTACGGCCAACCTGGAATTCCGCAGAAGCAGGTCGAAACGGCAGCACGCGCGGCGCTGGCGCATGACTTTATTATGGAACTGCCTAACGGATATGAAACGGTTATCGGCGAAAAGGGCGTGCGGCTTTCCGGCGGCGAACGTCAGCGCATTGCCATCGCGCGTGCCCTGCTCAAGAACGCGCCCATTCTGATCCTCGACGAAGCGACTTCGGCCCTCGATAGCGAATCTGAAGCGCTGGTCCAATCGGCGCTGGGAAATCTAATGGCGGGACGCACCGTGGTCGTGATTGCACACCGCCTCTCCACTGTGCGCCGCGCGGATAGAATCGTAGTTCTTGACAATGGAACAATTGCAGATATAGGAACGCACGAAGAGCTGATGCAAAAACTCGGCACTTACCGCCGTCTATATGAGCTCCAATTCATCGACGTGGAAGTTCCGCGTGTGGGAGCAGTTACCCGATGACTCCAATCCGTTCTATGACCGGTTTCGCTCAGGTTAAAGGCCAGATCGATGGAGGCGCGGCTTTCAGTCTCTCCATCAAGTCTGTGAACCACCGCTTTCTCGACCTTCATTTCAGGCTGCCGGCGAACACCGATACGCTCGAAGTGTCGCTGCGGCGCGTGCTTAAAGAAGAGCTCGCGCGCGGCCACGTGGATGTGAATCTCTCATTCGAGCAAGCTGGGAGTGTGCCTCTCACACTCAACCGACAACTGGTTGCAACATACGTACAGGCATTTCGCGCCGCCGCCATCGAAGCCGGCATCGCCGCCGAACCAGATCTGAACGCGGTGCTCCGCCTTCCTGGTGCGCTTGATTCGAACGCCGCGCCTGCCGATGCTGAACTCACACCTGCCGTGCTCGCAAAAATTAATGAGGCCCTCCTAAACTTGAATCGTATGCGCGAAGAGGAAGGCCGCGCCATGGATCGAGAGCTTCGAGAACGATTGGCTCACCTGCAGTCGGGCTGCACTGAGGTACGCAAACATCGCGAGACCGTGCTCAAAACGTATTCCGAGAGGCTAAAATCGCGCTTGCAGGAATGGCTCGGGGCATCGGTTGATCCGGACCGGATTGTTCAGGAAGCGGCGCTGCTCGCCGACCGCAGCGACATTCAGGAGGAACTTGTCCGCCTTGAAAACCACGTGCAGCATTTTCTCGGATTGCTTGACGCTGGCGGCGAGGTGGGCAAGAAGCTGGACTTCCTCCTGCAGGAAATGAATCGGGAGGCGAACACTTTGCTTTCAAAAACCTCTGGCCTGGCCGGAGATGCAGTACGCATAACCGAAGCGGGACTCGCCATGAAGTCCGACATCGAGAAAGCGCGCGAACAAGTGCAAAATATCGAATAAGGATGACGACTATCTTCATCATCTCCGCGCCCTCCGGATCAGGTAAATCAACGCTGGTTAACGTAGTTCGATGTACCCTGCCGAATCTTGAATTCTCAATTTCCTACACGACCCGCGAGCCGCGCGGAGCTGAAAAGAACGGCTGCGAATATTTTTTTATTACGCGCGAACAATTCGAAGAGATGATTCGTGATGACGAATTTCTGGAACGTGCGAACGTGTTCGGCAACTATTACGGCACCGCGAAACGGTTCCTGAACAAGGCTGCAGCAGACGGCAAAGACCTGCTGCTCGATATTGACGTCCAGGGTGCCCAGCAGATCAAAGCAAAGCTTCCGGAGGCGGTGAGTGTTTTCATTTTGCCGCCGAATCGTGCGGAACTAGAACGACGATTACGCGAACGCAGCCAGGATTCTGAGGAAGTAATCCAGAAACGGCTCAAGGCCGCCGGTCGCGAGATTGAGAATTACTGGAAATACGACTATATTTTGGTGAACGACCGCCTGGAGGACTCTGTGGATACGCTCAACGCTATTCTGTTGTCGGAGCGGCTCCGGCGCAACGGGCGGGCGGACGCCAGTTTGAGTGCGCGGGCTGATTCGTGCCGCCTCGAACAGATTCGCGAACGGATTCAGCCAATCTTACGGTCCTTCGGAGATACGGCTGCCAGCGGGCAGTGATGCAGGGGAGAATCAAATGAAGTTGATTGATGGTTTCGACAGCAACTATAGGTACATCCTGGTCGCAGCGCGGCGTGCTCGCCAACTCCAGGGTGGAGCGCCGCCCGTAATTGACACCCATTCCCGCAAGCCCTGCCGGATCGCACAAGATGAAATCAAGGCAGGCAAAGTGAAGTGGGTCATTCCGGAAGTGCCTGCTTCCGCCGCCGAAGTTGCCGGCGAATTGCTCGACCAGGCCATGGGGGAAAGTTAAGCTGCGAGCATTGAGCTTCGAGCCGTGAGCGAACTGTGCACAGTTTCGTTGCGCCTACCTCCCGAGTGCAATGGCTCGCTCGAAGCGCATAGCTCATAGCTAGTTGTTCTCATGAAAATTGCACTCGGAGTTTGCGGCGGAATCGCGGCCTACAAATCCGCCGAGATCGCTCGCCTTCTTCAAGATCGAGGCATCCGCGTTCAGGTCGTCATGACCGCCTCGGCGCAAGAGTTTGTTCGTCCTCTTACCTTCGCTGCTCTCTCCGGAGAAAAGGTCATCACCAACATGTTTGTGGCGGAGGCCAACGCAGAGCCAAACATAGATTCCGCCATCGAGCACATCGCAGTCGCGCAATCCATTGACGCTTTGCTGGTCGCGCCTGCAACCGCTGACGTAATCGCCAAGTTCGCGCAGGGGCTTGCCAATGATTTTCTGACGACTCTGTATTTGGCGACCACAGCGCCGGTCGTCGTTGCTCCGGCGATGAACGTGAATATGTGGGACCATCCGGCCACGCAGCAGAACCTTGAGGTCCTTCGCAAGCGCGGGGTGAAGATTGTAGAACCGGGCAGCGGATATCTCGCCTGCGGAATGACGGGCCCGGGCCGTCTCGCGGAAAGCGATGCGATTGTGGCAGCTACGCTCGATGCACTCGGGGCGGCGCAGGACTTGGTCGGCGAAACAGTTCTCATCACCGCTGGCCCAACCCGGGAAAAAATTGATCCGGTACGGTATTTAACGAATCGGTCGTCGGGCCGCATGGGATATGCACTCGCAGAAGCCGCGATTCGGCGCGGCGCGCGCGTTCTGCTTGTGACCGGGCCGACGGCCCTCAAGCCTCCTTCCGCGGCGGAAGTGACCGCAGTCGAATCGGCCAGCCAAATGCGTGACGCTGTGCTGAGGTTGTTGCCCGAAGCGTCGGTCGTAATTAAAGCGGCGGCCGTTTCCGACTACACCATCAGTAATCCTCCCGATCATAAAATCAAACGCACGGGACCGATGACATTGGAACTCTCACCGGCAACAGACATCCTCGCCGAAATTGCACGGCGGAAGGCTTCGCAGATTGTCATCGGTTTCGCCGCGGAAACTCAGGACGTACTCGAAAATGCACGCAAGAAGCTTCTCGCGAAATCGCTCGATGCGATTGTCGTAAATGATGTTTCCCGCGAAGGCATCGGCTTCGACTCGGAGAGAAATGCAGTAACGATCCTCACGGCCGACGAGACCCTAAACGTGCCAGAAATGACGAAATGGGAAGTTGCGCAGTGCGTGCTGGATTGTGCGGTGAATCTCAGGAAGAAGCTCGTACCTACTAGCTCGTAGTTGCGAGTTCGCAGCTTCGGGCGATTTCCTCTGCCTTACGTTCCCTCAAGGCTCCAGCCCCGTAGGGGCGGAACATGTTAGCCCAGGACGTAAGTCCTGGGTAATATGCGAAGACAAGCCAAGTCCCGGAGGGACGACACAGGCGCACGCGAAGAAGATAATATTTTTTCAAGGTTCGGTTTAGAATCGGAGGCAATGCCCTCAGCTCTGGATCCCCGACTTCGACAGGCCCTCGCCGATCGCGTCCGTTACTACCACGATCTTGGCATTTACGATTTTTATCGCAGGCCGATACAGGTCTCGGGCGAAGGATCAGCCAGTGTGGCGCGGGCGCCCTCGCCCGCGATCTCGGAATCTGAGGGCCGGCA
The DNA here is from genome assembly GCA_003224755.1 of Acidobacteriota bacterium. Taxonomy (GTDB): domain Bacteria; phylum Acidobacteriota; class Terriglobia; order Terriglobales; family Acidobacteriaceae; genus Gp1-AA145. The sequence goes on from QHZR01000050.1 coordinate 17,299, forward strand.
AACTCTAATGGAAGTTCGAACTGAACCCTCTATGACAGATCCAGCTTCTGGCCTCCGCCTCATCCGCGAGGACATCGGCGACTGCACCCGCTGTCGTCTTCATAAGCAAGGGCGCAAGCAGATCGTCTTCGGTGTGGGCAATCCGCGCGCGGAGCTGATGTTCATTGGCGAGGCCCCGGGCGCAGATGAAGACGAGCAAGGCGAGCCGTTCGTGGGCCGTGCCGGACAATTGTTGAACAACATGATCAAAGCGATGGGCCTGCGCCGCGAAGATATCTATATTGCCAACATCATCAAGTGCCGCCCACCTGGCAATCGCACTCCGGAGCGCGATGAATGCGAAACCTGCTCACCTTTTCTCATGCGACAGATCGAAGTGATCGGTCCGAAAGCCATTGTTGCGTTAGGCGCGGTTGCAGCCAAAACTTTGCTGGCCATCAATGCGCCGATGTCCGAACTGCGCGGCCAGTGGTACGACTTCCGCGGCACCAAATTGGCAGTCACCTATCACCCAGCGTATCTCTTGCGCGACCCGCGCCAGAAAAAAGAAGCCTGGAAAGACCTGCAGATGGTGATGAAAGAGCTTGGACTCAAGCCGCTGGAGAAATCTGCGGAACAAACTTCATAGCAGGCCAAAAGCGGCGAGTTCTGTTTTTCCAGCTACATAGACTTTCCCATTGATCACAGTCGGCACCGTGAATCGGGTGGCCGCGCCGAATTTGTCGCGAGCACCCGCCTGGTTGCTGTTGTAGAGCTCATTCGAAACATCCGTCGCGTCGTAGGCGTGCAGGATGTTTATGCCGCCAGCCTCAATCGCCCACAGAATCCCGCCGCTCCCGCCATTCGACGAGATGCTCATATTTCCACCGGGAAAGCCGTATTGCTGGCTTCCTTGCGCGACCGGTGTCGCCGAAAGCTGCCCGTTTGTAAGCTGGAATTGCTTAACAACATCGCCATTGCCAATGAAATAAATGTTACCTTGCCAGTGGGTTGCGGTGCTGTAATTGTTATCATTGGCCGCGGAGCCCAGCGCCGCTGGAAGCGACTGCACGATTTGGCTGTCGCTTCCCGATTGAAATTTGCCCAGATTGTCGCGGTTGAGTAAATAAATCTTGCCCGATTTTCCAGCGCTGACACCCAGATGCGTCACCGCGCCCGGCTGATCAGGAAGCAGCGTGAATCCGGCCGAGCCCACGTCAATGTCGTTCGCCGCTAGATTCTGCTGATCGAACGGCGTGAAGTAGTCGCTGACGCTCAGCGTTCCCCCATTAGGCGTCAGCCTCAGGAATGAATCGCCGTAATCGGGTCCGCCATTGTTCGCGTCAAAGGTGCCGTTGCCGGCGATCGCGAAAATGTTCCCAGCAGAATCGGCCGAGAGAGATGCGCCTGAGAGCCATATTCCGCCTTTCTGTCCGTTTGGCGTGTCATTCCAGACAGTGACCTGCTTCAGCGAAGATGCGTCATAGCCCAGGATCCATCCGTGGTACGGCCCCTTATCGTCGAACGACGCGAACGCGATATAGACAGTTCCATTCAGCAGGAGCAAACCAGTACGCTGCAATTGATATAACGACTGAAACGCAATTTGTCCCCCACTACTTCCGGACCCAGTTCCAGCGACCGACGCTTGAATCACCACGGGACTGCCGGCCCTTTCTTTACCGTTTGTGATGTCGAGAGCATGCAGCTTGTGAACGTAGCTGCCGTTTTCCTTCGTCATCGCAACCACAAAGAGGGTACCGCTCTTCCCCCCAATCACCGGTGTTCCGGTAATCCCTACTTCCGGGACGATAGGACCGAGACCACCTCCCAGATCCGTGTACGGCACAGTCGTAATTCCGGCAGAAGCATTTGTAAAATTGACCGACCAAAATGGCGTCGTCGCTCCGCCGTCTGCGTCGAAAGCGTAAACACTGTCGTGCTCGGTGGCGACATACACCACATTGTGTGTTCCGCCGAAGATTTGCACATTCGAGACATAGAGTGGTTGCGCGTAGGCTGACCCGTCCAGCGGGTAAGAAAACAGCTTCCCAAACAGTGTCTGGTTCACATTCGCCGGCGTCAGCACAGTTTCGTTCAAATTTTGGCCGGTGCTGCCCAGGTCATTATGGTGCATCAGCACGCCGGTATAGCTCGGGGCCGGCGGAGGTGGCGGAGGAGGCGGAGGAGGCGGCGGTGTAGTCAGTGTATTTCCACCACCGCAGGCGAACAAGATTGACAGTAATCCTAGGACTATGGGCAAGCGCGCTTTAACGCATCTCATACAGGTGAGTTGTAAGCAGTGGCGGAGCTGAGATGGCAGGTACAGTTTTCGAGTTGCCCGGACTCCCCGACTGGCGCGGAGAGCCGAGACCTTCAGAAATCCAGCCCGATAGAGTCTGAGTGAGAACTCAAACTCCGAACCACAAGTGGCAAGCGAATCGTAATTCCCAGCCGCGAAGCGGCACCAGAATACAGCCCAGGGCGGAAGCCCTGGGTGCAAGTGCGAAATGACTCAGCTCCAAAGGGGCGTAAGAAGCGTTCTCACACAGACTCGTAAGCCCTGGGTCCCGGCAGATCTCGGAAAGAATCGTGGTTCCCACCCCGCAACTTGACTGGCGTTGCGCTCCGGAGTATGTTTCGGGCAATTTGTAGGAAGCCTTTGCGGTTATTAGGGGGAAAACTTTGCTCTGCCCAAATTGTGGCGCATCCATCGCCGACAACAGTCCATTCTGCTCGAATTGCGGAAAATCCACCTCTCCAGTTCGACTCAACTCAGCGACGGTTCCTCCGCCGCCAGGCGCGGTGCCCATCGCCCCGCAGCAAACCAGCGGGAAGGCAATTGCCAGCCTGGTGTGCGGAATTATCAATATCTTTCCCCTGTTTATCATTGCGGTCGTCCTGGGACACATGTCTCTTTCGGAGATCAAGAAGAGCGGAGGCCGGCTAAAAGGTGAGGGGCTCGCCATTGCCGGCCTGGTGATGGGCTATCTCGGTATTGTGGCCATTCCACTCATACTGATCATTGCTGCCATCGCGATTCCGAATCTGCTGCGGGCGAAAATGGCTGCGAACGAGGCGTCTGCGGTGGGATCCATTCGCGAAATCATCTCTGCAGAAGTCAGTTACCAGACAACTCATCAGGACGCTGGTTTTACATGTAACCTTTCGGATTTGGCCGCACTCGTGAATGATTCCAGGTTGGCTGGCGGACAAAAAAACGGTTACGCCTTTTCCCTGCAAAATTGCACTTCAGAAACTACGGGAGGTACGGTTTCTAAATTTCAAGTCACCGCATCGCCCATCACCGCCAACGCAAGCGGCCAACGCGCATTTTGTGCGGATGAATCGAATGTAATTCGGGTGGACCGAACGGGGGCTGCTGAAAGCTGCCTGGATCACGGCTCGCGGCTGGAGTAATTGGATCGATTATATTTTCGGCGCTTGAACCGGATATCTTGTCACGAAACAATAGCCGGGGCGTTAAGCCGCCTTGCGTTTCGATTCGACGGGCAATCCGACGTCCTGCCATGCGCGGAATCCGTCCTTGAGCGCCCAGACGTTTTTGTAACCGCGTTCTTGGAGTTTCAGCGCCAAACTGGCGCTTGAGCCCTCGTTCGGTCAAGTACAGTAAGCGACGACGGGCCTGTCCTTGGGAATTCTGGGCAAGTTCGCTTCCAAATCGTCCACACGCACTCGGATCGCTTCCGGTATCTGCGTATCCGATTCCGCCCAAGCCTGCGGATTGCGAGTGTCGATCAGAGTAAAGTCCTCTCCCGCGTCCATTCGCCTTTTCAATTCCTCAACTGTGATTCGCGGAGCGTCAGCCATGGTGAATCTCCTTCGCTCGACCTCAAATAATAGATGCCGCATGACTCTGTATGTTGCCCGCGCAGGCAAATCGGAGCCCTCATTTGCAGCCTTGCACTGAGACTTAACATCGAACGCGACGAGGTAGCCAGATGGCGAAAAAATCAAAGGAATCAACCCGGAACTCTGACTTGGACTCGCTCAAAGGCTGGCAGCAGATCGCCGCTTTTCTGGGGCAACCAATCTCAGTCGCGCAACGCTGGGCAGACTCAGGAATGCCAGTGGAAAAACACGGGCGCTACGTCTCTTCCTCGCGTAAAGAATTGAATCGCTGGTTGGGACGCGAGTCTGCTGGAGAGCCGGTGCAGATCGCAACCGTGAGCACTGATCTCAATTCGGAACTAACGCGCAGTCTGACACTCATTCGAAAGCACAGTGGTGGGAGAACCACGAAAGCGAAAGTAGCATGAACCTACGATGGTCTGCGCGCACGAAAAGGGAAAAGATGATGGGCGCTATAGGATTCGACCTTGGCGTTTACGCGGCCTACGAGCCGCGAGCCAAAGTGACCAACGAACTCGAGGGACCTGAAAAATGGTGGGCGCTGTAGGATTTGAACCTACGACTTCCACCGTGTGAGGATGGCACTCTACCGCTGAGTTAAGCGCCCAACTGTCAGCGATTTTTAGTTTGCCATTCCACTTCCGAAATGTCCAACCAGCACCAGCGTGCGCTGGATCATTTAGATTAATCTGCGAATGAAATCCATCATAGTTTTGCTGGGTCTCGTCGTGAGCGCTGCTGCTGAGACGAGGGCGCCCGCGCCCACCTTCGACGCCCACGCTGCCGAGCGCTTCGCCAATTTGGCGCTGGCCTGTGTTCACAAAGAGTATCCCAACAAGATCAGCCACACCCTGAACAGTGACGCGGACGTTGCTCCGCCGCGCAAGCTCACACCGGCATTCTTCGGATGCTACGACTGGCATTCTTCCGTTCACGGGCACTGGCTTCTCGTGCGTCTGGTACGGACTTATCCCAACCCACCCTTTGCGCAGCCGGCCCGTGCAGCTTTGCGCCAGAGCCTAACGGTAGAAAATCTCGCTCAGGAAGCCGCGTATCTCCGCGGCGAAGGACGCACCAGCTTCGAGCGTCCCTATGGTCTTGCATGGCTGCTTCAACTTGCGGCAGAGCTGCGCGAGTGGGACGATCCCGATGCCAAAAAGCTAGCTACGAACTTGCACCCTCTGGAGCAAGCCGCCGTCGAACGGTTGAGCGCCTGGCTGCCAAAACTATCGAATCCCGTGCGCATTGGCGAGCACGACCAAACCGCATTCGCTCTCGGACTGATGCTCGACTACGCGCGCGCAGCTGGCAACGGACGATTTGCTCACTTGGTCGAGACGAAAGCGCGGCAATTCTATTCTGATGATAGAGATTGCCCCCTTGCGTACGAACCGTCCGGTGAAGATTTTCTCTCACCCTGCCTGGGCGAAGCTGAGGTAATGCGCCGCGTCTTGCCGCAGAGCGAGTTCGCATATTGGCTGAAGACTTTTCTGCCACAGCTTTCTCGCGCGAAAAATGCACGTTGGCTGCAGCCGGTGGTATCGCCCGATCCCAGCGATCCCAAACTCGCACACCTCGACGGCCTGAACCTGAGCCGCGCTTGGATGTTGCGTGGCATTGCTTCTGCGCTTCCTGCCGACGACAAACGTCTGAAGGCGATCAATGCCGCCGCCGAAGCACACGCGCGCGCCGGACTGGCGGCGGTGACGGGAGAGCACTATGAAGGTGGTCACTGGCTGGGAAGCTTCGCTGTGTATTTGGTGACAAGCCGCGGCATTCAGACGAGTCACGCCCCGGAGTAGATGTCGACCTCGTTGATGAACCTTCAAGTGGAGAGACAACAGTGACGAAAGACGAAGCTTGGAATCTGGCCAACCATTGGGTTGCGGCTTGGAATAGTCATAATCTGGATTCGATCATCACGCATTACGACGACGCAATCGAGTTGACGTCGCCGGTTGCCGCCCAGCTGCTGGGGATGTCCGATGGCAGGGTAGTCGGAAAGGCAAACTTGAGAGCATACTTTCAGCGAGGGCTGGAAGCCTACCCGGATCTCCACTTTCGCCTTGAGGACGTGCTCTGGGGCATAAACACCGTGCTGCTCTACTACACAAATCAAAAAGGAACGCGTACGGCGGAGTTCATGGAGCTATCGGCGACTGGAAAGGTGGCGCGAGTGGTGGCGAACTACAGCGCTTAGCAACTCGTGCGTCAGCTATCCTGATGCGTGGTGAACGAAGCCTCGGCAGACGAAACAAAATGCGTCGGCCTTTGTGCTGACTGTCAGCACATGCGCCTCATCCAGTCCGACCGCGGATCAAAATTTTATATGTGTCTCAAGTCCCTGACCGACGCTCGTTTTTCAAAATATCCGCGTCTTCCAGTGACGCAGTGCACGGGATATGAATCGAAAGAGTCGCCATAACTTTCCCTGCTTTTGCGCACCGTGGTAGCCTACCCTCTGGTCACCAAAGGGCTTGCGGGAAAGCACGCGGATCCCTGAGTCCGGATTTTCCCGCTCCGAACGTCGTTCAGGGTGGACAGTGGGCTGCCCGTTCCGCATATCGGCATGTGGAAGAAGCGTAAACCCGAAAGCTCCGATGTAAGTGCTTCAAAAGAGGGCACATCTGCGTCCACAGACAGTCAGCAGGACCCGCAACTTTCTGAATCCAATCGGGTTCAAGAAGATGTGGGCAGCATTGCACTCAATCACGGGTTGCTCGCGATGGGCGCGCGCGCGTCAACGGCGGTAGCCGATTCCATTGCTGGAGGACTGACTGACGCGGACGTAATGCTTCGCGTCAAGGCGGGCGACGATTCTGCTTTCGATTATCTGGTGCAGAAATATCGTCGGCAGATTATTAATTTTATGTACCGCATGGCCCATAATTCGGCCGCGGCGGAAGATCTGGCGCAGGAAGTTTTTTTGCGGGTCTATCGTTCGCGGGCAAATTATGAACCTAGCGCAAAGTTCACGACCTGGCTTTACCGGATCGCGACCAACCTGGGCGTAAATTATGCGCGTGACACGCGCCATGAACGTCCGGAAAATGTAATGAATCTGGACGAGCCCGACAGCGAAACCGGGCAAGCTCAGGATCTGGCCGACAAGACGCCGAGCGTGGAAGAAGAAATTTTGCGGCGTGAAAGGCTGGCGGCGATCAAGGCGAGAGTCGAGGCCCTGCCGGAAAGACAAAAGATGGCGGTCCTGATGCACAAGTACCAACAGATGGACTATCGCCAGATCGCAGAAGTTTTGAAGCTGAGCGAATCAGCGACCAAGTCACTCCTGTTCCGCGCGTATGAAACGCTGCGAACGGAGCTGAAAGAATTTGTTTGAGCGAGCACAGGCGAGCCGCCTGTGCCACACGGGGAAAGGGAACGATCATGAAGTGCACAGAAATTAACGAGCTGCTTCCGGACCTGGCCGCCGGACTTGCATCTGCTCCGCCCGGCATCAGCGATCATCTTCACATCTGCAACGAGTGCGCGGGAAAGCTGGAGGAATTTCGCAAGACCATGGCGCTGCTCGATGAATGGCAGGCGCCAGAGCCGTCGCCGTACTTTGATACGCGGCTGCACGCCCGATTGCGCGAGGAGGCGGCGAGACAGCCGCGTAGTTTTTTCGCCTGGATGCGGCGCCCAGCATTCGCGGTTTCACTGGCGGTTGCCTTAGTAGCAGGAGTGAGCCTTTTTGAGGTTAGAAAGATTGGGCACGGGCATCCCACTCAGGTCGCTGAGACTTCACAAGGTACATCGCAGCCGGTCCAGCCTGGCACGGCAGTAAGCGATTTGCAGGTCCTCGACAAGAATCAGGACCTGTTGGCTGACTCTGATTCGGATACGGCTTCTGATCTGCTCGACGATTTGCAAGTTCAGCAGGACGTGACCGCAAATCCGTAATAGTCCGGGGATGAAGGGGAAATGAAGTTAACGCCACAATTCGGCAAGTGGTTGCTCTCCGCCGGTATTTCGCTGGCGTTGGTTCTGCCCTCGCTCGGGCAGAACCGCCACAACGACAGGCAGCCCGCGCCTCGCCCTAATCGCCAGGAGCAACGGCAGTCACGACCGGAACCGCCGCGTCCTCAAAACCGTCCACAACCGCAGCCTCAGCCTCGCTATGAAGCTCCACGGCCGTACCAGCCGCCTGCGGAAGGGCATCACTCCGGACAATGGCTCAATCAGCACCGTGAACAACCGTTAGACCAACAGAAGCGGGCTCTTCAGAGTGATCCTCAGTTCCGCAAGCTGCCGCCCGAAAGACAGCAAAAATTCGAGCAGCGACTTCAACGCTTCGACAGTTTGCCCCAGGATCGGCAGCAGCAGGTTTTGCGCCGCATGGAAACCTGGGAGCACTTAACCCCACAGCAGAAACAGGACTTTCGCTCAATGGATTCTCAGTACAAGGGCCTGCCGCCCGACCGGCGTCAGGCAGTGCGGAATGCGATCCAGACATTACGAGCGATGCCGCCACAGGCCCGCCAGCACGAGATCCAGTCTGGCCGCTTTAGTCAGTTCTCTCCACAGGAGAGACAGGTATTGAATGATGCCTCGCGGCTTCCCCTGGTACCGGCGCCACAATCGGAGCCGGAGCAGCCAGGAACTGGGCCCCGGCGCTACATTCCGCGGCCTCCGCGATAGTTCATATGTGGGACAGGGGAGCCGCCTGTCCCACGCGAAGTGTGGCGATTTCAATGCTCTTCTTCTTTCTTTGATAAACTGCTGCCAATCCCCCGATCGGAGAAAGAGTTGCAGCTTCACTCCTACTGCGTGAGCTAGCGGTTCGTGCATGTGTCTATGTTGAGCCGCCTGACAGCTCGCATTGCCTTCGTCATAGCCATCGGCTTGCTGCTTGTATGCGCGATATTGGTCTATAGCACGGTCCTCAATCTCGCCGAAAGCGAGCGCCTGGTCACGCATACTCATCAGGTGCAGGAGTTTCTCGGCGAGACAGAATCTGCGATTGCTTCCGCTGCGCGGGCGCGATTGAGCTACGTATTGAGCGGTGATGATGCGGCGCTGGAGCAGTATCAGCGCTATGTCGCACACATCCCGGTGGTCCTCAATAATCTGCGCCAAGGCACTACCGACAATTCCAAGCAGCAAAAACACTGCGATCAATTGGAAGCTCTAGTCAACGATCGTATCCAGCTCTGGGAGAAGTCTGTCGCATTAAAACGGAGCGGGCTTTCAACCCCCGACGGCCAGCCCGACATGACGCGGCAGAGCGTAGTTGTTGCCGACGAAATCGTCTCGGTCACTGATGCTATGCGACGCGAAGAGGCCAAACTGCTCGAGCAGCGCACGACTGCGTTGCACGTGCACTTCGTGTTCCTCATCTTCATTCTTTCGATCACGTTTATCGCAGCTGTCATGCTTTTACTCTGGCACTATCGTCTGCTGCGCGATGAGTTACACGCCCGCGAACGCGCCCAAAAAATCGCTGCAGGTGCCGCAAACGCCGCCGTTGAAGCCGAGCGCAAGGCGCATGCATCAGAATCCGCAGCATTGGCCAGCCAGAACGCGGCACGGCGCCTAAGCGCGCGTCTTTTGCAATTGCGAGACGATGAGCGACGGAAATTTTCGCGTGAATTGCACGACAGCATCGGACAGTACCTTGCCGCTGCCAAGATGACGCTGCAGTCCCTCGCCAACGGACACGAAAGCGATCGCAGATTTTCGGAATGCGTGAACCTGCTGGACCAGTCCATCAGAGAAACGCGCACAATTTCGCATTTGCTTCATCCCTCGGGTCTCGACGAAATCGGGTTCAGTGCGGCCGCAACCTCCTACGCTGAAGGCTTTGCTCAGCGCAGCGGCTTGCAGCTCGATTTCAAGATCTCAGAGCCCACAAAACGATTGCCGCGAGAAACGGAAATCGCGTTATTTCGCGTGTTGCAGGAATCTCTAACTAATATTCACCGGCACGCAAAGAGCACGTCAGCCGAATTGATTTTCGAGACAGCGCCCAAAAATGTAGTGCTCACCGTCCGGGACAAGGGCATAGGCATTCCGAAAGACGTGCTTGACCGCTTCCGCTCCTCCGGCACTTCCGGCGTTGGCCTCGCGGGCATGCGAGAGAGGATTCGCGAGTTGGGCGGAACGTTTGAAGTCGAATCAGGCGGCGAGGGGACCTGTGTGCGCGTCATTGTGCCACTGACTGAAGGCCAGGCATTCGCCGCGGACCCGGGCTAATCTTGGCGTTTTCACCCGGAGACAGGGATGGATTCTCGTCTTTGAGCGTTTGTCCTTGATCGGTCGCAACAAGTCCTCACGACACGTCGGAAACACCCGCCCGGTGGCACGACAACGCCGACGACCAACGACCAAAGACGAGAAGAGAATTACGGCCCATAAACAGTCGCCGCCACTTTACTGCTTCCTATCTTTCCGGTGATCTGTGCCGTGCTGCCAGGAACCCTGCTGTTCCATTTGATGTTCAGCGTTCCTTTCGCTCCCCCGAGCCCACTCACCTTCAGGTAGGCTTTGACCGCGCCCGGAAAGTTGTAATCCCAGTCAGCGCGGCCCGAAACACTCACATCATCCGTCCAGCGAAGGTACTCCAGCTTGTAAATCGAGTGGCTGCCTGAAGTCTTATATTTGAAATGGCCGCCGCGCAGCCCCACGCCTTTTCCTGTGTCGTTCACCCACCACCGGGCCAAGGCATCGCCGACGGTTTGTGCAGCGACGGCAGCGACTCGCAACTCTTTTTCATTCGCCTGATTTCCCGCAATCGCCGTCGCCGGATCGAGCTCCGCGGCCTGCAGCGGAAACTTCGGAACCAAGTGCACTTCCGCAGTCTTCGTCGCGCAGGACGTGTCGCCGGCGTCGAGGGTCTCTACAAACCGACGCACCATTTCTGAACCGCAGTTGTCATAATCCTCCAGGGCGATCACATGACCTGTGTTTTCAACGATCACCTGTTTTGCATTCGGAAACTGTTTTGCAGCCGCCGCGCCCTGAGGCCATGGCGTAAGCGGATCGAAATCTCCCGAAAGTATGAGAACAGGAACGCTCGGAAAAACTGCATTCGCCGGAACCGGAGAGCCAACTGAAATTTGCGGTGGCGCCTCGGGCCAGTTCAAACATAAATCAAGCACGCTGTCGTCGAGCGGCATGGCCTCGAATTCGCCCACAGTAAAGGGTGCGTACGTGGTCGGCTCGTTCCTTTCTTTCTCCGCGATCACACGTTGCAGTTGCGCCTCTCGATCGGCAGGATGCGCCTTCATGTCATACAACTGCGGATACGAAGCGCAGCTCGTAGAGACGAAACTTGCGGCGCTGTATGTGGCGATCTGCGTATCGCGGCCGCCGGTCTCTCCGGCTTTCCTGTTTTCCGCTACCAGTCGCAGAAGAGGAATGGAGTCCTGCCGCTCGAGATATGCTCTGGCGGCTGCATCGAGTTCACGAAAAACCACCAGAGCCGTTGCGTTTGAGTACATCAGATATGCAATGTTCGAAGGATCAGCCGTCACAGCCACCATTTTTCCATCGCCATCTTGCACTGTTCCAGACAGCGGCTCCTCGCGCAACTTTGCGACAAGCTGTTCCAGTCTGACTGCGCTGTCGCCGGGAATATCGTGGCATGCAGCCGACCGCTGGCAAGCCAACCGGAATCCTTCGCGAATCGTCGGCGCAATCTCCGGATACCAAGGTGAGAGTCCCACAATCGGGTAAGCACTATCCAGCACCAAAGCTCGAAGTCGCTGCGGATGCCTTACCGCGAACGTCTGGCTGAAGTAAGTTCCGTACGAATCGCCGTACAAATCAACCTGATTGATCGCGAGCGCGTCAAGTACGGCCGCTAGATCGTCCGCCGCTAGCGCGGTGCCATACAGATACGCCCCGTTGCCCAGAGTGGCCCCGCAGGCGGAGATTCCCTCATGCTGCGGGTTCGGTTCGGATTGAAGCAACGGACAATCTACCGCGTGAGAAAGACCTGTGCCTCGGTGGTCCACCAGGAGCAAATCGTGACGGTCCATCAACGGCCGAAACAGTCCGATATAGCTATGCCGGGTTTCGGTTGTCGGATATCCCGGACCACCTTCCATTGCGACAATCGTCTCGAGCTGCTGGGCAGTGGAGTTCTGATGAGGATAGAGCTGAAATCCAACCTTAATAGTTCCAGGCGCTGCGCCAGACGGGTAAAGCGCGCGAATAATCGCACCGCAGTAAGCGGGGACACCTTTGCATCGGCGAAGCCGGACAGAGCCGACCTGGATTTCAGTCTGTGACGGCTTGCGCACTAACTCAGCTGGAGGTTTCAAGCGTCTAGCGAAAACCGGTGCCGTAGCTGCGAAGGTAAGGGACAGCGCGGTCCCCAAAACGAAGAAGCGCCCCACGCGGATCATCATCTTGTGTTCAAACCTCGTTCTAGCCGTTCAATTTCTGAGCAAGTTTCTCATAACAAACCTGACATTCGCCGGCCGCTCCGCCAGTCGCCGCATCATGTACGGATACCACTCAGTTCCGAAGGGGACATAGACTCGCACTCTCCAGCCCTCATGCACCAGCGAATGTTGTAAGTCGCGGCGGATACCATAAAGCATTTGAAATTCAAACGTGTCTTTCGGGATGCCCTCGCCAGTGGCAAATGTTTTTGCTTCACGAATGATCTTTTCGTCGTGCGTCGCCAGCCCATGATAAACGCCGCTTTTTAGCAAAGTTTTCATGAGCCGGAGATAGTTACTGTCCACCTCGGACTTGGCCTGAAATGCGATCTCCGCCGGCTCCTTGTAGGCGCCTTTACACAACCGAATGCGAATCCCGTGCGTCAGCAGTTTGGTCACATCGTCTTCCGAGCGCCGCATGTAACTTTGGATGACCGCGCCCACACATCCGCGATTTTGTGGCACAGAGTGCAGTTCGTGCACGATGTCGAGCGTTCGCTGCGTGTAGGCGGATCCTTCCATATCAACCCGCACAAAATTTTTCGGCTGGACCGAGGCCGCTCGGTCCACCAGCGCACTCACCTGACTGTAAGCCAGCTTGGGATCAACATCGAGCCCCATGTGAGTGAGTTTCAAGCTGACGTTGGCGTTGAGACCTCCTGCAGAAATTTCCGACAGCAACTGTTCGTAAAGACGCGCACTTTGCTGCACTTCTTCTACAGAGCTTGCGTTTTCTCCAAGATTGTCAATGGAAACGCTCAGCCCGGCTTCGTTCAATCTTCGGGTAACTCGAAGCGCATCCTCGACCTGGGTACCTGCCACGAACCGGCCTGAAATCCTCTGGCCAATGGACGAGCGCTCCGCAAGTGAGCGCAGAGAGCGGCTCTCCGAAAGCGAAATGAACAGCGCCCTCAGCACAGGGCCCCAGGTGTTGAGAACTCTCCCCTTAACTCAATGATCAGGCAATTCATCACAGAAATGGTAGTGGTGAAGTTCAGGGCGAAGATCACTGAAAGTTTTACCACAACCAGTCGCTAGTGGTTGGTGGTCGGTGGCGGGTGGTCAACAGGCTTAGTGGCTCAGGGAATCCAGACTCTGACATCCTAATTCCGTCGGAGCCCCGGCGGGGCGAACGAACTTAGCCCAGCGCTTCAGCGCTGGGGAAAAGCAGCAAAAAGAGTGAGTCCCGCAGGTACCTCAAGACAACTATGAGACGTTCCCATCGTCACTGCCCGCAACTGGCCACGACTTACGGATGGAACCTGAACTCAACTTGCTCCGTCGATTCGTGTTCCGCCTTCTCCCATTTCCAATCCTGTACGGCGCGCTGAGCGGACTGCACCAGCAACGGGTTTCCACCTTTGACCTGCACGGCCTTAACGCTTCCATTAGCAAGCACGAGCGCTTCCAGTTTTACCGTTCCGCTAAGGTTCATGCTGCGCGCTATGGCAGGATAAGAAGGCACAACCTTGGTGACCACTTTCCGGTCGCTTGTAGATTCATCACTCTGCGCTGTCGCGGGCCCAGGTTGGAATGTGAAAAGAAGAACTGATAACAGTACCAGCAGTCTAGGGAAACGTTTCATAATGTTTACACGGTAAACATTATCGTGGGGCGCGGCAAATTACTTCGGTAGGCATGGCGGTGGGACGAAAGTAACCTCGGAGGGTTCAGTGCCCCTGATCTTCGAGGAATTTCTCCACTTCCAATGCCGCCATGCATCCGGAACCGGCAGCCGTGATGGCTTGCCGGTAGCGGCGATCTTGCACGTCTCCGCAGGCATAGACACCCGGTACTTTAGTGAAGATGAAATTCGTCGTCTCCAAATACCCATCCTGATCGGTATCCAACTGACCCTCGAAGATCTTGGCATTGGGAATGTGGCCAATTCCGAGAAACATTGCACTGGTCGGGAAGTTCCACGATTTCCCGTTGTTGACCTCACGCAGCTTCAGTCCGGTCACTTCTCTTTGCGAGGCGTCATAGACATCTTCAACAATCGTGTTGGTAAGGAATTGGATCTTCTCGTTTTTCTGTGCGCGTTCCAGCATGATCTTCGAAGCGCGGAATTCCTCGCGGCGATGAATTAGCGTCACCTTGGTGGCAAACCGAGTAAGGAAGAGCGCCTCTTCCATCGCCGAGTCTCCACCGCCGATTACTGAAATCTCTTTGCCCGAAAAAAAGAACCCGTCGCAGGTGGCGCACGATGAAACCCCGTGGCCGATCAGCGCTTGCTCATTCGGCAGTCCCAGCCAACGTGCCGACGCTCCGCTGGCAATAATGAGCGTTTGCGTCTCGACCGCATCTTTGCCCACCTGAAGCGTGAAAGGACGTTTGCTGAGGTCCGCCGCAGTCACATGCGCCAGTTTGTATTCGGCGCCAAAACGCTCCGCTTGGCGGCGCATATTGGCAATCAGCTCTGGGCCCTGAATTCCGTCCGGAAATCCGGGAAAATTTTCCACCAACGTGGTCAGCGAAAGTTGGCCGCCGGGCTCGTGCCCTTCCAACACCAACGGATTCAGCTTTGCCCGTGCCGTGTAAAGCGCGGCGGTGTGCCCGGCGCAGCCTGATCCGATGATCACAACATCTCTTCTGTCCATAGAATGCTTTAGATTACAAAATCCAATTTCGGTTTCAACGCCAGAATTCGACCTTCATTATTTGACTCTTGGCGCCGCCGTTGTTTTTCGAAGCGCCCCCGGCGCTGGGCTGCCGCCTATTCTGGCCAGTTCTTCAGGAATAAGTCTTCTTGCCCCAAGCAGGGCGCGATAACTCGACAACAGCGTCGATGCGGACGAAAAAAGCGGTTCATAAGCGCTCTGATCGGGAGGTGTTCCTTCGCTCGAAGCCGAGCAGCGCGCCAGCACTACCGACGATTTTCCGAAGCGCTCTAGCTTGATGCGGCTCGTGGGCGTTGTCGCGCTCAGCATTGTGATCACCGATGTCACGGAGGAAGCACTGTCCTCGATCGAGACCTGCAATAAATCTTTCGGATCGCGAACGCGAAAAACCAGCGTCTCTACCATTTGGTGACTATCGCGGCTGAAGGAATACTGCACGTTCAAGTACGTGGTGCCCGTCAGGTCATGCCTGATGCGGACAAAATCCGCGGCGGCTGTGGTGTCCGTGGTTATCGCTCCACTGCCTGCCATAGCTAATGGATTGGCTCGTGGATCAAGCACCGAACGCCCGCGGTCCACTTCAAAATCCGCACTAAAAGCCGGCTTCCTGGGAATTTCTGCCAGAGCCGAGGCGATTTCCTTCTGCTCGTCAGGCGAAGGGGTGCACACGTTCAGAACGTTGACCTTGACTTGTGGCTGTTGCTGCTGCGACGCAGGCGCTTGCGCGCGGCAGAGACACATCACCGCCATCACGATGGCAAGCGTTAAGATTTTCCGGAACACAGCAAAATTGTAGCAGCATAAGAACCAGCAGAGTCCACGTGGGGACAGCCGCCATCGGCTGTCCTGCGTACGCGGACCAACGACCAACGACCAACGACCAACGACCAACGACCAACGACCAAGATAAAATCATCCTATGGCAAACCTAACTCTAGTCTATGGAATGCGCCTGCTTCCGGCGGATGAAGTCGCCGAGGTGGGCGATGCGACCTTAAAGTTGAACAACGGACGCGAGGCACATGTCACCATGCACGTGCTCGAAGGCAGCAAGGACCAGATCGAGAAGCAGCTCAAGTCGAGCCTCGACGCTTTCTTTGATTTCTATCCGGAAATCTAATTCGCATCCCACTTCTCGAAAATCGCGAGAAGTGGGGCACCCATTACGAAGCCTTTTCCGCTCGCCTACCATCTATAATTCACCCGTCGAAGCATGCGTTCCCGTCTCTTATCTCTGCGTCTGTGGCTGGAGAAGAACGACCTCTTTCCCAAGGGGAAGCTCGCGCTCATCACCTGCTACATGGCTGGACTTGACCTTGTTATCTATATAGTCAAAACGCTTGCCGGGCGACTGCGACCTTCTTATGCGAGCTATCTGGATGGTTGGGTTTTCTTTCTAACCGCGATCGTGGTCACGCTGCTTTTGTGGCTGGCAAAAAGATGGGTGTCGGCGCGGCTGTTATGGCGCGTCAGAAGCCGCCTTATCGTTACGTATTTTTTTATCGGAATCATACCTGTGGTGCTGGTAGCGGTGCTGGCTGGATTGGCTTTTTGGCTGCTGTCCGGCCAATTTGCAGCGTACATTCTCAGAACCAGGATCGACGCAATACTTCAAGCGCTCAATGCCAGTAATGCGGCGGTTAGCGCCGAGATCGCATCCGATTTAGATGCCGGGCGGGACATCAGCAGCGCCAAAGTTAAGAGAGAGCCCGGTCGGACGACGATTGCTTGGCTCAATGGCGCTATCGTGTTCAGCGCCGATAGCGGAGCCGATTCAAAGCTTCCGGCTTTTGTAAGCCGCGAGCTTACTGCGGTGGTAGAAGACGGAGACAGGCTTTTCCTGCGGTCGGTAACTTCACTTCCCACAAAGCGAGGCAATCTGACGGTGGCATCGAGCCGGCAGCTGGATCCTCGCCTCCTGACGGAATTATCCAATGACCTCGGTGAAATCACATTGTGGAAGTCCGACACCGAATCCGAACACCCGACCCCGCTTTACAGCATGGGTAGCCTCCCGTCATCTCGTCGTGCGCTGGATTTCCCGGTGAAGCTGGTGACTTATCGGCCTGTGGTCAACTGGGCGAATGGACTGCCCGCAAGTCCGGCGCCCGTGAGTGTTCGGACGCGCCTGTCTAAGCTCTACGACCATGCGTTCTCTTCCCTTGGGACCTTCGCACCGACGCTTGAGTTTGTGCTTATTGTTCTTCTGGTTGCGCTCGGTGTTTTCGAAAGCATCGCCTGGTATATCGGCACCCGCCTGACCCGTTCCATTACTGGATCCGTGGCACAACTCTATTTGGCCACCACACATATTAACCGTGGAGATTTCAGCCACCGCATACCCATTCGGTCTAAAGATCAGCTCGCGGCATTAGCAACCTCATTCAACTCGATGACCGACTCCATCGAGAAGCTGATCGTGGAGCAAAAAGAAAAGCAGCGCCTGCAGAACGAGATCACCATCGCTCAGGAAGTGCAAGCACAACTGTTTCCCCGTCATATTACTCAGCTTCCGAGCCTCGAAGTGCACGGCTTTTGCCGTCCCGCGCGCAGCGTGAGTGGCGACTATTACGATTTCCTTCCGCTCGGAGCAGAAAAGCTCATGCTCGCCGTAGGTGATGTGAGCGGCAAAGGAATTTCCGCGGCCCTGCTTATGGCAACCATCCACTCGGCGGTCCGGGCCTATTCCATGGAGGGCATTCCCGCGCTGCGGCAAGTGCAGGCTGTCGGTGCCGGCCCAGCCCTGATCGAACAATATGACTCCATCCTTCCCGGCGCCGAAGTCGCTCCGGGCACTCTGCTTTCACTACTCAACCATCAGCTTTACCACACCACTCCGATGGAGAAGTACGCGACCATGTTTCTCGCGCTATACGACGGCGCCGAACGCATCCTGACCTTCAGCAACGCCGGACATCTGCCTCCGTTGTTGCTCGGCGAAACTGGTTCCGTCCGCAAGCTTGAACGCGGCGGAACCGTCGTGGGACTCTTCGACGATCTCAACTTCGATGAGGGTTCCGTGCAGCTTCGGGCGGGCGAAATTTTTCTCGCCTACAGCGACGGCGTCACTGAGCCGGAAAATGATTTTGGGGAATTTGGCGAGCAGCGGTTAATCGACCTTGTTCAGAAGAATCGTGACCTGTCGTTGGAACGAATTTCGGAAATCGTGACCGCTGCCGTAGATGATTGGATTGGCGGAGCCGAGCAACCCGACGATGTCACACTGGTACTCGCTCGCGCCCGCTGACTTGAAATCGTTTCAACGATCAGTTCGGGAGAGAACCGCTTCACAGGCTGCGGAAAACGTCGCAAATGCTTGCGCCACTGGTCGCGATTACTTGCGCCAGTGATCCGAAAGCTTGCGCCACCGTGGAAGAGCGGCGCTTAGCGCCGCGTAACTCGTTTGAAAAGACCGGGGCTTTAGCCCTTGGCGCTCTCCAACTTTGCGAGGCCTCATTTGCCCTTCGGCAACAACTCCACGGTTGCCACCACCTTCTGAC
Source organism: Acidobacteriota bacterium (assembly GCA_003224755.1). Classification (GTDB taxonomy): domain Bacteria; phylum Acidobacteriota; class Terriglobia; order Terriglobales; family Acidobacteriaceae; genus Gp1-AA145. Next base: position 35,662 of record QHZR01000050.1, read on the forward strand.
CTGAAGCCATCCCGCCCACCACAATCAGCCCATCCGAACTCACCGCCATTCCGTGATGATCCATCGTCGGACTCGGCGCACTTTCCTGAATCGTCTCCCACCCATTGCTTTTCAGGTTGTAAGCGAAAGTCAGCGGAGACGGCTCCGCGGGCTGGCCGTCGAGTCCGATTCCATCGAATTCATAGACCTTGTCAGTGCCGCCAGCAAAATAAATTCTCTGGTCTCTTTCCGAGACGCCGGCGGCAATTCGATACTGCGCTGTACCCGGATGAGTCGGCAACTTGCTCCACTCGATCTTCCGTGGGTCCTTTTTGTCAATCTTTCCAATCCAAGCCTCATTCGAAGTGGTGAATGCCGGCTTGCCCGAGCTGGTTACAGCACCGCCCGTATACACGATGCTGTCGTTCACGATGCTGCCGGCATGTCCGAACACCGGCGTGCCAGGCGATGGCGTTGCCGAAGTCCACTTGTCGGTTAGGCTGTCATAAAGCTGCACCTGATTGGTAGGACCGGTCTTGGAAAATCCGCCAACAACATAGATATATCGATCGCGATAAACACCCGCGACTGCATCACGGACCGCAATTGGCATTTCCGCACCGCGATACCAGCGCAGCGCCACCGGCTCGTAGATCGCAACGTCGGGGACAATCGCTTGCCCGCCCTTGGGATCGGGAACATATCCTCCCATCAAAAAAATCTGTTCCTTCACACCGGCGGCGACCGCCCCCAGCCGGCCCGAGCCTGGCACGGGCTTGATGGCGGTCCACGTATCGTATTTGACGTTAAGCGCATAACAGGCGCTGGTGACGGAGTTCCAGCTCTTTTTCGAGCCGAGCCCCATCATCGAATACACCAGCAGCTGACCGTTCACTTTGATTCCTACAACCGCGTTGTTGGAAACCGGAATCGGCAGCGGCTGCAGCTGCTCTTCCGCAGCCAGGGCACTAGTGACGTTCAGAGCCAGCGCCAGGATCAGAAGAAGAATTTTCCACATCGAGTATCAAAATACCATGAGCCGCACACCTCGAGGCGCTCCATTTAACAACGAACTCTGTCATTCCGAATCGCTTTAGCGGTGAGGAACCTGCTTTTCCGGGCGGGGCACATCTCGTGGAAGCTAAGATTAAGATTTCCTGTAAGCTGTCGGGTTAGAAGCAATCTCTGCCGCGAGGAACCGTGCCCAAACTCCTAATCAGAGTCGCAATGCTGACCCTTGGGAACCTAATATTGTCGGCTTGCTACCATCGCGTAAGCGTTGAATCCATTAATCGCGTTCCTGGGCAATTTCATGACACAGAGATCACCATCGCCGGTCGCGTGGCAAATTCTTTCGGAGTCGCCGCCGCAGGCGCATTCGAACTCGACGACGGTACTGGCCGCCTCTGGGTACTTAGCGACACACCTGACCTGCCGGCCCACAACTCGAGTGTCACCGTGACTGGACGAATCGAACAGGGCCTTAGTTTCGGTGGCCGGACTTTTGTCATCATTCTTCGCGAGACGCGCAAGGCCAGTTGAAAACGAAGTCTGATACAAAGCCGGTTTCAACAGGCTCAGCACTTTCGCATGTAATTGATGTCCTTTGCGATCTCTGCGTCCTTTGCGGTTACAGCTTTTGCAAGACAGCAAAGATGCTGATTTCGCTTTGTTATAATGACCTCTCACACGCGAAGACGGCAGAAATCAGCCGTCCGCAGCCAAATGGCGCTATCGTCTAGGGGTTAGGACGGAAGATTCTCAATCTTCAAACCCGGGTTCGATTCCCGGTAGCGCTACCAACTCTCTTTCAATCAATTACAGCATTTCCTAATACGGTTGCCTCAGGCGACTGTGGCCACTTTTGTGGCCAGCTTTTGCACAGCTTCCCACAGGCTTCGTGGACAACTGGTTCCGACGCTCGATCGCTTCCCTGATCTGCTGCACATTAGAGTGGGTGTAGATACGTGTGGTATTTACCGACCCATGCCCCATAGCATCCATCACCGCCATCACGTTACCTGTGCCCTCCATCGCATCTGTGGAGAAGCGATGACGTGCACAGTACAGAACCACAGACTCAGGAACGCCCGCCAACCGTTTGGCTTCGAGCCATTGTTTTGAAACCTCACGATCGGTGATATGGCCGGACCGGGCGCGCTTCGAGGGAAAGATCCATCCTTCGT
>QHZR01000106.1 GCA_003224755.1 Acidobacteriota bacterium
CATCCGTTTCCATAAACGCGTATTTTTTGACAAAGCAGAGTTCCGTAACGGACTTAGGCCGGCTTCGTGGTGCTTCAGTACTCGAAGCTCGAAATACGGGTAATACTAACTCTGATCTTTGTGGATGTGGGGTAAGCTTTGGTGGCTTCGAGTTAGCGGCCAAGAGAATTTCAGTATCCTCCCAGAAACGAGAACCCGCATCCAACTGGTCGTGAGACTGGAAGGGATCAAGAACGCGCTGTCTCGGACGTATGGAGATGTGGTCCGAAACCATACGACGCAAATGGCAGCAGCTCTCTCCTACTATTTTGTTTTGTCGTTGTTTCCAGCCCTGATCTTCTTGTCTGCAGCTGTAGCATACTTGCCAGTGCCTGATCTATTTGGACAAGCTTTGAGCCTTATGGCGCGATTCATACCGCCGGATAGCATGGGCCTGGTCCGCAGAATCCTAGCAGATGTGGTTACACCGAACCGAGGAGCATTCCTCTCTTTTGGCATCCTGGGTACGCTGTGGGCAGCGTCGGGCGGATTTTCGGCAGCGATTGAAGTATTGAATGTTGCCTATGACGTGCAGGATGATCGCCCGTTCTGGAAGACACGCCCGCTGGCGGTGGGATTAGCCTTTGCAATAGGAGGTCTGTTGTTGCTGACGCTAGCCGTGATGATCGTTGGGCCGAGATTCGGTGAGTGGCTCGCAAGTCGTGTTCATCTCTCAAACGTGTTTGTCTTTTTGTGGCCGTTCATTCACTGGTCTATTGCGATTGCATTCACCATTCTCGCTGTGGAAGCTCTTTACTACCTGGCCCCAAATGTCAAGCAGCGTTTTCTGGCCACCTTACCTGGCGCTATGCTCGCCGTGGGCTGCTGGATTGCCCTCTCGTATCTGCTCGGCTTCTATTTTCGCCACTTTGCGAACTTCAACAAGACGTATGGAACACTGGGCGCGGGGATTGCGCTTATGGTGTGGCTGTATTGGACGGGGTTTGCAATTTTGGTCGGGGCCGAACTTAACTCCGAACTGGCCAAGAGTAGTAGCGGCGGCAGGATTGCAGAGAAGCACGAACCTCCACCGATCACAAAGATAGATTTTGCGGCGTGAAATCTGCGTTTGGGCTTTGAGAAATCGCCGATCCGCCAAACGGCTTGGATTGCTGGGTCATCTAGCCAAAGGGGGACTATGGGAAGGCTTCCTTACCGGCGCAGAGATGGCTAGCAACCTGCGAAGACCATTCCATTTCAACGTTTATTGCTGGCGCAAGCGAAAATCCATACACATGTGTGTGTAGGCCTTTACCTGACGAGGCGCAGAAGGAGTTTCCCCTACGATCATGAAAAGTTCGAAAGATTCGACTTGCGCGGGCAGCCTCGGATCCTGCGCTGCTTCAGGCGATCTGCACGCCGAATGCAACTTCGTATCAGACGGCTACATCACACATTCTCCGCGGGTTCCGATGAAACCACCTCTCAACTCGCTTGTGACGTTTTTCGTCATCGTTCAGATTGCTATCTTAGCGCTTGCGAGTTTCAGCTTCGCCGAGAAAGTGCACGCAACTGAAATTGGAAAGCGACTGGAAGCATCGGCGAACGTGCTTGACCAGATCATGTCGTCGCCGGACATGACAATTCCAAGCCAGGTTCTCGCTGAGGCCAAATGCATTGCTGTGGTTCCGTCCTTGATTAAGGTCGCCTTGGGAGTAGGTGGCCGTCATGGCAAAGGGGTTGCAACCTGCCGTATTGCAAACGGCTGGAGTGCACCTGGCCCGATCAGTGTCAGCGGTGGCAGTATCGGACCTCAGATCGGCGGTCAGGCCGTTGACGTCATTATTGTGGTCATGGATGAGAATGCCTTCAAGCGCCTGCTTTCGAGCAAATTCAAGATTGGCGCGGATGTCGCTGGAAGCCCTGGTCCCAAAGGTCAGAAGAGTGGTGACACTGATTGGCGCAAAGCTGAGATTCTCAGTTACTCCAAGTCCCACGGGGTTTTCGCGGGCCTGAATCTCAAGGGCGCTGCTGTGAAGCAGGATAAGGATGCGATAGTCGAGCTTTATGGACGTTATGTTCCGATTGCGAGCATTCTAGAAGGTAAGTTGCACGCACCTGCGGAGAGTGATACCTTCCTGGCCGCCGTTCGCAAGTACACTGCCGAAGCGCTACGCAGCAAAATGCACTCCAAGGTTCCGGCAGGACTGACAGCATTTAACAATCGCGCAGCAGGCTCCGCCGTGCACTAGTTCTTCTTAGGTTTGGCCGTAGTCTTCGATCGTTTAATTGCAATGAGCCGTAGGGCAGTCGCGGCCGCCGTGTATTTCACCTCACCCTCTTCATCGGAGAGATACAGGTCGACCGTCCCAAGGACCGCGGGATTTCCCCTCATCGCAAGCGCCTCCAAAGCGGCTGCACGTACTACCCAGTTCTTATCCCCGACTGCATTCACAAGCGCTTCTGTCGTTTTCGGATCGCGGTCTTTCGCCAATACTGTGGCTGCCGCCGCCCGTGCGGGAGAAGTGTCGCCTTTCTTAACCATCTTAAGAGCACTCCAGCCGAGACTGCCAAAGGGAATAAAACCCAAGGCTTCGTGAAATCCGACTTCGGCCAATTTCTTTGGATCCTTGTACTCAGCTGCCTGCGCCAGTAAGCCTTTCCCGGTTTTGCGCTCTCCGGTGAGAACTTCGTAATAGACCTCGTATCCTGCGTCGTCGTTCAGCAGGAGCAATGCGTGTGCGGCGGCTAATGCAACGGCTGGATCTTTGTCCTCAGTCGCGGTTTTCAATTTTGAAATACTCTGCCGCGCACGCATCTCTCCCAATGCCGCCGCCGCTGCGGAACGGACTTCTGCGGCTTCGTCCTTTATCCCAGTTTCAGCCATCTTCCGTGCTTGCGGGTCATTCGGGATCAAACCTGTTGCATGAACTGCTGCAGCGCGATCAGCGGGCTTATCGGCAGATGCTCCGCTTCGCAGTACTTCCCAAGCTTGATCTTTGAGGGGACGCGGAGTTGTTGATGGACCCGATTCTGGTTTTGGAGGGTTCTGGGGCGCAGAGGGCGGAGTTTGCTGCGGTGCTTCCTGCTCCTTCACCTGCGGATTCGACTGTGTCTCTGCAGGGGGGCTTACTGTTTGCTGCGAAAGCAAAGGCGCGCAGGTAATCAGCACAAAAGATGTTTTCAGTAAAAGAGACATGGCTACCTTTCGGAGAACCCTAAAGATCACCAGCTTCGGATTGAAATCCAGTGCCTTGGTAGAAGCTGATTCGCGTCGATTGGTTGTCGCAACTCTTGCAGTGCGGGCGCCCCAACAACTGTCATCCGTGTCGTGGAGCAGGCCTAGTAATTCCCGTGTGAGGCGTGTAGATGTTCAGTAGCCGTCCGTCGCGGTAACCTGAAACCATCCTTGTAAGGAATTCTCCTAAAAGCATCACTATCCAGAAACACTGGTAACTGCTCGCCGTTTCACCACCATCATATGACCTGAGCGTTTTTGCGTCGCAAAACCTTCTTTTCTGCATGTGATCAGGTGGGTGAAATGGACGCCTTTGAACTCGTGAAGCCGCGGCTTCAGAACAAAACCGGAAAGTCGCGTCTAAAATGGCTTGCACTAGTTTTGTTGGTGTGCATGGCGGTCGCTGGAGCCGCTATTATCTGGGCCCTACGGCACGCCGAGCCGATCTTACAGGCCAGAATCATCGAAACCCTTTCCGCACGATTTCAAAGCCGGGTAGAGCTGAGTTCGTTCCATGTCTCCATCTCGCGTGGACTGAGGGTTTGGGGCGGGGAATTGAAGATTTTCGGGAAGACCGACGTAAATATTCACCAGCCTGGCCTTCAACCCATTATCGCGGTCGACGAATTCCAATTCGGCGCGGGCATTCTGGACTTACTGCGCACCCCGATGCGAGTTCATCGAGTCTACCTCAAAGGCTTGCAGCTCAATATTCCGCCGAAAGGACAGAGAGGCGAAGGAGGTAATTTACGGTCACGAAAGATCAAGATTTACGTGGATGAGTTCGATTGCGAAAAGGCGCAACTCATCATCAACACGATTGTCCCAGGCAAGCTCCCCCTCGAATTCGATATCAGTAAGCTAGATATGCGGAAGATTGGACCAGGACAGCCGTTGCGCTTTACCGCCACACTCGTAAATCCCAAACCGGTGGGCGACATCCAGTCAACCGGTTTCTTTGGGCCGTGGCAGGCAGACGATCCGCGTAGCACGCCGGTTCGAGGCGATTACTCGTTCAGCAATGCCGACCTCGGCACGATCAAAGGTATCGGAGGGATTCTTTCCTCCGTCGGGCGATATGACGGAACGCTGGGAAACATAGTAGTAGACGGTGAGACGAGCACACCCGACTTTCGCATCGCGATTACCGGTCACCCAGTTCCGCTCACGACCAAGTTTCATGCCATCGTCGATGGAACCAGTGGCGACACATATCTGGAACCAGTCCAAGCAAAGATTCTGAATTCCTCGCTTGTCGCCAAAGGCTCGGTTGTGCGGGTAAAGATTCCAGCCGGACACCGGGTCGTGCTCAATGTCACTGTAAATCCTGCGAGGATCGAGGACTTACTCAAACTTGGAGTCCGTACCGATCCGCCCGTGATGACCGGTGCGGCCCGATTAAGAACCAAGCTCGACCTGCCGCCGGGCGAGGCGGATGTGAGCGAGCGTCTGCGGCTGGCGGGAGACTTTCAGATTTCCAGAGCGCATTTCACAAGCGAAAAAATCCAATCAAAGTTGGATGTACTGAGCACGCGCGGACAAGGCAGGCCAAAGGAGGCAAAAGGGAACATTCCTGACGTGCCCTCGTTGATGAGTGGTACATACAATTTGTCGAACGGATTGCTTTCCTTTTCCAAGCTGCATTTTCAGATGCCCGGTACGCGAGTCGATCTGAGCGGAAAATACAGTCTCGACGGCTTCCAATTTGAGTTCCGTGGAAAAGCCCGCATGGACGCGAAGTTATCGCATATGGTGACGGGCTGGAAATCCGTCCTGTTGAAGCCCGTCGACCCCTTCTTCAGCAAACGCGGCGCCGGAACTGAGATCCCTGTCAAAGTGACCGGAACAAAATCTGAGCCGCACTTCGGCGTGGACTTCGGGCATAAGAACTAGCAGCGCTCGGTGGAGTCCTAGTTTCTCTCTTGCTCTTTCGCTTCCGATTCAGATTTCAGACGCAAACAAGTTTTAATAAACGCGGACCACCACAAAACAATTCGGGTCAGGGTCATTCTTGGGCCGAAACGATCCGCCATCCATCCCCCGGGAATTTCAAAGACCGCATAAGCAACGCCGAAGGCCCAACAACCCAGCCTCACTGCTGGGGCAATGTGCAAGCATTCCTGAATGCGAGGGCCCCGCAACTATCACTCCCCAGTCGAATTAGTACCCGCTAAACGCGCTTGTGTCCAACTTCCCATTGGTATTTCTCCTACAAAACAACCCGAAACACTCTCTTAAATTAATCCAAGAGCGCCCTAGCACCTCAATGGCATCGTCATGCTTGCGACGACCAAGCATCGGTATTATTGCTTTTTCTGAGTGCTATCGCTGGCTAAATAAAGATGAGAAGTGAAATGGACTTGGTGACAGTACGTTCTGAGCGGTTGTCCGTCAAGTACTTGGAAATACTAAAGATATGCTTGAGATAGAATGCTAGGGCAGCGTTCTAACCACTACGTCCCCACTCGCCAAATCAACTACTTCGCTGAAAACCTTGCTAGACAAGGCATTTGCAGGTTTTGCATAGAGCGCACTGTCCGCACAGAATGCCCTAGCAAGCCCCTGTTCCTGGCAAAACCGCCTGTAAATTTCTGCCCGGACTACCGTATTGCCCAGGACTACACGCGTCGATAGCCAGGAAAAGAACACAGGGAAACAACCTCGCAAAAACATCGTAACAGCTTCCCTTCCAGCGCGAAAGGGCGCGCTGGCTTTTCCCGTGCCTTGACCTCTACAAGCGCCTACAACTCTTTGCCTTCGTGGGAACGGCCACGCTCCGGACGATCTTTGCCTGAAGCCATTCGAGGCCTAACAACTCTGATTAAAATGCGAAGGGCTGCCGACGCTTGCCCGACAGCCCCTCGGATATGACACTAGGCGGCGATAGCCAAATCCATCGAGACCGCCGCGTCTGCTTGCACTTCGGTCTGGTGGAGATAACCATCCGAAAAGAGATTGCCTCCGACTTCGTAGTACAGTCGAAACTCTAGGAGACGCGCATCAGGGCGCGCCCACACCGAACCAGGTAGTCCTCCAGATCCCTTAACAACACGTTGCTCGAAGATAAAGAGATCTCCCCCTCCGCCTGCAGGCTGATAGTAAGAGAGTGGCAGAGTCTCGGAGTGAACCAGATTATCGCCCCCATCAAAAACGTGAAAATCTACCCACACATTCTTCTGGTACTCAATGTTTTTCACCCATGCCGTCAAGCTCAGGTGTGTTTCCAGTTGAGTGCCTTCTGAAGAAGCACCTATCGGGGTATTCAGTTTGGTCGCTGTCCAGTTCACTACATTGACCATAGAGGGATCTCGTAATGCGCCTGTGCGAAAGCTGACGGGTTGTGCTGGACCTGCTTGAGCCACAGGGAACCAGTAGTTCTTCCCATAGCGCGAGTCCCAGGCTTTGTCTCCATACATTCCGGAGTTCAGAAACCATATTTCGAGCCCCATGGCGTCCGGGGGCACCGGGACAGAAAGAGGAAGTGGACGCGGAGGGCTCAGGATCCTGACGTTCCCACTCGTTGTGTCCGTTTTCTGAACAACGCTGCCGTTGTAGTTCTCAAGGCCAGGATGAAAGCGCAAGTTCGCGGTTATGTCCCACGCAGGCATGCCATTGTGATAGTTGCGAATGTTCGGAAGGCGTGCTGGATCATAAATCACGCTAAGGGCTGAGTTTTGCGTGATGTCTCCGGTTTCAATCTCCTGCCCCACAGTAAATTCGATTGTTGCGTCAGCGGACGCAGTCTGTCCGACCGCGACCGGAATCTCTTTAGCTGCAGCTTTTGCCATAAAGCCTCCTTCAAGTGTCTTTGTAAAGAAGTAAGCGGCACCGAATGAAC
>QHZR01000091.1 GCA_003224755.1 Acidobacteriota bacterium
CTTCGGTCCGATCTGTGAAATTCCAACCTCCCTCATTGTGAAACAAAAAGTTAGGCGGACCGTTTCGGGCGTCGAAGTACGGCGATGGATACCGGTACTGATCGAGGCCCGCATAGTAGTTGTAGAGGCAGAAATAGACATCGAGACGACCATCGTGGTCGTAGTCGGCGAGTGCAGCGTGGGTGAATGTACCCTGCGGCGGTCGCGCGAAATTGAAGGCATGTTCTTTGAGCTTGAATTTATCGGCGCCATCGTTTGCAAACAGCAAAGGGCCACCGCTGGTCACGACAAGCAGGTCTTGGTGCCCCCGGTTCTCGAAGTCTGCAAACAGTGCGCAGGAAGTTGCATCGAGAACGTCGAGTCCGGCGCGTTGAGTCACGTCTTCAAATGTTCCATCGCCGCGATTCCGGTACAGGCGGTTGGGCAACCCGGACGGCCGACAGACATACCGTCGCCGTCGAAATCCCCCACTGCGATTCCTTGGTTGCCGTACACGTCTATTCCAGAAGCCCCGTCCAGCACAGTGCGCCAGTAATCGGCGCCGCGCAAGAGTTGGTCCTTGTAGGAAGCAAGCTTTCCAAATGCTTGGGTGGTGATGTCCACGAAAAGCGGACTCTTGGCCCGGCTGACTGTCTCATCGTCCGCAGTACATTGCACCACGCGCCAACCCGCTGCGGCATTTTCAAGCCATTCTGTTTTCCAGGTGCCGATCCGCTGTTCCCGCGCGCCACCCGGGTTCTCGCCAATAAGTGTGTAGCGGATATCCGCCGAGACTCGGACCGGGGACACGCCGGTCTGCCGGATCGCAGTGATCTGAAACGCGGCAGTCTTCAACACTGATAGCGAGACCAGGTAGGTGCGCAACTCGTCGAGGAATTTGTCGCGAGAAAGAATCGGTGCGCTAGCATATGTTCTCTTGGTGACGGTGACGCCGTAATGACTGCGAACCGGGCTCTCGGTTACCGTCGGCAGAGAAGAGGCTCGTAGCGTCTCATCGCAGAAACTGCCGAGTCTCTCGATAGGAGGGTTTTGTTGCTGAAGGTCATTTGCCCAGCTGCGGAGTATTTCTCCGATTTCGAATGCGTATCTCTCGGAGATGAACCGGTCCGTTCCTGGAGGGACGAGTTGAATGATTTCGTCTAGCGGCGAATGCGCCGGGTAGTGAGGTGTAATACGAAAATCGGCTAGGGGAAATACCCTGGCTGAGTTGGCAGCAGCAATTCCGAATGCCCGGATTGGCGCGGGCAGCCACGCTACCGGAACATATTGCAGTGACTTCAGCAGAGCGCGCCGAGTGAAGAGTTTCCTGAAGGGATTGGGTTCGGGCATCTGAAGTCCAAGCTTGGAATGGTTCTCAGAAGTGTAGCAATTCAGCGAGCAACCGGTCCGGAGGATTGACCGATAACGAGCTCCGCCTCGATGCTGTATTCCTTGCCGCTTGCCTCTTTGGAACTGGACAGTTCATGCAAGGCATCGGCAGCGATTCGTCCGAGCAAATCACGATGGACATCGACGGTGGTGAGCGACGGGTTGCTATATTCGGCCAGCTTTGTTCTGTCGAAGCCGGTTACCGAGACATCTTCCGGAACGCGGCACCCGCACTGCAACAACCCTTTGATGACTCCGATCGCTGTCAGATCATTGACCGCAACCACCGCTGTTGGCCTGGGTTTTAAGCGCCCTAAGGTCAGACCTGCCTGCAAGCCGCCCTCGAAGCGCAAGTCTCCCTTGAGAACGGGGCCCGGTTTCATTCCAAGCTCGCGCATGGTGGTTTCGTACGCGTCCTGGCGCACGGTGTTGGATTTCAGTCCATCCCTGCCGGCAACAAATGCAATGCGCCGGTGACCATTGCGGTGAAGGTGACGCACGATCTGTTGGATTCCCGAGGCGTAGTTGATTCGCAAGTTGCTCATGTAGCCGCGCGCCGGCGCGAGATCGAGAAAAGTGACAGCAATTTTTCGGCGTGCGAGCTCATGCACCAGGTGCATGCTGATCTCGGAGGTCATAATGGCCACGCCGCGGACTTTGTGCTCCATCATTCGTTCCGCCGCCGCTTGGGTGCGCTGGGGATCGTAGTTCGTGTCCCCCAGGATCGCATCGTAGCCGAGTTCGCGTGCTCGCGTCTCGAAACTCTTGATCACTTCCGGGAAAAACGGATTTTCAATATCCGAAACAATGATGCCCAGAGTGCGCCAGTTATTCGAAGCCAACCGCCGAGCGTGCACATCGGGGACATATCCCAGCCGCTTCACGGTCGCGAGCACGTGGCTCTGCGTCTTGGCACCCACTTTGCCCGTGTTATTCAGCACGTTCGACACCGTCGCGGTGGACACCCCGGCGGCGTTTGCTACATCGCGAATGGTTACAGTCATGGTGCGTAGCACACAAATCGATTTAATCGCCAGGATCACCTCAAAAACCGAGGTGCCAAATGCCCACGATTTGCGTGGAGTGTAGCACACGCCAAAAAAAATCTTGACAATGATTTCGACGACGTGATAAACCGAGCAAACTAGGTTAAGCGGTTAACTGTTTACGTTAAACGCTTACTCGTGAGTGGCATAGTTTTCGTGTTTGGAACTTGAAAGTTTTTTGTGAGGCTGACTCGTAGCGGAGGTGGCTGGTCGCGTTTCACAACGCACAGCCTTTTTCAATCGTTGTTCTGATTCGTGGCGAAGCTACGGGTTCGTGTCTTTGCATGCAATATCGATCTTGCGACATGCAGCGAAGGCGCTTTGCGCATAGCGCCAAAAGTAGCCAACTAGGAGAACTGTCATGAGGCGAAGCGGTCTGTCTTGGATCTTGCGGAGTGTATCGGCAGCGGCGCTGGGGTTGGCGCTGCTCGGCGTAACCTCACTGAACGCACAGGTGGATACCGGATCAATCGTCGGCACGGTAACAGATCAGTCCGAAGCCGTGGTTAGTGGAGCCAAAGTTACGCTGACCAATCTCGGAACCGGCGCATCGCTGACGACGACGACCGGCGCGGATGGAATATACAAGTTCTCGCCAGTCAGGGTCGGGAACTATAAACTGGACGTTACCTCCCAAGGTTTCCAAACGACCACGCAATCCGGCGTGCAGGTAAACATCGGCGCGAACGTCGGCTTGAATTTCACTCTCAAGCCCGGCAGTCAGACGGAGACGATTGAAGTTACAGGGGCAATTGCGGTACTGCAAACGCAGGACGCTTCCGTCGGGCAGGTGGTCGATCAGCGAAACGTTAATAATCTTCCTTTGAATGGCCGCAATTTTACTTTTCTGGCGCAACTCGTTGCCGGTGTGAATAGCCCGCAGGCTGATACACGCGGCAATGCAGCTAGCGGCGCTTTCTCGGCGAATGGTTTGCGGCCCGCCCAAAATAACTACATGCTGGATGGAATTGATAACAACTCAGATACCGTCGATTTCCTAAACGGCACGAATTACGTTGTGCTTCCTCCCGTCGACGCCATTCAGGAATTCAAGGTCCAGACCTCTGATTTCAGCGCGGAATTCGGACGCTCGGGAGCAGCAGTTCTGAATGCAACCATCAAATCTGGCACTAATAGTTTCCACGGCAGCGTCTGGGAATTCTTCCGAAATGACAAGTTGGATGCAGCGGACTATTTTGAACGCAATATTCTCGCCAACGGCGCCACCCAAACCACCAAGGGCGAACTCCGCCAGAACCAGTACGGGTTTTCAATTGGTGGACCGGTCGTTATACCCCACGTTTTCGACGGACGAAACAAAGTTTTCTTTTTCGGCGACTATGAAGGACTGCGTCGCCGTCACGGTGTACCCCACTCCGGCGCTGTACCTACGCTGGCCGAGCGAAACAGTGGATACACCAATTTGCAAGAGCTGATCACCGATCAGTCGGGTACTCAAACGGATGCCTTGGGTCGCACCATGCCGACCGGCACAATTTTGGATCCAGCCACAACTCGGCAGGTTTCTCCTGGTGTTTACGTCCGCGACCCGTTTGGCACCTGTCCGGCTAGCACAACCGTCTTCACACTCACTGCCTGCAACTTAAACATCCTTCCTGCAGGAAGCTTGGATCCGAATGCAATCGCACTGTTGAACTTGTATCCCCTGCCGACGGGCTCCGGCATTTCCTCGAACTTTAATAGTTCACCAAATCTGAGAGAAGATCGCCGGTCGTTTGATACGCGCTTAGATCTCAATTTTAGTCAAAGAGATCAAATGTTCTTCAGATTTAGCCTGGTTGACGATCCGCAACTCATTCCCGCGATCTTCGGCGGGGTTGCTGATGGCGGTGGCTTCCAGGAAGGAAATCAGACGGCACTCGCGCAGCAGAGTGCGCTGGTATGGACGCATACGTTTTCTCCGACTCTGGTGAATGTGGCTCGTGGCGGTTTGAACTATCTGCATACCACTCGTAATATTCCGGAAGCGGACAATTTGACTGATCTTCCTAGCCAGTTTGGCATTCAGGGCATCCCACAGCTCCGCGAGAATGGCGGACTCCCGGCCTTTGGAATCCAGGGACTAGCGACTCTAGGTGGGAATGCCTTCCTCCCGTCCGACGAGGTCAGTTCTACAATTCAACTGACTGATGACCTGACAAAAATTTATGGCAAGCATACTTTTAAAATGGGTTTCGAATACCAGCACGTGAAGTTCTCAACTCTGCAACCGCCATGGTCTCGTGGTCAATTTAATTTTGACGGTGTGTACACGAATCAGCCTGGTGCTAGCGACTCAACCGAAAATACTGGTATTGCTCAGTTTTTGTTGATTCCTACCGTCGCGCACAACGGCGGAACTGTTGATTACGTCGGAGGTCCTGGCCACCAAAATCCGTCGAGCAACAACAGCGTGTTCATCTCCAACATCTCTTTGACAGACAACGGAAAGAACTACTACGGCACTTACATCAACGATGATTGGAAGGTTTCTCCCAAACTGACACTCAACTTGGGGTTGCGCTGGGACTTCTTTGGTCTTGTATATGAACATCACGGCAGTCAAGCCAACTTTGTACCCAGTGGGCCGCCAACTGGGGCGCCCTTATACTTAATCCCGGCTGGCACTAATCTCGCGTCACTTACAAATTTTACAACTCTGCTTGCAACAGACGGAATCACACCGTTAGTCACCAACCGTTACGGCAAGGGGCTGGGTACCTCTCAGAAGACCAATTTCGCGCCTCGATTTGGTTTTGCGTATCAGGTGAGCCCGAAGTTCGTTGCCCGCGGAGGTTTCGGCCTTTTCTACAATGGTTTTGAGAACCGCGGATTCTCGCCAAACCTCGGTGAGAACTATCCGTTCCAGTTCAACTTCCAGTTTCATCAGCCGGATGATAATCATCCTCTTGTGTTCCCGGGTTGCACCACGCCTGGGCCGGGGGGCAGCGCAACTGGCAATGCGACCCTGGAGACGGGCTTCGCGTGCACTCCGCTTGACCCAGCCAGTCCGCTCTTCAATCCTAGCGGTTTGGCTCTACGAGGTATTCAGTTTGATTACGTCACCCCTTATTCAATGAGCGGCAACTTTACCCTTCAATATCAACTTAGGCCGACACTATCCGTTCAGGCGGGGTACGTGACATCCCTCGGACGTCACTTGGAGGTCTTCCCGAACTCGAACAATGTTCATCAACTCTTGCCGGCTACTTTGCCGGCAGGTCAAAGTGTTAATAATTACCTTCCGTTCCCCGATTTTGGTCAAGGTTCCAGCTACGCAATCATTAGCGGCAATAGTTACTATCACGGACTGCAAACCAAAGTGGAAAAGCAGTTCTCCGGTGGTCTGAATTTGCTTGCGACATATACTTGGTCCAAAGTGCGCTCGGACGCGTATGACCTGCTCAACGGCTTCGCGGCAGGCGGGTACCGCGCTCCGGACGTGCCGGGAGTTGGGATTCATGGCGATTACGGCTTAGCAAATTTCGACATTCGTAATGTCTTCCATTTCAGCGGAGGCTACGAGCTTCCGTTTGGAAAAGGTAAGCGGTATATGACCGGCGGCGGAGTTGCGGACGCAGCGGCCGGCGGCTGGACTCTCGTCTGGAGCACTACACTCCAGGGCGGTCAGCCGATTAACTTCCCCTGTCCTTCGGCCGTGAGCACGGGAACGAATTGCTTGGCATATGTCATTCCAGGAAAGAATCCGAGAACCGACTTGCATCTCAGCTCCGATGGTCACCCGATCATGTTGAATGCGGCCGCGTTTGCCCAGCCGTGCGTGGTTGGAAGTACAGGATGCAACCCTGCATCGCCACTTCTCGCGTTAGGCGGCCTGCCCTCACAAGTTGAGGGACCTGGATTTCATCGCCTAGATTTATCGCTATTTAAGGATTTCCTACTGTCGGAGCGCTTCCGCTTGCAGTTCCGTTCTGAATTCTTCAACATCCTTAACCATCCGAACTTCAATGCACCTGGATTCGGTGGCAACGGAGTTGTTGCTATTTCCGGATCCACCAACTTCACAAACACGACGGCTTTCGGACAGATCGGGTCCACCCGCGATGCGCCTTACGATCCGCGGCAGATCCAGTTCGCTCTGAAGCTGTACTTCTAAAGCTCTAACCTCGGCGCGGCTTCGGTCGCGCCGGGACTTAACCCTGCACCAGCGGTTACGTGGCAGTGCAGGCTTTGCAGTTAGGCTTCAGCACTTCTCTCCACGTGGGCGGTGCTAACATACGGTTGTTGTGACCTCCCGGTTAATTTGGCTTTGCCTGATATGCATTTGCGCATTAGCGCCCGCTCTGGGCGCAGACGTTGAACCGAAACAGCAACTGCAGCGCAAGTTTCAGGAAGCGGTCGAGTTGTACGATTCCAACCGCTTGGCAGAGGCGGCGACACGACTCGAGGCTCTGGTGCAGCAACTCCCCGAAAGCTTTGACGTTCACGAACTCCTTGGCATGGTGTATTCGTCCCAGCGCAGGGAACAGGAGGCCAACGGACACCTTCAGAAGGCGGCCCGTTTGAATCCGAAGTCCGCCGCGGCCCGCACCAATCTGGCGACCAATCTCGTGAAGTTGCACAAGCTCACGCCGGCGGAGCTGGAATTTGAGAAAGCCCAGGCGTTAGAGCCGACAAGCTACGACACCAATCACAATCTCGGCGAGTTCTACATAGCCGCGGGGAAGCTACCGAAAGCCGTCCCCTTTCTCGAGAAGGCTTATCAGATCAAGCCGGATACCTATGACAACGGATACGACCTTGCCCTGGCGTATGTGGAGACTGCCAGGAGCGCTTCGGCGAAGCGAGTGGTACAAGATCTTCTCGCGCTGCGAAACACGGCAGAGTTACACAACTTGCTGGGAGAAATCGAAGAGAAGGACCAGAATTTTGTGGCAGCCGAACACGAATATGAGACTGCTGCGCACATGGATCCGAGCGAGAGCGACTTGTTCGACTGGGCCACCGAACTCCTGCTGCACCGTACGCTTGATCCCGCAGTGGACGTCTTTCAGCATGCGACCGAGCGATACCCCGAGTCTCCGCTGTTGGCGATTGGGCTCGGCATGGCTCTGTATTCGCGTGGCAATTATGATGGCGCGGTGAAGGCGTTGCTGAGGGCTGCGGACCTAAGTCCATCCGACCCGCAGTGTTACTACTTTCTTTCAAAGGCATACGACAGTTCGCCTGGGCAGGCAGACGAAGTGATCCAGCGCTTTCAGCGTTTTGCCGAACTGCAGCCTCGGGATTCCCGTGCTCCTTATTACTATGCGATGAGCCTATGGAAGGGACGGCGTGCCCAGGATGCCACCGTCGATTTCCAGCAGATCGAGATGCTGCTGAAAAGATCTGTAGACCTGGATCCGAAGTTTGCAGAGGCGCACTTGCAGCTTGGGAACCTCTTCTCTGACCAGAAGAAATACGATGCGGCCACTCCCCATTACGAGCAGGCTGTCGCGCTGAATGCACACCTCGCCGACGCACACTACCGCTTGGGCCAAGCCCTTGTGCATCTCGGGCGGAAACAGGAAGCGCAGGAACAACTGCGGGTGTACCAGAAGCTCCGGGCCGAACACCTGGCGGAGCTCGATCGCCAGCGCGCCGAGGTGAGGCAGTTTGTCTATTCCGAGAAAACGCCTGCAGGAACTCAGTGGCCGGATCGCGCGTACGCGTCGCGAATTCCTGCGCGATGCGACAGGTGTTGCTCTTGGGACCGCCCTGCTCGGATCGCCATTGGCACGTGCCGCTGCAGGTTCCAGAAACAGAAAGGTAGTGGTAATCACTTTTGGCGGCGGTGCGCGCGATCAGGAGACTTTTGCACCTGAAGGCCAGGAAAATGTCCCCAACATGTTGCGCGATCTGATTCCGCGCGCGACCTTCTTCACGCAAGTAGTGAACCATGGCATCCTCGGCCACTACGTCGCGACTGCCAGCCTTGCCACCGGCGCTTACGAGAGGATCAACAACTTTGCAGCTTTGCCGCCAGAGAATCCAACGGTGTTTGAGTACTACCGCAAAGACTTGAAGCGGCCATCGTCGGATGCGTGGGTAGTGGCTCCCAGCAATGGTTTCAATCGCATCGGAGAAAGCAGTCACAGATCGTATGGCGCGGGTCTGGGCGCGCGTGTGATTCTGCCCAAACACCTGCTGAGTGCGGTCATCTCCAGTGGCCACGCTGACTACGGGCACTTGTTGCGCGATAACTACGAAACTCCGTATTTCACACCGGAACTGGCGGGCGGTGAGTTTGAACTACAACAGCTGGAAACGTTGCTGAAGCTCTCGGTGGACAACTTCAAGGCCCATGCTCGCACACTCTCCAGTCCTGATGAATTGTCGGTGTACATCGCGCGTCAACTGATGCGGCAAGTGGCCCCTAGCCTGTTGTGGATTACGATGCACGACATCGATATCGCACACGCGGGAACGTACTCGCTCTACATCGATGGGATTCGCCGCACTGACCGTCTTTGTGCCGAGGTGTGGAAGATCATTGATAGCGAGCCGGAGTATGCCGGGAAAACAACCTTACTCATTCTCCCCGATTTCGGACGCGATGCCGACGATGATCCCGGTGGAAACGGTTTCCAGCATCACCGCACAGGAGACCCGCTCTCTCGTACAACCTGGCTCATGGCGCTGGGGCCCGGCATTCACGAAGGTGTGGTGCACGACCGGCCCGTTGACTCCGTTGATTTGGTGCCGACGATTGGCTCGATCCTGAACTTCTCAGCGGCACTCTCGCAAGGAAAGCCCATCGCGGAAATTGTGTAAATGCTACCGAGCGAACTCAAATCCGAGTACTTCAGCTCTTATCCGCCCGAGGCCAAGCGGCTGGCTCAGGAATACATTGGCACACTTCGTGGCTTGCCCTTGAGCTTCGCGTCGGGATTGCTGCGCGAACTCATTGATTACGACTACAAGTTTCCTGCCGAACGGAAAGCTCTGGAAAGTGAATTGGCTAATTTGGCCCGGTTGTCCGAATCTGAGCGTAGCGAATGGTTGCAGGGATTCATACGCATAGCCCTGTCATCCAAGCTCGGGCATTTCGATTGGGTGAACGCGCCATCGCAGTTTCTGGAGCAGCTCTCCGCACACCTGTGGACCACGCATCAGCTCGACGCCTTTCGTACTGCCGCAACCCAATACGCCGATCGTCTCCATGTCGCTGTTCCGGCCGAAGGGCCGTCTGTTCCAAGGCTCGGAATCGCGGTTGTTGGACAAGGCGTCGATTCTTATCCAGCCCCGCTTTTCCGAAAGCTGCGTCCTCACGGAGCATATTTCTCGCGAGTGAATCCTGACAACGGCCTCAGCGTCCTGCTCGAAGTCGTCGCAGCTCGCGCCAGGAAACATGCGGCGAGCTACGCCCACTGGTACATCGATGGAGGAACAGCGGCCGAGCATGATTCCACGCTAACGTGCGTGTCATACGCGGGGTTGGAGCCGGTTCGCAGCGCCCTTCTTCAAAAAATGCATTACGAGTTGACGAAGCCGGGTATGGGACCGGAGATGCTGCGAACACTCATGGCGCAAATGCGCCCTACCGATCTCGGTCTCAAGGCTCCTGCTGATCCCGTGCTTGACCGCTTTCAGGTGAGGCTTTTGACTGAGGCATCAGGTACCCAAATTTTCAGCACGAGCTTTGCCCAGTGGGCCGCACGCGAAGCTCTGCGCCGTGCCGAGCCCGTCACCTTACTAGTACGGTTCGCGCCGAGGCAGCGCCAGAAGCCGATGAGCGAATTGCTGACGCCGAGTGCAGAGCACCCTGAATTGGATCCGGCCGGCTCGCTCGTGGACGCCGACATGGGCGCTTATTACAACTGGCTTAACCAGCAGCGGTTGCCCGGCTCCGAAAAAAGTTCTTTCCTGGCGTGGTTTGAAGAACACGAAGCTGCAGTATTAATCGGTCCGTCAGTTCCACGGGGGACCGAATCGAACGCGCCAACGGACATGAAGCAGCTGCTTTCCTGGATTCTGTAACCATCTGTACATAGCAGTCGACAACCGGAAGTACATTATTTGCTCCGGAAAGGATTCCTTAATGGATCGACGGGACTTCATACGTACAACCAGTACTCTGCTCGCAGGCGCAAGCTTGGCACGTCGTGCGTTAGGAGAGGCCGCCGGCACGAATGGCGCGCCTGGCGGAATGATTCTCCCGATTAATCGTGGCTGGCGGTTCAGCCCAAAGCCTGTCGAAGGCGGACATGAAAAGGATTTCGACGACTCCTCCTTGGAGCGGGTCGTCATTCCTCACACCAACAAGCGTCTGCCATGGCACGGGTTCGATGAAAAGGAATACGACTTCGTTTCTCTGTACCGGCGGCGCTTCAAAGTTCCGAGCCGCGCGAAAGGTTACCGCGTCTTCGTGGACTTTGAAGGCGTTATGACTGCCGCGACCCTGTATGTCAATGGTGTTCGGCTTGGCGAATATAAAGGAGGATACACGCCGTTCTCGTTCGAACTCACTCCGCATCTGGATTGGAAGGGAGAAAACGTGCTCGCCGTTGACGTTGACTCGACCGAGCGGCCTGACATTCCTCCGTTTGGCTATGAAATCGACTACCTGACCTTCGGAGGGATCTATCGGGAAGTGTCGCTGCGAGTTGTCCCTGAAACCTATATTGAAAATATTTTCGTACGCCCGAAGAATGTGCTGAGCGGCAAACCGTCGGTCGATATCGAATGTTTTCTGGAGAACGCGAAAAATTCAAAGAAGCCGCTCGTGATCGAAATCGAATTGTTGGATGGGAATCAGACGATCGCGAAGGTGAGTGAGAAGCTTCCAACCCCACCGCGAAAGACGACGAACCCGGCGGCTGAGGCTGGCACCAGCTCTTCTTATGTGCTGAGTCTTAATAATCTCGCGGGGATCAAGGTTTGGGACCTCAAGGAACGAAACCTTTACAGCGTTCGCGTGCGGCTATTGGCTGGCGCTCAGGTCCTAGACGAAGATTCTCGCCGCTTCGGTTTTCGGCAAGCCGAGTTTACGGATCATGGCTTCGAACTGAATGGTAAGGTCATCAAGCTGCGCGGCCTCGACCGCCACCAGACCTTCCCCTACGTTGGTCAGGCGATGCCTGGGCGCGTACAGCGCCGCGATGCCAACATCCTGCGAAACAAGCTGTACTGCAACATCGTTCGTACCTCCCATTATCCGCAGTCGAAGCACTTCCTGGATGCTTGCGATGAGTTTGGCTTGCTGGTGCTTGAGGAGATTCCCGGGTGGCAGCATATTGGCGACGAGGCATGGAAAGAGATCTCGGTCGACAACGTCCGCCGCATGATCCGGCGCGACTGGAATCATCCCTCGATCATTCTCTGGGGCGTGCGCATCAACGAGTCGAAGGATGATCATGATTTTTACACTCGCACCAACGCGGCGGCGCACCAACTCGATCCCACCCGGCAAACTGGCGGCATTCGCTATTTTCAGGAATCCGAATTTCTCGAAGACGTGTTTACGATGAATGACTTCGGGTTCCCGCTGAAGCCGCCCAACCATCCGCGGTACTTGAATACGGAGTTTGTAGGCCATACCTACCCAACAAAGACCATCGACAACGTTGAGCGTCTCACCGAACACACGTTGCGCCATGCGCGCATTCACGATCAGTTGGCGTCGAATCCGCAGTATGCCGGCGGTATTGGCT
>QHZR01000092.1 GCA_003224755.1 Acidobacteriota bacterium
CTGCCCTATTCGGCCATCCGGCTACGCCGGTGGCGCGGGAACAAGCACGGACAACCGCACGTTCCTAACGCAAAACGGAAACTTCTCCGGAGGCGGACCGAACTTTTTCGACCTGACACCGGGCCCGCCGGGAATTGGCCGCAACTCATTCCGTGGCCCGCGCTATCGGTCTCTGGATATGACGTTCGGCAAGACCACGCCGCTTGGCGAACGCGGCAGCCTTCAGTTGAGAATGAACGTCTTTAATGTATTTGATACCCTTAATCTATCGCCGTTCACTTTCAATACGCCCAGCATCGTTATCCAGAACCAATTCTTTGGAACCGCGGGCACGACACCTGCCCTTGCAGGCAGAGTGTTGGAATTGCAGGCACGTGTGAGCTTTTGACGCAGTAATAGCGGTGGTGTTTCCCCAGATAAAGCAAGGGCAGCGAGGTGCGCGACCCTCACTGGCCCAACGTCACGTTCAGGCCAGTCGTGAAAATGACATCATTCTGTTTCTTAAGCGGCGGCGGATTGGTGACGTAAACGTCCGAGAAGGTCAGCTGCCATCCCAGAACTTTGTTTAACTTGGTGACGGTGCCGAAGTCGAAGGTGCCGCGATAGTCGCCGGCGCTATTGAGATCCGGGAAGAAATACAGCTTCTCGTTCAACGTGGTGCTCTTGCCGAGCTTGTGCATCAACTCTTCGCCGAGCGTCAGCGCCACCAGATTCCGGCTCAACACGGTGTAGGATTCGTGGGTGTAATTCAGCCCTCCCAGCAGATCGAGTGTGGTGCGATCATTCTTTATGACGTGAAGACCAACGCCGCCGCCAAACACCGAACGCAGATTCAGACCCTGCAGCGCTTCGGCAAAAAAGTCTGCGGCACCGAAGCCAAACAACTTCTTGGTGACGTCGTGGTCATATCGGAGGCCACCCGCTTCGGTATTGGCTGTGGTCGAAGGGACCGCGCCGGCAGCGTTGTTTTTAGCATAGACCGAGTTGGCGTAAAGGCCGAGCTTGTCATGTAAGGTTTGTCGCGTGCCTATAAATCCGACTGAAAGGTTCGTTGTCTCACTGTTGCCGGCGGTGAGCGCAAACCCGGCGTTTAATCCTGTTTTCCATCCCTGCAGCAATCCCGGATTTAGAGTTTTTTCATATGCCGCCTGTTCAGCACTGTTGCGCAAATTCTTCACCTCAGATTTCGCTGCCTCCAGGTTCCCTGCCGCCGTCGCAATCTCCAGCTTGTCGTCTGAAGTAGTCACCGCGCCCACTTCGGTCTTGCCATTCTGCAACTCCACGTGCAGTGCTTCGTTGCTCTGAATGCTCTGGACCGCATCCCATTTCAGTGTGACGTCTCCAGCATAGTCGGTGTGAAGACCGACCGTCTTGCCATCCGACTTGACGATTGTCCCTGTTATCCGATCGCCGTTTTTTAACGTGACCTGATCGCCTAGTGCGTGGGAAATAAAAATTGACGAAATGAACACTCCCAGAAAAAGGAGCTTGCGCATGATCTGCCTCCGAAGAAAGTGTGAGCACATTAGTGTGTAAGAGAGCGGCGCAGGTTGCAAGTTGCGGTGATCGAGCTTCCAGTTTTGTTAAATCATGGTCGCTGGTGGCTTAAAACTCGTTCAGCTAAGTCGTCTCACCGATGTACTTCTGACTGCGAATCCACAGCATCAGTCGTTGACCCGATGCAATTCCGCACCTAAAATCCGGACAACTTTAATTGCGTGATTGCCGGGTCGTTAACCGAAACTCTAGCCTGGATGTGACGATGAATGCTGCAAGGATTTGTGCCGTAGTGTACCTATGCGTTTGCGCATTGCCGATGTTTGCGGGGGTGACGGTCTCGTCGCCGGGAACTGGCATTTCGATGAAGTCCCCCGTCCATTTTGTTGCCAGTGGCAGTTCGCCTGCATGCTCGAAAGGCGTGGCTGCAATAGGGATTTATACGGTCCCATACAAGCTGGCCTATGTCGTAAAGGGATCGAAGCTGGACACCAAATTGACTATGAAGCCCGGGCACTACAACGTCGTGGTGCAGCACTGGGACAAATGCGGATGGACTTCGAAGCAGGCGATCACCATTCATGTCGCCTCCACCACCGCCATCCCGCGTTCCAGACATGTTTGGATCATTACTGAGGAAAACCATAGCTATGAAAAGGTCATCGGAAGCTCTTCCATGCCGTACTACAATTCGCTCGCAAGTAAATACGGCCTGGCGACCCAATATTACGCGGACCGGCACAGCTCCCTTCCAGCGCTAATGCGCCTCGTGGCAGGGAAAGACGTGACCACCAATAACAGCACGACCTCATGCTTCAATGTGGACAACGTCGTCCGGCACTTGCTATTTAATGGACTGACCTGGAAAAGTTACCAGGAAGACTTGCCCTACGCCGGCTTCACTGGACGTAGTTGGGCCAACTATGTTCGCAGACATAACCCGCTGATTGACTTCACCGATGTTTGCGCCGCTGGCCAAAAGCTGAACAGCGTCCCCTACGCCCACCTTGCGACCGACATGGCGAACAACTCCACGCCCAACTACATTTACATCACTCCCAACTTGCAACATGACGGGCACGATGGAACGCGCTCCCAGGCGGATGCATGGCTCTCGAAACAGGTCCCGAAAATACTGGCACAGCCGGAGTTCCAAAGCGGCGGCGACGGGCTCCTATTCATCGCTTGGGATGAGGGCACGCTGCACACCGATGATCGCTGCAGTTCCTCCGTCTCGACCGGTTGCGGCGGGCGGGTGGCCACGCTTGTAATCGGCCCCAACGTGAAACGCAACTTCAAATCACAAACGCTTTATCACCATGAGAATCTGCTGCGAACTGTGTGCGACACTTTGGGATTTTCTTCGTGCCCCGGTGCAGCAGCTACAGCCAAGCCAATGCTGGATTTTTTTTGACGGGCCGCGATGGTCTGAAACAGTGGCTCGCACCTACTCAGGTTTGATGTGGTCTGTCCGCTGTTTCTTTTTGATGTACCGGTAAAACCTGACCGGGCCTCTATCTTTCCAATACTCCGCGTCGTAGGAATCAATTCCGGGACCGTGACTCAGCGTGCTGAAGAAGGCGCGCTGCACTGGGTTGACCACAATTCCCACATGCCCGCTCCAAACCACCAGGTCTCCTGGCTGCGGATGCTTCACGCGCCGGAACTCATCCGTTCCTTGATACAGGTCGGAAGAACTCGCATAGGGATAACTGAACCCAGCCTCGTCATAAATCGCGTGCACCAGATGCGAACAATCAATCCGGCGGCTGCCGTGGGCTCGCGAATCGAGCGCCGCCGCAATCACCGATAGGCCCTCATCCTGTGTCAACGTGGCGGGCGCATGGGAACGAGTGACGTGTGCGCGCTGGGCTTCCTTCACCGGTGCCTGCGCGCTAGTCGCCTGTGTCCCAGTCGTCTGGGCCGCAGTCTTCTGGGCCAAAATTGACGGCAGCGCGGATGCCCCCAAGAGCACAGCCGCTGCCACGTGTTCTCGCCAGACCCGCATATCCAATATTGCGCCGCAACCGCACGAGCTGAGGAGATTACTCAGGTGCTAAGGCCAGACTGTCCAGGCATTGGTCTTAGATGACGTGAGCACCAGAGGGTTTTCACGAGAAATCCGACGAGGGAGCGACAACAACCGGTAATCAAACCCGGTCAATCAGTGCAACGGGGAATGTTGCGTCAAAGTATCGCCGCCCGGTCCGACAAGCCTTCTTTCGGGTGCTTCCGCTTAATGGTTGGCGGGAATACTGTAGTGCGAAGCGACAACTTGCCAGCCCAAGCCCGCTTTGGTTTGAGCGGGGCCGTGCCTCACTTCGCCAACTCCTGTGAAGGCGCGGCCAGCCTTCTGATACTCCGCATGATGACGCAAACCTGATAGTCCCGCCTGTGAACGCTATGTGGCCAGGAGAAGCGATGCGGTCCAAATCTCCAGTCTTCGAAAACTGTAAAGGTGGGGGAGCCTCAATTTGGTAGCGCAAAAACTGAAATGCTGGGCCAGCCTGCCTTTCCTAGTTCACCGTGATTGTTCCGCCTTCTTTAGTGGAGTGACCCGCCTTGTCCCAAACAGTGTAGAGATAGCGATGAGGGCCGAGAGCCAGATGTAACGAGGTATTGAGTGTGTTCGAATGGCTGGTATAGACAGGAGCACCATCGAGACTGAGCACGATGGAGCTGACTCCGAGTTTAGAACTGGCTGTGGCGCTGAAAGCAACTGGATTACTCACAGATTGATTACTCGCAGGTGAAGTGACTTTTAGCGTGGAATATACGGGGAAAGACACGCCTCCGCTCAGATGGTTG
This sequence comes from Acidobacteriota bacterium, assembly GCA_003224755.1. Taxonomy (GTDB): domain Bacteria; phylum Acidobacteriota; class Terriglobia; order Terriglobales; family Acidobacteriaceae; genus Gp1-AA145. The sequence continues at coordinate 4,306 of QHZR01000092.1, forward strand.
TGTACTGAAGGCTGGCCGCGCGCCTTCACGAACAGCTTGTAGTTTCCCGCGGGAAGAGCATATTGCGTTAAGTCGAGGGTGCGCGCGCTGGTGGGAAGCACCCTCAGCTGCGCGAGATTCTTTCCATCCTTAGAGATGTACACCACGAACATCGACAAAGTAGCAGCGCTGTCGGTAGTGTTGGGTGAGATTTTCCAATTCAATTTGGATCCGCTCACTGCCGCGCTGACGCTCAGGCAATTCTCTACTCCTGTTTCCAGGTTCGTAGCTTCTTCGTAGTCATTCCAGGTGACTGCCTGGAACGCGCTGAGCTGATCTATCTGGCTGCCCAGCGCGCGGACGTTGGCGGCGAAAGTATCAATCCACAGCTTGCCGCAATGCTCATCGAGGCGGCGGCCCGATCCCCAGGGTGCCGCTGCATCGTCGAAACCTTTATAGACCGACCCCAGTGTTACCTGATTCGGATTTGCCAATGCAGTCGTGTCGAAATCAGTGATGTATTGCAGGTATTCATCCGCGGGGTCAAGCTTGTTTCTGCCGACCCAAGCAAAAGCGCCGTCTGCCATGACGCCAGCTTCGGTTTGTGCAAGCGGACCTCGCTCAAGAATCAGCGGATTGCCCGCGATCGAGGCGCGCACCGTCTTCCAATCAATAAAAATAGCGTCGTCCGGGAACAAGACGGCAGAGGGATCCGGGTAGTTCCAATTAACGTCAAAAGTTGTAAGCAGAGGACGGCCATTAATGCGAACGTAGTGACTGCTGCCAAAGTAGTGCGCGGCCACGTAGTTAAGGTCGCTAATCAGGGCTTTCTGTGCGCAGGCCGAGGTCTTGCACCCATTGAGCGTGAGTGAATTGTGGTCCTCTTGAATGGCCAATTCGAAGCCAGGAAATTTAGCAACTTCCTGGAGCCATACCTCCGCGGCTTTCTCTTGCCATGTGTTTGGTCCATACCAGTCGAGTATGGCTCCATTCATACCGCGGCTGATTATGTCCTTAATCTGGCGGTCAACCTGCGCTGGATCCGCGGCGCTATAACCAACGTTAATATGCTTGCCGCTGCCGCTTCCCCAAAACAACACCACACTGGCATAGATTTTTCCATGAAATCCGGGCAGCAGTTGCGAAAGCGGCAATTTACTGACATTGCCAATGGTCGTACCCACGCTGGGGTTGCTGTATGTGCCCGAAGCGGAAGTATTGTTGACGGTTTCTTTGACGACCGTGGTTGTGGGCGTGAGGTTGACCGGAAACTGGGCGAAGAGCGGGCTGAATGAGACCGCACCCAAAATGACAACAATCCGACAAAGACGTTGCACGATTTTCTCCTACCAAATACTGAGTCCGCAGCCGGAAGGGGAAATGCATCGTCCTCCCGCGCCAATTCCGAGATGGGCCGCCACCGCGCCAGTCCATATATGCTGGGTCACCTACAAGTCGTTCTACTAGGTGGCCCACCTTTTAATTTATCTCATTTTCGAATTGAGGAAATAGACTTTCTGATGGCCTACATCTTCGCGGAAGGCTCCTGGTATGTAATTTCCTGTGAGCGCCATAGAAAACGGCAGGTTGGCCCCATCCCTTCGACTCCGCTCAGGGCAGGCTCTTTGCGGTGTTCGAAGCTGTACAGTGAAAGGCTAGGCAGCCTCCCGATGATGAATGAGGGCTAGGAACCGGCCAACGATTGATTCCAATTCACCCCAACTAGCCCCTGTACTCCGCGTAACCAGATAAGGGTATTGTCAGCCGGCGCACTCGCCGCATGGTTGTCCAGTCGTATTCGTAAGCCGTCCCACAAATGACGCACACCTGATAGTCCTGTCCGTGAACGCTGTGTGGCCAGGAGAAGCGATGCGGGCAAAGCTTCTGGAGGAAGAGGTAAAGAAATCTTGCCATAGTTTTTCGACTCCACGAATCAGTTCGTCAATCGAGGCCAGAGGGGTTGACGATACGGCGAAAATTCTCGATTTTTACTGCACTGCTGGGACATTAGCACGGAACATTCCCAGGTCGGCTCACACCGTAGTCCAATCAGCGGCAGGATAATGGTCAATAGGCTCGAGCAATGCCTCGCCTATTCTTCCCGCCTAACCGTGCTCACCACCCGAGGAAGGCGATGCCCGAGAAATCGTGATGCTGTCCAAAGAGTAGAATTACGTCATGAGTCCCGAGGTCTCGGATCTCCTAAATCGCGCGTTATCGCTTCCCGCGGAGGAGCGAGCTGCGCTGGCCAACACTCTTCTCGACAGCATTGAACCTGCGCAGGATTCCGTTGAAGAAGCATGGGACAAGGAGGTCGCCCGCCGCATGAAGGATTTGGAGGCCGGGCGAGCAGTGACTGTCCCCTGGGAAGAGCTGAGGCGTAGCTTCTCGACACGCTGAATGAGCGATAGTCGAGTCGTATACCACGAAGGTGCGGCTGCGGATGTTAGGCAGGCGCTCGCCTGGTATCAGAAACGCAATCCCAAAGCCGCCTTGGATTTCATCAACGAGATCAATCGAGCGGGCAAAATAATTTCTGAGCTCCCGAGCGTTGGCCGATAGGAAGGGCCGGGACGAGGCGGTTTCTTCTTTGGCGATTTCCTTTCGTCATTATCTATTATCTATTCACACGCAAATTCTGTGGTCACTGTGTGGGCTGTTGCGCACGGAAGCCGAAGGCCTGAATATTGGGTAAGCCGAATCTAGTGTTCGCACAATAACGCGAACTTTTGAGTCTTTCTCATGCTTGCCTTTGTCACAGGCGCCACCGGTTTCCTTGGGAG
>QHZR01000612.1 GCA_003224755.1 Acidobacteriota bacterium
GATCACGATGGATGCGCTCTACCCTCGTTACGCGGCGTTTGTCCGATCGGGCGACAACGTTGTTTTGGAAAGCGGGAGTTCGAGCTTCGGAGTTCCGCCACTGACGCTTCCAGATGATGTGCAGGTCCACATCCAAATGCTATGGGGCTCCATTGGGTGGGCCACGGGAGCGAGCTTCGGGATAGCACTCGCCGATCCCAAACGGAAAACAATTCTCATCACCGGAGAAGGTTCTCACCAATTGACCGCGAATGAGATCGGAAATATGGGCCGCTATGGAGCTAATCCCATCATCCTTTGTCTCAACAACGATGGCTACATGGTGGAGCGGGCGCTGGAGCCAAACCCAGATTGGTCCTACAACGATCTGGCAAAATGGCGTTACGCAGATGTTCCGCGCGCTCTCGGATGCACCGACTGGTTCACGGCGCGTGTCGAGACACTCGGTGAGCTCGATGCCGCACTGAAAGCAGCCCGCGAAAGTAAATCGGGCGCATACATCGAGGTCATCGGCGGACGAATGGATATGCCCAAGGGTCTCGCTTTCGCGCACACCCGCTTAAAGGAATTGTACGGAGAAGCCTAACGAAAACATCCTGAACCAGGAGAAATCTATGTCAGACGCAATTTTAGAGTCGCAACCGAAGCAACCGACAACCACAAGTAGCACGAACACGGTCGTGCCAGGATCAAGCAAGGGCTCGCTTGATTTCGGCAAGCTCGTCGCCGATCACCGCGCCTACTTCTTGTCCGGCGTAACTCGTTCGGCGGAATGGCGAGAAAGCCAACTGCGCGCCTTGCACTCGATGATGAAAGATCACGCGGAGGACTTTTACGCGGCATTGTGGTCCGATCTTCGCAGAAATCGCATCGAAGCTGACTTCGTCGATGTGAAATTCATGACTAGTGAGATCGATCACGTGCTTTCTCATTTACGGCGTTGGATGAAGCCGGTTCCGTTAAGCACACCCTATCAGTTGGCGCCATCACACGCGGAAGTGCGATTCGATCCTCTCGGAGTCGGGTTGATCATCGGGACATGGAATTATCCTCTAATGTTGACATTGTCGCCGTTAGTCGCAGCGATTTCCGCGGGTAACTGCGCTGTCATCAAACCTTCAGAAGTCTCGCCTGCGACCGGCGAAGCGATCGCGCGCTTCCTTCCGGAATACCTGGACCGCAAGGCGTTTTCCGTTGTGCTCGGCGCGGTTCCCGAGACCACCGCGCTGCTGGAACAGCAGTGGGATCACATCTTCTTCACTGGCGGAACCTCAGTCGCGAAGATCGTCATGACCGCTGCGGCAAAGAACCTGACACCGGTCGTGCTCGAGCTCGGCGGCAAAAATCCGACGATTGTTCACTCTTCCGCGAACCTGCGAGTTGCCGCCCGCCGGATTGCGTTTGGTCGTTGGTTCAACACCGGCCAAACGTGCACCGCACCGGACTACGTTCTCGCCTTCAAGGATGTCGCCGCGGAATTTCTCAAATGCCTCAAGGAGACGCTGGTCGAGTTCTATGGCGACGATCCGCAAAACAGTCCTGATCTCGGCCGGATCGTCAGCACTCATCATTTCGATCGCCTGGTAAAGCTTCTCGACAGTGGAACGATTTTTCACGGCGGTCAGCAAGACCGGAACGATCGCTTCATCGCGCCAACGATACTGACAAACGTTTCACCGGACTCACCGGCGATGCAGGAGGAAGTCTTCGGCCCGATCTTGCCAGTCCTGGAAGTCGATAGCGTTCAGGAGGTGATCCAGTTTGTGAACGCACGTCCCAGCCCTTTGGGTCTGTATTTGTTCTCCGAGGACAGCTCTGTGACCGAACAAATCCTGAGCTCGACGAGTTCGGGCGATGCCGATGTTAACGACTGCACCCTTCAGCCGACGATTCACGATTTGCCATTTGGCGGCGTGGGAAACTCCGGGATGGGCAAATATCATGGTGAATGGGGATTCCGCGCATACTCAAACGCGCGCGGAGTCTTGTCGCATAGCACGAAAATCGACATCGGTGGCTTGCGCTACCCGCCCTACGACCACAATCGGATTCTGCGCGAAATTGTCATGCCGTCATAATCGGGTGGAATTCTTCACGGATCCTCTCATGCCATGAACCAAGCAGAAATGAGATCCGGTGACTGACTAGTACGATCGGGGGGTTCTATGACGCCGCCGAACCAATCGATGAAGTCGCGGCGCAATGTGAACCATCCGGCGCCGTGCATTCTGGCCATTTCTTTGCTCTGGTCCGCTTCGGCAATTGCCACCGAGAATTTCGCAGGCTTTCGTCACATTGATGCCAGTGGTGAGCCACCGGGGACTGCGCAGGCTGCGCCCGACTGGGGACCCGTCCAAACGGACAAGGCCTCCATCGCCAATCTTTCCCCCGTTCTTTTACCCTTCTTTAACAACGGACCTGTATTCGGATTGCCCGGGACCGTTGTCGGCGACTTTTGGCAAAATACGCAAGTGACTGGTGATTGGGGCGGCTTTCGAACAAGCCTGGCGGAGCATGGCATTTTCTTTGATCTATACTCAACGAGCGCCTACCAGGATGTGGCCTCAGGCGGTCTCAAAACCGGCAGTTCTTTCGTCGAGAATATTCAGCTTTCTATTAACATCGACACGGGACGCGCAGGGCTCTGGCCGGGCGGCGTCTTCCACTTTACTGTGGATTCCCGATTTGGAGCCTCGGCGAAAAATACTTTTACGGCCGGTTCCTCGACACCGCAGAACACGGGCCTCGCGTTTCCCGGTCCGTTCTTCGACCGCGATATTTATCCGACGGAATACTTTCTGGTTCAGGCGCTGACGCCGAAATTCAGTCTTCTGTTAGGCAAGCTGGCGATCCTCGACATCGCCGACCAAACACTGTTCGGCGACAGCGCGAAATACTATTTTGCGAACCTGAATTTCAACAAGAACCCGATCGCGCTTACTTTCTACAATACGGATACGATTGCGGCGGCTGGAGTCTGGACGCCAACCAAATGGTTAACCATTGCTGGAGGAGTGTTTGATCCGAATACGCAGGCAAACAACTTCGCCGCTCACGCCTTTGACACGGTAAACCTCTACACCGGGTGGATATTTTCCTACACGGTCGGCGGTCTGCCGGGCCAGTTCGAGCCGCAGTACAATTGGACCAACAAGCCAAAGATCGACCTAGAGTCACCTTTTGGTTCATTGTCCCTCGCGCAGATTCCAAGCGCGGTTGGCCTTCTTCTGGGCAATCCTGCGAATGAAAAGTTCACGATTAATCACAAGCGAACTACCTGGGGTACGATCGAGAACATTTCGCAGTACCTCTACGTAAGGGATGATCCAGCCACGATTGCCGCAAAATTGAGAAGTGGCCAACCGCTTAACGGAGTTGGAATATTCGCACGGTTT